>UQHH01000012.1 GCA_900540865.1 uncultured Oscillospiraceae bacterium
GACAAGTGAATGACCGTCCAAAAGGGATATGACCGGCAGGAGAAGTGACGCATCCAGCGCACCAATGCCGGGAAACGCCACAGGAATGGGGCAGTTACAGAGATGTAGCTTTTAGGATAACGGCTTTTGGGGAGAACGGCAGCAGGAAGCATTTTAACTTATTTGATTTATGGGAGGAACAGAATGAACGATAAAAAAAGATTGAGCAGCTATGACGATTTACCGCTGGTTCTGGATGTGGCAGACATCCAGCGGATTATGGGAATTTCAAGAGTGAGCGCATATGAGCTGGTACACACCCCCGGCTTCCCAGCGTTCCGCAGGGGCAGACTTATCAAGGTCAGCAAGATTGCTTTTTTTGAATGGATGGCAAAAGGCTCCGAGACCGTACCGAAAAGCAACAAATAAATGGAAAGTATCATTTCCTATCTGCAATACTGCCGCCTTTCCCAAAGGCGCATACAGAGGGAAAAAACCTTGAAAATGATACCGAAACGCTACACCAAACCCGCCTATCTGCGTACAGCGGATAGAAACGGAGAAAGGAGCCGGTTATGGCGAGAATGAGCAACAAGCGGCGGCTGGAATGGTCTTTCTTCTTAAATGACCGCACCCGTATCACTTACAACGAACTGTGCCGGAAATGCCAGCACCAATGTAAACAGAGCTTCCGGGTGGTTGTGGTTGACTGCCCGAAGTATCTTTCCAAGCGTTCAGCGAGAAAGGCTGACCGGGAAAAGGATTGATTTTTTGCAGGGGAAGCGCAGGAAGCCAAAAATCCCTTAGGAACTAAGGGCGCACTTCTATACAGGTCTTTCAGACCCGTATCGTGCGTCCTGCGGAGCTGCTTCCCTGACCGCCAGCTTTTGCAGTCAGAGGAAGTCTGCGTTCGCTTCGCTCCGACAAGGTGGCTCTCTCGTCTGCCGACTCGGTCGGCGCTTCAAAGCGCTTCGCACTTTGAGGTCTCCACTGGAGACCCGCGCTCCCTTGCGCCGCTAAAGCGGCTATCCCCTGTGTACCCGCCGAAAAGAGAAATCCGCTTTGCGTCTTTCCCTTTTCATCGGGTTTTATAGAAGTACCGACACACTGACCGTCTGCGGATGGTCTTTCTTTACTTTATAGGAAAGTTCTCCTTTCGGAGAACTTGGGGACTAAAATAGCCCGCTCAAAAGCGGGCATAGTGAATCAGACGGTTTGGATTAAAAGATGTAAAAGCCCTCTTCACCAAAATCGTCATCATCAAGGTTATCAAATTCATGTAAGAAATAATCCATATCCAGAAGTTCGTCGTCACTCATGTCATGGACTTCTTTAGAAGTCATACCTTCCGGTGGATTTTTAATGTACTGTTCCCTTAGTTCCTTTGCGAGTTCTGCTTCTGTTATACGTTTCATAGTGTGGCCTCCGTTCTTAAGATATATTGAGTTTATCATGAGAAAAGAGGTTTTGGAAGATATGAAAACGAGGCAGGCGAACGACATCTATGTTTTTGCATAGCCTTTTCGTATAATTCATGCAAAGGAACAGGATTATGATTAAAATATAGTTCTAAAAATAGCATGGTTTTTCCACAGTTCGGACATTTTAAAGGATCGTAACCAAAAGAATGTAAGATTGAATCACGCCACCTATTGAGTGAAAGAAAAAAGTTATGTTTTTCTCTGGAAATGGCTTTTCGTAAAAAATTGTCAGAATTACGGTGACGAGCGTAAATACCATAATAGCGAATCATTTTAAAATGTTTTTCAGGGATGTGTTGTGTTAAGCGGTCAATGAATTCCAAAACAGGAACAGTTTCTGTAATAAGTTTATTGTCTTCATGACGGTTGTAATGGAAGGTGACAAAATCACCATCGTAAGAATCAATGCGAGAAGTAGCAATAACAGGTCTGCCAAGATAACGACCGATATATTTGATAACCTGAGAAGGATTACACTTGTTAGGCATGGCGCGAACATAAAAACCATTTTTATCTTTTGCATAGATAGCAGATTTTACTTTTTTGAAAGCTGGACCTATTTTTTGATGGAGTTCATTTAAAAGAGCAGTTTGGAACGCATCACGTAAAAAATGATAGTTAAAATGTTTGAAGTGTCGCCAGGAAAGAGTATTACCAACACCACCTTCAGAAACAAGGCAGTGAATGTGAGGATTCCATTTTAAATCTCTGCCAAAGGTATGAAGGACGCAAATAAATCCAGGAGTAAATAATTCAGATTTATTTTCTTTATGGAACATACGAGAAATCACGCTGTTGACTGCCGAAAAAAGGCAGTTAAGAAGAGAACGGTCTTTAAGAAAAAAAGGCCGCAAAGAATCATCAATGGTAAAAACACAATGCCGATGTTGTACATCAATAATCTTAAAAGACATAGCAGTAGTTCTGTCAATGGAATACATGTTACCACAAGTTGGACAGAAGCGAGAATGACAACGAAAAGCAGTAAATTTGAAATTACCACAATTGGGACAAATATACATGGCGCCACCATAAGATGGATCGCCACAATGAATCATTTTTTCTACATTCTCAACAATAGCATCACGAGGATGTTGAAGATAAATCATTTCTTCATAATGTTCGATAAAAATTTTTTGTAAGATATTCATAAGACCATTATGAAGCAAAATGAAGCAAAAAGAAACCCCTATCCCTCATGATTGAGGGGCAGGGGAGTTGAAGTGTCGAAGACACTATTTTTATCTGAAAGAAAGGATGTGAGAACATGGGAAAATCTTTAGAACAGTTAAAAAGAGAATATGAAAAAACCACCGTCCTGCTGGAACAGGAAAAACGGAAAATGCAGCGTTTGAAAAACCGGCAGGCATATCTGGAAAGCGGCTCCCGGAAACAGCGGACGCACCGGCTGATTACCCACGGGGCAGCCATTGAGAGCATTGTGCCACAGACAAAGGAGCTGACCGAAACAGAATTTTATTCCCTGATGGATAATCTCCTGCACCTGCCGCAATCGGTACAGCTCATCCAGTCCGCTATGGAGAGCCACAGCCGGAGTACAGCGCAGGAGAAAGGCGGTGACTAAGGATAGCACTTTATCATTTTTCAATCGACCAGATTAAACGAAGTGCCGGTCAGAGCGCCATTGCCAGCGCAGCCTACCGTTCCGGGGAACGTCTTTTCAGCAGCTACTATGGAGAGGTCAGCGACTACACGAGAAAAGGCGGTGTGATTGCTTGTGAAATCATGCTGCCGCCCCATGCCCCGGAAGAATATCTTGACCGGGCAGCCCTCTGGAACGCCGTGGAGAAATGTGAGAAGCACCCCAAAGCCCAGCTTGCCTATTCTTTTGACATTGCTATGCAGAATGAATTGACGATGGAAGAAAATATAGAGCTGGCGAGGAAGTTTGTGCAGGAGCAGTTTGTGGCAAATGGTATGATTGCCGACCTTGCCTTTCACACCCCGGACAAGGAAAAGGGCGGTATCCCCAACCCACATTTCCATGTAATGACAACCATGCGCCCCTTGAATCCTGATGGTACATGGGGACAGAAACAGCGGCGGGAATATATCCTTGATGAAGATGGAAACCGTGTCCGGGATAAGAACGGCGATTATGTGTTTAACGCTGTCCATACCACCGACTGGCACGAGCCGGAAACGCTGGAACGCTGGCGGGAAGCATGGAGCGTGTTATGCAATGGGAAATTTGAAGAAAAGGGGCTGGATGTGCGTATCGACCACCGCTCCTATGTGCGGCAGGGGGTTGACCTGATACCTACTGTCCATGAGGGAGCCAACGTCCGGCAGATGGAAGCAAAAGGCATCCGCACCGAGAAAGGGGAACTGAACCGCTGGATTAAAGCCACTAACCGGCTCATGCAGGATGTACGCAAGAAAATCAAAGCCCTGTTCGGCTGGATGGCAGAAGTAAAAGAAGAACTTTCCAAACCCCAGACACCCAGCCTTGCCGACCTGCTGATCGCTTATTATGATGAACGAAATGCTGGGGCATGGAGCAATAAAGCCAGAACCGGCAACCTAAAACAGTTTGCGGAAGCGGTCAATTATCTGACAGAAAACAAGCTGTTTACGCTGGAAGATTTGCAGGAACGTCTTTCCACTGTCAGCGGGGAATTTGAAACGCTGGGCGGCTCCATGAAAGAAAAATCCGCCCGGATGAAAGAATTAGAGGAATTGATACGGCAGGGTGAAAATTACCAGCGTCTAAAGCCTGTTCATACGGAACTGAACACTATCAAATTTAAGAAACAGAGGGAAAAATTTGAAGAAGCCCACGGCGCAGACCTGCGGCTGTTTTATGCCGCCCGCCGTATTCTGAAAGAAAAGCTGGATGGAGAACCCATTGCCCTGAAAGCATGGAAACAGGAATATGCACAATTAAAAGCAGAGTATGCCGGGCTGTCCCCACAGCACAAGCCGCTGCGGGAGGAAGTCATACGGCTTCGGCAGGTACAGAATGCTGTAGATACCGCACTGCGTCACAGAGAACAGCCAATGGACATACAGAGAAAGAAACACGAGATAGAATTATGATTTTGGAGGTGAGACGATTTTGTATTATTCGCAGGAACAGATAGACCGGGCAAATCAGACCAATATGGAAGATTTCTTACGGTCACAAGGGGAAACCCTCATACGCAGCGGAAAGGAATACCGCTGGAAATGCCATGACAGCCTGACAGTACGAGGAAATAAATGGTTCCGGCACAGCCAGAGCAGGGGCGGCTATCCGGTGGATTTTGTGATGGAGTTTTACGGCAAGTCATTCCCGGAAGCGGTGCAGCTGTTGACCGGCGAAGCAGGCGCAGGCAAGCCGGACGCTTGCCCCGCCCCATCGCCTGACTTCCGGCTCCCATTGCACAATACCACCAACACAAAAGCGATAAAATATCTGACAGAGGAACGAAAGATTGACCGGGGCATTGTCGATACCTTTGTTGCCGCCGGGGATATTTACGAGGACACCCACCATAATGTGGTGTTTGTAGGACGGGACAGCGGAACACAAGGTACACCCGGTATTCCCAGATATGCACACTGCCGGGGAACAGCCGATCAGTTCCGGCAGGATGTGAGCGGTTCGGATAAAGCCTGTAATTTCAGCTATCAAGGAGACAGCGACCAGCTCTTTGTCTTTGAAGCCCCGATTGATATGCTGTCCTTTATCTGCCTTTATCCCAAAGACTGGACGAAACGCAGCTATCTTTCGCTGGGCGGTGTGGCTGGAAAAGCATTGACGCATTTCCTTTCTGAACGCCCGGACATCCGCAGGATATTTCTGTGTCTGGATAATGACAATGCCGGGAACGAGGGCTGCACCCGCCTTTCTTCTGAACTGCCGGAGGACTTGACCGTCCTGCGTCTGCTCCCGGCTATGAAAGACTGGAATGAAGTGTTGCAGCACCGGGAGGAAATACCAAACCGCAAATATATAGTGGAGACAATCACACTGAAAGAACCGGCAGCGGAGCCGCCCGTTCCCATGATACGCATGAGCGAGGTGCAGGAGGTGGCGGTGGAATGGCTGTGGGAGCCGTACCTGCCTTTTGGGAAGCTGACAATTTTACAGGGCAACCCCGGCGAGGGCAAGACCTATTTTGCCATGCAGCTTGCGGCTGCCTGTACCAATCGCCGTACTCTCCCCAACATGGAACCGCTGGAGCCTTTCAACGTCATTTACCAGACCGCCGAGGACGGGCTGGGCGATACGGTAAAGCCACGGCTTCTGGAAGCTGGGGCAGACCTTGACCGGGTGATGGTCATTGACGATGGAGATAAGCCGCTGACACTTTCTGATAAAAGGCTTGAAAGGGCTATCCGGGAGAATCATGCAAGACTGCTGATTATCGACCCGGTGCAGGCGTTTTTAGGGGCTGATGTGGATATGAACCGGGCAAACGAGGTACGCCCCATTTTCCGAAAGCTGGGAGAAATCGCACAGGAAACAGGCTGTGCCATTATCCTGATCGGGCATCTGAACAAAGCCGCCGGAAGCCAGAGTACCTACCGGGGCTTAGGCTCCATCGACATCACAGCGGTTGTCCGCAGCCTGCTGTTTATCGGCAAAGTAAAGAATGACCCCACCACGAGGGTGCTGATACAGGAGAAAAGCTCCCTTGCCCCGCCGGGGAAGTCGCTGGCGTTCTCTTTAGGGGACGGCAACGGTTTTCAGTGGATAGGCGAATATGACATGACCGCAGATGAGCTGCTTGCCGGTGTGGAGCATACGGAAACCAAAGCGGAACAGGCGGAAAAGCTGATACTTGACCTGCTGGCAGACGGAAAGCAGATGTTAAGTGCAGATATAGACAAAGCGGCAGCCCAGCGTGGCATTTCTGCCCGGACAGTCCGAACCGCAAAGCAGAGTTTGGGAAACAAACTGATTTCCGAGCGGAGCAGTACACAATGGCTGCTGTCTCTGAAAGCATAATGAAGTGGCAAAGAACATCCAAGTGGCAGGATTTTTATAGATTGCCAGTATTGCCACTTCGCCACTTGAACTGAATATACAACTATTTTTTCATTCCGGCAGGGCTGCTCCCCGCCGGATAATCTATTTTATGGAGGTAACTGCCTATGGTAAAAAGCAAAAACGAGAGTAACAACGAAAACAGCGGCACCCTGCTTACCGATAAAGACGGCACCCAGTATTTTGTCATGGGGAAAGTACGAATCAAGGTATCGGAGCATTTCGCACAGGACGGGAAGCCGCTTGACAGCCTGCTGGAAGATGTGATTCAGCACGCTGCCGCCGCTTCCTGAAAAAATACGGAATCATGACTGTCAATCAGCCCACGCTTATGATATACTTGTACCAGCGAGTATTGTATAAGCGTGGGTTGTTTCTTTTTGAAGGAGGATTTTTAACCGTGAAACAACCATACAATACAACGATTTATAACACAGCACTTTATTTGAGACTGAGCCGTGACGATGAATTACAGGGCGAAAGCGGCAGCATCCAGACTCAGCGCATGATGTTACGGCAGTACGCCGCCGAGCATGGGCTGACCGTGGCAGACGAGTACATTGACGATGGATGGAGCGGAACGAATTTTGAGCGTCCCAGCTTCCAGAGAATGATTGATGACATCGAGGATGGGAAAATCAACTGCGTTGTCACAAAGGATTTATCCCGTCTGGGAAGAAACTACATCCTGACCGGACAGTACACGGACATCTATTTCCCCAGCAAGGGTGTACGCTACATTGCCATCAATGACAATGTGGACACGCTCAACGGAGAAAGCGAGCTTGCCCCGTTCTTGAACATCCTGAATGAGATGCACGCCCGCCAGACCAGCAAAAAGGTCAAGGCTGCCATGCACACAAGGTTTGCCAATGGCGCACACTATGGAGCCTATGCACCGCTGGGCTATGTGAAAGACCCGGACAAAAAAGGTCATCTTCTGATTGACCCGGAAACCCGCTGGATTGTGGAGAAGATTTTTGACCTTGCCGTACACGGACGGGGAGCTGCCAGCATTACAAGGATTCTGGTGGAAGAAAAAGTACCTACCCCCGGCTGGCTGAACTATGACAGGTACGGGACTTTTGCAAATATCTACGCCGGTGCGCCCGCAGAAAAAGCCTATGCGTGGACGATTGCACAGGTCAAGAGCATTTTGAAAGAGGAAACCTACATCGGTCACAGCGTCCACAACAAGCAGAGCAACATTTCATTCAAGAACAAGAAGAAAGTGCGGAAGCCGCAGGAAGAATGGTATCGTGTGGAGAATACCCACGAAGCCATCATTTCCGAGGAAGCGTTCCAAAAGGTGCAGGAGCTGATTGCCAGCAGACGCAGGAAACGCAGAAACGGTACGACACAGATTTTTGCAGGACTGATAAAATGTGCTGACTGCGGCTGGTCTTTAGCCTATGGGGAAAACAAACAGAATAAAAACCCTTACGGCTACTACCATTGCAGCAAGAACGGACAGGGACTGCGTCAATGCTCCATGCACTATATCCGCTATGATGTGCTGTATGCCTATGTGCTTACGAGACTGCAATACTGGTCTGTACTGGCACAGAAAGACGAGGACAAGCTGTTGAAACAGCTGCTCAATGCCAGCGACAAAGAACGAACCTTTGCGAAGAAAAAGCAGGCTGCGGAGCTGAAAAAGGCAGAGAAGCGCAAAGCCGAGGTTGACGGGCTGTTTGCTAAGATGTATGAGGACTGGTCTGCCGGACGCATTACCGAGTATAACTTCAATATGCTTTCCGAGAAGTACCAGAACGAGCAAAAAGAGCTTGAAACAAAAATCCGGCAGCTTCACGAAACAATGGAAGCCGCCGTACAGACCGCAACGGACGCTGAAAAGTGGATTGCCCTGATGAAGCAGTATGTCAACCCTGTGGAGCTGACCGCAGAACTTCTGAACACTCTGATTGAAAAGATAACCGTCCATGAAGCTGTCAAGGGTGAGGACGGAAGCCGTGAGCAGGAAGTAGAAATCTACTACCGCTTTATCGGCAAAATCGACTGACCTTTCTTTTTTACCCAACAATATCTTTAACTAAGGGAAACGGGGACGTCCTACCCAGATATGCTCAACCTGATGGCTATCAGCAGCTTTTTTTCCGTATCGGTGGACAGCCTGGTTACGGACGCATCCGCGCCGCAGCAGCCGGCAAGTGAGGAGCGGGTGCTAAAAAATGAACAGGCAGGCCGCTTTCATTATGAATACAAGAGCAAACGAACGGTATGCGGAATGCCGCTTGTGCACGTCAATATAGGCAACGGCCTTTATAAGGCGAAGGGCTTTGTCGCAATTGGGATGATTAGCAAGGGGATTATTTCAATCGGCATCGCCGCAGTGGGACTTATTTCGTTTGGCGCCGTCGCGCTCGGCCTTTTTGCCATGGCGGGTATTGCGCTCGGTTTATTCGCAATGGGTGGCGTTGCAGCGGGTATTGTCGCGATTGCCGGAACGGCCGTCGGTGTGTTCGCGCTCGGCGGGGTTGCGGCGGGCATGTCAAGCGTGGGCGGCGTTGCAGCGGGCACGCACATCGCGGTCGGCGGGTGGTGCGCCGCGCCGGTTGCAATCGGCGTATTGCCGGACGGTATAGAAACCATCCAGGTGCCGAACCCCGGGGATATTATCTATGTAACGAAGGCGGAAGCCTATGAATTAATCGGGCGCGTATTCCCCGGCATCTGGAGGCCGCTTGCCGACTGGGCGGTTATGGCCTTCCGCTGATAAAAAGAATGATACAAATGTATTTTGAGGGGGAAGAATTATGATATTGCTCACGACAGCCATTCTTGCGGCTTATGTGCTGTTTGTGGTATGGTTCTGTGTTTCCGCAGGCCTTATTCTGCTCGGCATCGCCGGCCTAATCGCCTATTTTATCACGCGGGCTGTATTCCGCCGGAAAGGGAAAGCAAAGCCGAGGGCGGTGTGGTTCATCATCCCAACTGTGGCTTTGATTTTAGGTCTGATTTCTATGGCCGTGATGGTGCTTGTATGTATTGTTTTCAGCACAGCCTATGCGGCTTAAACAGTGGATGTGCCGGTAAAACCTGTATAAAAACAAAGCCGACGCGGGAAATAAATCCCGCGCCGGCTTTGTTTTGTTAAATTTATTCTTAGTCTATTTTCATTGAAACATCGAACGCCTTTACCGAATGCGTCAGCGCGCCGATGGATATAATATCGACGCCTGAAAGCGCAGCCTCCCTGAGCGTCTCCGCCGTGATACCGCCGGACGCTTCCAACAGCGCGCGCCCGTTTGTAATTTCGACCGCCTGCTTCATAAGCTCCGGGCTCATGTTGTCAAGCATAATCACATCGGCCCCCGCGGTAAGCGCCTCGTTGAGCTCTTCAAGGCTTCTGACCTCGACCTCTGTTTTTACCATATGGCCCAGCTTTCCCTTGAGCGCGCCGACCGCGTTTGCAATACCGCCGCACGCGTCGATATGGTTGTCCTTGAGCATCGCAGCGTCGGACAGGTTATAGCGGTGGTTTCGCCCGCCGCCTACCGTGACGGCGTATTTCTGGAGCGGGCGCAGGCCGGGCAGGGTCTTGCGCGTGTCCGCAATCGAGGCGCGCGTGCCTTCTACGAGCTTAACAGCCTCATTTGTCGCGGTGGCGATTCCGCTCATGTGCTGCAGCAGGTTGAGTGCCGTACGCTCCCCCTTGAGCAGCGTGCGCATCTTACCGCTTACGCGCGCTAAAATATCGCCTTTTTTTACAATATCGCCGTCGTGGAAGAATACCTCCGCCTGAAAATCCGGCTGCAGCAGCTCAAACACGCGCAGGGTAATATCCATCCCGCACAGCACGCCCTCCGCCTTTGCGAGAAAGCGCGCGCTTCCCTCCTGCTCCCGCGGAATAAGATAGTCCGTCGTCGTGTCGAGGTAATTCATATCCTCAAGCAGCGCCGTTTTAATCAGATTGTCTATGTAGATTGGATTCACCATATTCATGTTTCCTTTCCGTCCCTCTTATTTGCTTCTCCATTGCTTTTTTGCAGCACGTCCTCCAGGATAAGGCACGCGACTGTCGCAAGGCTCTTCGCCTCTACAAAGTCAGGGTTGAGCGCGTAGCCGCCCGTTTTCACCTGTTCCAGGATTTCCCTTGTGCGCCTAAGCCCCTCCGGCACGCTTTCAGGGCTGGGCAGCACAAAGTGCGTACGCTGCATAATCCGGCGGATTTCTGTGCGCAGCCCGTGCGGCAGGGGTTTACCCTCTGTGCTGGGGACTAGAGGCGCATCCCCAAGCAGCGCGCCCTGACCGGCCTTCAGCTTTTTCATGATATCGCAGGCCGCCCTGCGTGAAAACACGAGCGCCTCCAACAGCGAGTTGCTCGCCAATCGGTTTGCGCCGTGCACGCCCGTGTGCGAGCATTCGCCCGCCGCGTACAGCCTGTCGATTGAGGTACGCGCAAACAAGTCGACGTCGATGCCGCCCATCAGGTAATGCTGGCACGGGAAAACGGGTATCCTGTCTTTGGTAATGTCGATACCCTCTTCCAGGCAGCGCGCGTAAATCATTGGAAAGCGGTTTTTCACGAACGCCGGGTCTTTGTGCGTGATGTCGAGATAAAACCGTTCGCTCCGCGTCGCCTTTGCCTCCTGCATGATGGCGTTTGAAACCACGTCGCGCGGGGCAAGCTCCCCGCGTTCGTCGTATTTGTGCGCAAAGCGCTCGCCGTTGCAGTTGAGCAGAACGGCGCCCTCTCCGCGCACCGCCTCGCTGATAAGGAACCGCTCGCGGTCCTTATCGGCCGCAAACGCGGTCGGATGGAACTGGATGCGGCTCAAATTCCCAATATCCGCCCCTAGCTCATAAGCAAGCGTAATGCCGTCGCCCGTGGCGATGGCGGAATTTGTCGTATATTCATACACTCTGCCGACCCCGCCGGTCGCCAAAATGCAATAGCGCGCGCCAATCCATTCTATGCTGCCGTCGCGCATCAGCCCTGCATAAAAGCCGTTTTGCGTCTTTTGCAGGGAAAACAGCATCGTGTTTTCCGCAATATCGGCGTTGCCCCGTTCCCTGACCGCTTCAATGAGCGTATCGGTAATCGCTTTGCCGGTGCTGTCCTTATGATGGACAATTCGGTGGCGGGAATGCCCCGCCTCGAGCGTCATCATCAAATGGCCCTTCTCGTCCCTATCGAAATCGACCCCAAGCTCCTTGAGCCTTAAAACGTCCTTCGGTCCCTCGGTGACGAGCACCTCGATTGCGGCCAGGTTGTTTTTGTATTTGCCCGCGATTAAGGTATCCGCGATGTGCAGCTTAAAATTGTCGTGCCCCTGGTCGAGCACCGCGGCCACGCCGCCCTGCGCGAGCGAGCTGTTGGAAAGCGGCAGCTCCCGCTTGGAAATCAGTAGGACGCTTACGTCCTCATCGAACTGTAAAGACGCGTATAGGCCTGCCGCGCCCGTACCCGCAATGATTACGTCGTATTGCTGTTTCACCTGCGTTACAACCTTTCAATAGCAGCGCGCCGCATGAAAAACGGCGCAAAGCATGTCGGTTTTTGCTTTAGTGCTTATTTTATCACAAATCGGGCATAATGGAAACAGTTTTTTCCCCGCCGCGCGGTTGACCTGCGCGCCCTGAAGTGGTACAGTGAAAGCATCCGGCCGCGCCGGACGATTCAATCAATAACAAACAATGGAGAAGCCTATGGAAATTTTTGAAAATGAAATTAAGCCGCAGCGCGCGCTGCTCGTGTCTGTCGATACGGGCGAATACGACGCGCAGGCTTCATTAAACGAGCTGTTTGAGCTTGCGCAGAGCGCGGGCGCCGAGACGGTTACGAGCGTAACGCAAAAAAAAGACAAGCCGGACGTCGCAACCTGCGTCGGCTCCGGACGCTTGCAGGAAATTGCCGAATACTGCAAAAACGATGAAATCGACCTGATTATTTTCGACCGGGAGCTTTCCCCCACGCAAATCCGCAATATCGAAAAGGAAACGGACGTGCGCGTCATTGACCGCACAATGCTTATCCTCGATATATTCGCGCAGCGCGCGCGTTCAAAGGAGGGCAAGCTGCAGGTGGAGCTGGCACAGCTCAAATATATGCTGCCGCGTCTGACGGGCAAGGGCGCCGAGATGTCGCGGCTGGGCGGCGGCATCGGCACGAGAGGCCCGGGTGAAACAAAGCTCGAGACAGACAAGCGCCACATTCGCAGGCGCATGGAAACGCTGCAGGAGCAGCTTTCCGAGGTAGAAAAGCACCGCGGGCAGCTCAAGCGCCGCCGCGAAAAGGACGGTGTGATTACCGTTGCAATCGTCGGCTATACGAACGCCGGCAAATCGACGCTGATGAACTGCCTGACAGACGCGGGCGTGCTTGCGCAGGATAAGCTTTTCGCAACGCTCGACCCAACCTCGCGCGCCTTGAAGCTTCCAAACGGCGTAAGCGTTATGCTGACCGACACGGTCGGACTGGTGCGCCGTCTGCCCCACCATCTGGTCAACGCCTTTAAATCCACGCTCGAGGAGGCGGCGCAGGCCGATATTATTTTAAATGTATGCGACGCTTCGAGCGAGGAAGCGCAGGTACACCTGACCGTAACCAGCGAGCTGCTGCGTGAGCTCGGCTGCGAAAACAGGCCGATTATCCCCGTGCTCAACAAATGCGATTTGGTAAGCGGGCTCGATAACATCCCGATGATAGGCGACGCTGTGCGCATCAGCGCAAAGACAGGCAGGGGTGTGGACGGCCTGCTCCAGGCGGTGGAAAAAAACCTGCCGGTCAAAATGCGGCGCGTCAGGCTGCTTTTGCCGTTCGGCCAGGCGCCGCTGACGGCGACGCTGAGACAGCAGGGTACACTGCTCCAAGAGAAATATACCGATGACGGAATATCGGTGGAGGCGGTCGTCGACGAGCGGCTGTATGCGTATGTGCGGGATTATGTGATAGAGTAATATGCGCCACAGGAAAATAAAATAGTTCATTTTTAAGGAGTTTGTGAAATTTTTCCATTTCATAAGCTCCTTTTATTGACAATATTCAACATATAAATTATAATTTTATTGCACTTTTCATACAACTAAAATAAAGGAGTGAAAATTTATGAGAAGTAAGAAATTAATATCATTTGTCTTAATTTTGGCAATGATGGCGACCGTCTTCGCCGTAACGGGGCATGCGGCGGACGCCGCAGGCATACGCGCGGGTGAGTACTATTATCTAAGGAACGTAGGCTCGGGCCGTTACATGGATGTAAAAAACAGCGTAGACGCAAACTACACAGACGTTATTACATACACATTTAACGGCGGGACAAACCAGCAGTTCCGCGTGCTGCACCCGGGCGACAACTACAAGTTCGTCGCGCGCTGTTCCTCCGCGAACCGCGTGCTCGACATCACAAACGGAAACGTCGATATTTATACGGACTCGAACGCCAGCTACCAGCAATTTTCGGTGGTCAGGCTTTCGGACGGTACATACAACATTAAAAACGGCTCGAATTACATGATTGACAATCCCTCGACGAACAGCGTTATCATGAGCTCCTCGAGCAACGGCAATTATTCAAGATGGGCGTTTGAGAAGGTATCGAAGGGTGACGCGGACATCTATACGTTCAAATATACGGGCTACGATTCCACCTCCGCAAACACCGCGTTTAAAAACTCGGTCAGTTCAATGGGCTACAGCGCTTATTCCTATGTAAACACCAGCGCGAACAACGCGCTGACCAATATGCTCGGTGACGATATTTGGGTGCATAATGGAAGGGGTGATACCGGGGAAATGTATTATTATACAAGTTCGGGCGCTGGAAATGGGTTGATTAATATCTCAGATATTAACAGCTTTTCCACCAATTCGTTTGCCTCTATGCGCGTCTTTATTTCAACTGCTCCCTATTCGGGCAACGATACGAACGGCAACCCGACGAGTTCTTCAAATAACCTGGTAAAGGCCGCCTTCAACAAGGGCGCGCATTACGCCATCGGCTTCCGTGAATCGCCGGGAACCTCTTTGCAAACCACATGGGTACAGTGCTTTATCACACGCGCGGATGACGGCGCGACCGTTGACACCTGTGTGGAATACGCCGACTATTGGGCAAATACCGGCAACAAATACGCAATCGGCGACGCCGGCCAAACGCTGACCTAAAGGAGGGGACTAAAATGAAAAACAAGAAAAAGCTATTCTGTACAGCCGTTATGTTAGGCGCGCTGGTTTTGATATCGGGCGTGTCCGCCCTTGCGCAGGACGTCAATTCCGCCGAAATAGAGCAAGGCGGTTTTGGCAGGTATGTAGACGGCAACAAGGAGGCGACAGCAAAGCAAATTACGCTGCCGGGCCAAAGCGCCCTGAGCGTGCACTACGAAACAACCTTCAACCAGAGCGACACGCCGCTTATCTCCCGCCCCGACGCGTACGGCACCTACGATATTTATACCGACGCGCAGGGCAACGAATATATTTACCTTTACGACACGAACACGTTCTGCGGCTTTAAATGGAAAACCGCTTACGCGGGCGAGCTGGAGCCAGAGGACATCATCACCGAGCAGGCGGCGCGGGAAAGTGCAGGCGCGTACCTTGACGCACAGTTTGGTCAGAACCAAGCCGTCTACCAGTTGGAGCGCAGCTACTATGCCAGCCAGAACGGCGTATATGTTATGGAATACGCATATTATTTAAACGGGGTCAAGACGGACGACTCCTGCGTCATATGGGTGCGTGCGGACAGCGGGGACGTCTGCGCCTATAATACCTTCAAGCGCGGCCGCTACGCGCAGCTCGATTTAACGGTCGATACCGCGGCCACACGCAGCCAGCTCGACGCCGCGCTGTGGGAAACCGGGGTAAGCCCCTTATACCGCTCCGCCGCTTATGAGATTGCCGACGAATACCTGACCTTCGACCTACAGGGCAGCCCCGTCATGCAGTATGAGGTCGTGTTCAGCGGGGACGCCACGCCCCAGCCGTACCAAGTGCCCGCCATTTCGGAAGGATAAATTTTGCTATTTGTATTGAAAAATTTGTCATTTTTTGTATAATGGATTATATAAGATAAGAAGGAACGCCCAAAGGGGCGCATGTGTGAAAGAGATGGGACAAATTGAATATGAAAAAATGGAAGCTTAAAAAAATCAAGTGGAACACAAGGAATATGCTGATTCTGTCAACGTGTATCTTTCTAAGCTGTGTATTTATTTTAACGGTGGCAGCCATCGGGCTGACGGAAAGCGGCGTTAAGCCGAAGGAAGACGCGATATCCGCTACCCTTGTATTAACAGGGCCATACTCGTTTGGCGGTGAATTTATTGATAAATTCAATATAAATGTTGAGACAAAAAAAGGCGTGGAAGATATGCGCGAATTGGAAAGTCATGTAAAGGATTGTACTTTAAAGGAATATACCAGCATGGTCCTCTGGGAAGCGGAGTTTACTTATGTAAAAGAGGACGGTACCAAGGAAGAGCGTACCTACAGAAAAACTGACGTGAGTAAAGATTTAAACGCGTTTCTCGACAAGTACTACAAACCATAAACGAAAGGGGCGCACAGCGCCCCTTTTTGTTAAGTGTGAGAAGCTTTAAAAATTTTGCAAGAAGCTTACAGCGGAAGGAAGTATGGACGGATGAAAAAGCGCAGGCTGAGCACACGCGGGCTGCTGATTCTTTTGACTTGTATGTTTTTAGGCTGCGTGTTCGCTTTGTCCGCGTTTGCGGTTTACCTCGACCAAACCGGTATAAGGCCAAAGGAAGGCGCGGTTTCCGCAACCGTCATATTTACAACTTATCTTTATAGAGGCGACTATTTAGACGAAATAAAAGTAAAGGTTAATGGTGAGGAGGGCCTCGCGGATATGCGTGAGCTTGAAAGCTGTGTAAAGAATTGTACTTTGAAGGAATATACTAGCTTGATTCTCTGGGAGGCTGAATTCACCTATGTGAAAGAGGACGGCACCAAGGAGGAGCGCACTTATAGGAAAACGGATGTGAATAAGGATATAGACAAATTCCTCGACAAGTATTATAAACCATAAAAAGGAAGGGGCGCACAGCGCCCCTTTCGTTAAGTGTGAGAAACTTTAAAATATTATCAAGGCATTATAAGGGGGTACGGCGGATGAAAAAACGCAGAATGAGCACGCGCGGGCTGCTGATTCTTTTGACTTGTATGTTTTTGGGCTGTGTGTTTGCTTTGTCCGCGTTTGCGGTTTACCTCGACCAAAACGGCGCAGGGCCAAAGGAAGACGCGGTTTCTGCCCATGTAATATTTACCACCTACCTTTATGGAGAAGAATGCTATAATAAAATGGTCATCAACCTGGGTGGAAAACAGAAAATTGCCGATTTACGCGCGCTGGAAGAATGCGTAAAGAATTGTACGCTGAAGGAGTATACCAGCATAGTGCTTTGGGAAGCGGAGTTTACCTATGTGAAAGAGGATGGCTCCAAGGAACAGCGCGTTTACCGTAAAACAGGCGTGAGCAAGGACGTCGATAAATTCCTCGACAAGTACTACAAGCCGCCGGCAGAGGGGAGCGAAGGCAAATGAAGCACCGCAGGCTGAGCACGCGCGGGCTGCTGATTCTTTTGACCTGTATGTTTTTGGGCTGCGTGTTCGTTTTGTCCGCGTTTGCGGTTTACCTTGACCAAACCAGTACAAGGCCAAAGGAAGGCGCGGTTTCCGCAACCGTTGTATTTACGACCTATTTATATGGTGAAGAATGCTACGAGGAAATTAGGATTAATGTCGACGGCGAGGAGGGCCTCGCGGACATGCGCGAGGTCGAAAGCTGTGTTAAAAACTGTACTTTAAAGGAATATACTAATATGGTTCTCTGGGAAGCGGAGTTTACCTATGTGAAAGAGGATGGCTCCAAGGAACAGCGCACTTACCGTAAAACAGGCGTGAGCAAGGACGTCGATAAATTCCTCGACAAGTACTACAAGCCGCCGGCAGAGGGGAGCGAAGGCAAATGAAGCACCGCAGGCTGAGCACGCGCGGGCTGCTGATTCTTTTGACCTGTATGTTTTTGGGCTGCGTGTTCGTTTTGTCCGCGTTTGCGGTTTACCTTGACCAAAACGGGTTAGGACCCAAGGAGGACGCGGTTTCCGGTGAACTGATAATACATGGCCCATATTTTTATAATGAAGATTTTCTCAATGAATTTTATGTAACGGTTAATAATGAACAGGGAATTGCCGATTTACGCGCGCTGGAAAAAAGCGTAAAAAATATGACGCTTAAGGAATACACCAGTTTGATTGTATGGGAAGGGACGTTCACCTACACCAAAGCGGACGGCACCAAGGAACAGCGCACTTACCGTAAATCGGATTTAAGCAAGGATGTCGACAAATTCCTCGACAAGTACTACGAGCCGCCGGCAGAGGGGGGAGAAGGCGAATGAAGCACCGCAGGCTGAGCACGCGCGGGCTGTTGATTCTTTTGACCTGTATGTTTTTGGGCTGTGTGTTTGCTTTGTCCGCGTTTGCGGTTTACCTCGACCAAAACGGTTTAGGACCCAAGGAGGACGCGGTTTCCGGTGAACTGATAATACATGGCCCATATTTTTATAATGAAGATTTTCTCAATGAATTTTATGTAACGGTTAATAATGAACAGGGAATTGCCGATTTACGCGCGCTGGAAAAAAGCGTAAAAAATATGACGCTTAAGGAATACACCAGTTTGATTGTATGGGAAGGGACGTTCACCTACACCAAAGCGGACGGTACCAGGGAACAGCGTACCTACCGTAAATCGGATTTAAGCAAGGACGTCAATAAATTCCTTGACAAGTACTACGAGCCGCCGGCAGAGGGGAGCGAAGGCGAATGAAGCACCGCAGGCTGAGCACGCGCGGGCTGCTGATTCTTTTGACCTGTATGTTTTTGGGCTGCGTGTTCATTTTGTCCGCGTTTGCGGTTTACCTCGACCAAAACGGTACAAGCCAAAAAGAAGGCGCGGTTTCCGCAACCGTCATATTTACAACTTATCTTTATAAAGGCGACTATTTGGACGAAATAAAAGTAAAGGTTGATGGTGGGGAGGGCCTTGCGGATATGCGTGAGCTTGAAAGCTGTGTGAAAAATTGTACATTAAAGGAATATACTAGTTTGATACTCTGGGTGGCTGAATTCACATATGTAAAAGAGGACGGCTCCAAGGAGGTGCGCACTTATAGGA
The DNA here is from genome assembly GCA_900540865.1 of uncultured Oscillospiraceae bacterium. Lineage (GTDB taxonomy): Bacteria > Bacillota > Clostridia > Oscillospirales > Acutalibacteraceae > Scatavimonas. The sequence continues at coordinate 18,626 of UQHH01000012.1, forward strand.
AAACGGATGTGAATAAGGATATAGACAAATTCCTCGACAAGTACTACGAGCCGCCGGCAGAGGGGAGCGAAAGCGAATGAAGCGCCGCAGGCTGAGCACGCGCGGGCTGCTGATTCTTTTGACCTGTATGTTTTTGGGCTGCGTGTTCGTTTTGTCCGCGTTTGCGGTTTACCTTGACCAAAACGGCGTAGGGCCTGGGGAGGACGCGGTTTCCGCAACTTTAATTTTAAGAACTTATTCCTATCATGACGTATATGCCGATGAGTTTAAAGTGGAGATTAACAGCAAAGAAAGCCTTGCGGATTTGCGTAATTTGGAAAGCTGTGTTAAAAATATCACCTTGAAGGAATATACGAATATGATTGTTTGGGACGCTCAATTTACCTACGTAAAGGGAGACGGCACAAAAGAGGAACGCGCCTATAGAAAAACGGGCTTAAGCGATGACGTGGACAAATTCCTCGACAAGTATTACAAACCATAAAACAAGGAGCGCACAGCGCCCCGCATAAACAAAACCGGCGGAACCACGATGGTTCCGCCGGTTTTTCTTTTATTTACGTTTTTTTGCCCGTGAACTGAGCGCAAGCGCCTTCGCAATTTCCCGCGCGGTTTTGTACGGCGGCTGCGCCGCGTTTACCGTCAGGTGCGCGGCGTCGCGGTACAGGGGCAACCGCTTTGTATAGAGCTCCAGCATCGCTTCGTCCCTGTCGGGCCGCTGCAAAAGCGGGCGTTTTTTGTCGTTTTTCAGGCGGCGCTTGATTACCTCGAGCGGCGCGTCGAGCAGGACAAGCCGGCAGCTTTCACGCAGAACGTCCGCATTTCGCCGGTACACGAGCGTGCCGCCGCCCGCGCTGATAATGCAGCCGTCCCGTTTTGCAAGCTCTTTGGCCGCCTCATGCTCCAATTCCCGGAAATAAGCTTCCCCATGCCGTTCAAAAATTTCGCTGACGGCCATTCCCGCCTTATCTTCTATATAATCATCCATATCGACAAAGGGCAGACCCGTCCTTTTGGCAAGCAGCCTGCCGACGGTCGTTTTTCCGCTGCCCATAAAGCCGCACAGGACGATATTCCTGCACTGTTGCATACTTTTGCATTCCTTTGTTACTACTTATTTTTGGAACGTGCGTATAAGCTCCCGCGCGCTGTCCTGGCAGAGCTGCTCAATAGCCTTCCCGTCATATACGGAGCCGTTCCATATTTCATGGGAGACGACCGCCTGCCAGACGAGCATGGAAATGCCGCCGAGCGCCTTTACGCCGAACGCCTCCGCTTTTTTGAGCAGCTGGGTGTCGAGCGGGTTGTAGACCGCGTCAAATATGTATTTGCTGTTTTTGATGATTTCATCGCCGACAGGGCATGCGTCTGTATTTGGGTACATGCCCACGGGCGTCGCGTTGATGAGCAGGTCGATACCGTCCTCAATCCGGTCGAGCACACAGGTATTTACATGCGCGTTAAAGACATTGATGCTCAATTCCCCCGCAAGGCAGGCAACGTCGGGCAAATCGTCGGGACGTACGGCAATGGTCAGGTTGCAGCCGGCCTTTGCCGCCTCATACGCCATGGTGCGCGCTACTCCCCCGGTGCCCAGGATTACTACCCTGCCCTTAATCGGGATTCCAGCCGCCTCGAGCGCCTTTAAAAAGCCGTCGGGGTCGGTCGTATATCCAATGGCTTGTTCCCCGTTCTTTACGGTGTTCACGCTGCCGTATAGCCCCGCCTTTTTGCCGAGCCCGTCCAGGTATCCGATGATACGCTGTTTGTGGGGAATCGTGATATTAAAGCCGTCCAGCTTTTTGAGCTCCTCTTTAAACCGCGCGCCCAAGTCCCCGGGCGCAATGTCCAGAACAGAGTATTCCGCGTCGATTCCGGCGAGCTCAAACAGCCTGTTATGGATAAACGGGGACATAGTATGTCCAATCGGATGGCCGATGACCGCGTACGTTTTCTTTTTCATGATAAACCCACTCCCATCCACCTAAAATTTGGTTAGATTATAAAAATAAATCCGTTTTTGCCGAAAAGTTACAATTTTGTTATTGACAAAGGCTACCTTTACTAATAATATGTTTTTGTACTGATCTTATGCCGGTTCGAAATTCGAAAAAAGCGGAAATGTGCGTGGTGTTATTGTAGCATAAAAAGCATGATTTTGTCCACAATACAATCATCTGCTGGCGGCAAAATAAAAATTATGGAGGAATACATTTATGGTACTGGAAAAGGTAAAGGCAATCCTTGCTGAACAGTTCGATGTGGAAGAGGATTCTATTACAGCGGAAACAACAATTCAGGAGGACCTCGGGGCTGATTCGCTCGACGTCGTCGACCTGCTCATGTCGATCGAGGACGAATTTGAAATTGAGGTTCCCGACGAGGAAATTGAGAATATCAAAACAGTCGGCAATCTGGTGGAGTATATCGAAGCGAACGTTTAATTGCTTTCTGTTTTTTAGAGGGACGGGAAACCGTCCCTTTTTTGTTTTTGGCCGCCTTTTCCGTATATCTTTTTTCAAACGAAACATATTAAAGATATACCAAAAGAAAGGTGGTTATCTAATTTGTTTAAACATGAAAAAAAGCTGCTGCAGGATGTGCGCGTAGACCGCACGAACCCCAACTACGCCGCGCTTTTACAGGAGCAGCTCGGCGGCCCGCAGGGAGAGCTGAAGGCCGCGCTGCAGTATTTTGCGCAGAGTATGCGCGTCAAGGACCCTGAAATCAAGGATTTGTTTCTTGACGTCGCCGCGGAGGAGCTTTGCCATTTGGAGATGGTGGCAACCGCGGTAAACCTTTTGAACGGCTCTGAGCCGGACGCGAAAAACGCGACGGTCGGCACTGTGGAGGCGCACGTATTAAGCGGTCTGACGCCGATGCTTACAAACGCTTCCGGCTATCTGTGGACCGCGGCCTATGTGAACGAAACGGGCGACGCCGCCGCGGACATCCTGTCGGACATCGCCTCCGAGCAGCGCGCAAAGGTCGTGTACCAGAATCTTTACCGCCAAATCGACGACAAGGGCGTACGCGAAATGATCGATTTCCTGCTCAACCGCGAGGAAGCGCACAATACGATGTTTCGTGAGGCGTTCAACAAAATACAGGATTCCGGCTCACAGAAAAGCTGGGGCGCTTCCAAAGATTCCCGTATTTATTTCGACCTCTCCACCCCGTCCCCGAACGGCGGCCAGAACTTCGACCCCGCAAAAAGCCAGCCGCCGAGCTTCAACATTTGACAAGCGGCATTTTAATATCCGAACCCTATAAAAAGCCGGCGGCACGTATTGTACCGCCGGCCCTCTTCATTTAAACCACTTTTTCAGTAAGCGCCCCGCTCTTTTTAATCAAGCACCCAAACATTACCGCTGCATCGTGTAATTACCGGTAACGCTCCCCACCATGGAGGAGGGGTCGATAAACAGCGTGCCGGAGCAGTCGACCGTATCGATTTTACAGTGCGGTCCGATTTTAATATGCGTGCCGTTTACCGCGTGCGCCTGCACGCCGTTTATTTCAATAGACGTCGCCTCAATCAAATCCACGCGCGACACCTGCCGGTTGAACAGGAACAATAAATGGTGCGGGTGGGAATAGATACATATACTGTCACCGACCAGCTCCTTTGCACGAATACATCCCTCCGCCTTTATAAAATCGGCAGAAATCTCACCGTCCGACTTGATAACGCCGTCGCATTCGATTCGTTCCGCCTCAATTTTTGTTGCGCCTTTCAAATTGACTACACCGTCTATGATAAGCTGCTTCGCGCGGATATCCGACTTAAATTCCGCAACGCCGTTACAGCGCAGCAGGCCGGTTTCCACAGCACCGCCGCAGTGAAACGTACCGTCTATTTTAACAGATTGCGCCTTGATATTGCCGGAGCATTTCCCTACCCCGTCGATGACGAGCTTTCCAAATTCGCCCCCTGAAATATTACTGACCCCGTCCATGGTAAAATCCTGCATAACGATAACTCCTTCCAAATTAAACCGGGAACCGGTCTTTGTGGTGTAATTTTATTTGTTCCGCCGTCTGGTTCAAATGAATCATTTCAATGATTTCAAGCCCTGTGTCGAACATAACGGGCTTTTCGTCCCTGCCAATCGCCACATGGAATTCCCCTCCGCAGGAAAAAAGCACGAGCACCCGGTCGACGCTGTGCAGCGTAAACACCGTAGCGTTTGCACGGCCTATAAGCGCTGCCGCGTCCCGCGGGGTAAACGCGTTCTTGCCAATACAGGAAGATAACGCCGCGAAAAAGACCAAATCCAAAAACTCATACCGCTCCTTCGGGTAGGTTCCGGGCAGAAGCGCCAGGAACTCCTTGTCGATTTCCTCAAACTGCGCAAGCTCCTGCGGCGGTATCCCGGCCGGTGCTGTTTCCGGTGAAAAGATTTTCGCCATTTCCTCGATGGAATACCTGTCCTTGAGCTCCAAAATAGAACGGATACGGCTGAGTATCTGCTCCCGCGGCAAGAATGTTTCCTGGCCGGTATAGGACGGCTGTTTGATAAACCATTCCTCGGGAATCAGCCTTTCCCTTTTCCAGCGGTAAAGCTGCCCGTATGAAATCCCGGTCATTGCAAGCAAATCCTTTTTTGAAATCAGGTTCACATCATAGCCTCCTGTGTAACAATGTTTTATCCGTTGCTTTTACTGTAACATAACAATGTTACGTTGTCAACAAATTCTTTTTATTAATTGTTTGGTATATTCTTACAAGCTTTTTTCTCTCTTTTTACCCCGCCCATTTTTACCCTTTACATTGCTCTTTTATAATAGAGACGCGAAAACGACGCAAATTTGAGTAAAAGAGGTATTGGAATGAAAGGAAACAACAGACTAAAAAAAGCCGTCGCCGTTTTAACGTGCGCAGCCGTTCTGGCGGCAGGCGGGATGAGCACGATGGCTTTGACAGAAAAGGCTGACGACACGCTTAAAATCGCCGCCATGTCCGACACGCATTATCTGCCGCCCGGCATGATTAAAGATACTGCGGACTACAAAACGCATCTCAACAGCGACCGGAAAATGTTCACCGAAAGCAGCGCAATCCTCGATAAAATGCTCGATACTGTCAGGGAAGATAAGCCCGACGTCCTATTAATCAGCGGCGATTTGACGAAGGACGGCGAGCTGGAGGGGCACCGGGCGCTCGCTCAGAGGCTTGAAGCGCTGAAAAAAGATTTACCAAAGCTCCATGTTTACGTGACAAACGGAAACCACGACGTACGCAACGCAAACGCAATGAATTTTAATACCGCAGACGGCGCGGCCGTGCCTGCCACGCGCACGCAGCCGCAGGATTTTATCGATGCGTACGCAAACGTCACCTATCACGACAGCAGTGTGTTTGCCCGCTTTACCCCTCCCTCGGGTGAACAGGCCGGACAGCTCTCCTACGCGGCACGCCCGCAGGACGGCTTTACGTTCATTATAATAGACAGCGGCCGGTACAGCAGCGACAATACCTCCTCCGGCAGAGACGAGCACGAAACGAGCGGCGCAATCAGCGAAAGCCTCAAGCAGTGGGTGCTCGAACAAATTCAAGAAGCAAAGCTGAGAGGAGACACGGTCATCGGCATGCAGCATCACGGAATAGTGCCGCATTTCAGCATGGAGCCTGACGTTCTGCCGGAATACCTAATAAACGGCTACGAACAGCTTGCACAGGAATTCGCGGACGCGGGCATGCAGTATATATTCACCGGCCATATGCACGCAAACGATATTGCCTCGATAACGACAGAGCAGGGCAGCACGCTTTACGACATTGAGACAGGCTCCCTGGTGACGTACCCCTCCCCCACCAGAAGAGTCGATATTACACGCACCGCCGGTAACGGCGCGGTAACGGAAGACGTCGATATCCGCACAATTTTGAACGCCGGCCCGGTTACCTTTACTAACCCGCTTACCGGAAAAGACGAGACAATCAGCGATATTACCGCATACGGTAAGCAGCACGGTTTCTCTAATGAAATGCTCGAAACGGTTGCGAACGGGTTTCTTCACACGCTCTATACGCAGATTATCGAGCAGGGCGGTTCCAAAAAAGCGCTGGAACAGCTCATCGGCGGTTTGCTCGGTGATTCTCTGCCAATCAAGGACCTCACAATTGAGAAGCTTCTAAGCGTCGGCCTTCCCCTGCTGCTGCCGGACGCGCCCGACCCGAATGAAAAGCTCAATATTTATTACAGCGCGCCGAATGTCCGTGTGGAATATGGCTCGGGAGACAACGCAAATAAAATCAATATTCCGGTCCAGGCGCTCAATGAGGCGCTCGGCTATACCTTTGAGACAGCGGACGGAATGCTTCAAGACCCGGAGCTTCTCGACAAAATCGTGAAAAATCTAGTGGAAGCCATAACCTCCATGACCGTTTATGACGACGGCACGCAGACAAAAACACTGCTTGACCTTGTAAATTACACCTATCAGACCCATCTGGACGGCAGCGACGGAAAAGAGCCGGAAGCCTGGGTCACAGCGTCGGTTGACGCGCTGCTCGACGGTTCCCTCGTCGACCAGCTGATAAACGTTGTGCTCAGTCACGCAGCGGGTGCCGTCGATACGCTCGCCGGTCAAATCAGCCTCAGGGAATTTACAGGCATGATGGGCGTCAATGTCACCGACAAAGCTGTTTTGGCGCTTGACGGCCGCACGCCCCTTCTGTCAGCCGCAAACGAAAACACCAAGGACACGCTCAATATGATTATGCTGATGATATGCGGCGCGCTGGAGGGCGACTACAGCAACTTTGACGGCGTAAACGCCTATATTCCGGAGGATTATTCTCTTGGGGACCTGCTCGGGGATATTAATACGATTCTCGGTTCCATTGGCGCTGAAGCCTCGTTTGACATCGGCGCGATGCTCAAGGATTTAATCAACGGCTCAGGCGGACAGGAAGGGCTTTTGACGACTGAGCTGCGCGCACAGCTCGGCGCGTTTGCCGCAGGCGTGATTACATCGTTTATCCATGACGAAAACTATGCGGAGGATAACGACACAAGCATCACCTATACCTGGAACCTGGCCGAGGAACCGACAGACCCGACGGACGCACCCACAGACGCTCCCACAGACGCGCCTACGGACGCTCCCACAGACGCACCCACAGACGCGCCTACGGATGCTCCCACAAATGCACCGACGGATGCCCCTACAAACGCGCCTACACAGAACACCGATGAAGGCAAGGCTCCGGGTGTTGCAACCGGCGACCAAGCGCCTGCGGCGGCTGTCTTCGTTCTCTGTGCCCTGTCCCTCGGTTGTGCGGCGGTTATTATAAGAAACAAAAAAATGAAAAAAGCCGGATGATTGCAATTCCTCCTTCCATATGTGAGAGGCGCGCTATGCAAATGCATAGCGCGCCTCTTTTATTGATTTTTTTCGCAGTATCGCGCAATGGCGCCGCTTACAAAATCGGCGGTTCCTTCGCCGTATTGGTCGATATTTTTACGGAACCGTTCATCCGCACGGTACATCTCCCCGAGTGAGGCAAGCACCTCCACTGTACAGGGGTAAAAGTTTTCGGTAATTGTTTGCCGGAGCAGCTCAACCTGCTTCTGAACCGCATCGTCGCTGTAATCCCTGCCTTTCAGACTGGAGAATTCCTCGAACCGGCTCATAAGGAGCGCCTGCTCCCTTTGCTGCTCCTGTCCGGATTTCCCCTTTGCCTGTTCTTCATACGCCTGCCACTGTGGTGTTGCGCCCCATCTTTTTTTGGCTTCCTTTTTATATGCCTCGATTTGTTCTGTGCTGAATACGTTTAAATCCATATAGCTCATTCCTTTCTCCTGTGCGCCAAGAGCCAGGACAATCAAGCGCTCCAAACGGTCGCGCTTCATGCGAAGCAGCTCGACCTGCCGTGAAAGCGCCTCGCGGCGGTCAAAGGACGGGCTGTCGAGAATCTCTTTGATTTCCTTGAGCGAAAAAGCAAGCTCCCGGAAAAACAGGATTTGAGACAGCCGCTCAAGCGCCGTATCGTCATACAGCCGGTACCTGGCGTCCGTTATCCCGCTGGGAGTAAGCAGCCCGATTTCGTCGTAATAATGCAGCGTGCGTACGCTCACGCCGCTGATACGGCTGACCTCTTTGACTGTCAACATAGCAATCTCCTCCCTTGGCTTGCTTTGAGCATACACTATGACGCTGCGTGAGAGTCAAGCGTTTTTTTAAATTTATTAAATATGCTTCTAAAGTGAAGCTTTCCATAAAGCTGCCGGAATACACGCGGCCCGTGCAGAAATGGACGTCTATATTTTAAGCTATAGCTGCTTCCCGCCTAAATTTTTTAATATTTCCTGGTAGCGCGCCGTTGCAAACGCGCTTGTTTCTCCCTTTTTGCAGAAAGACAGCTTTGCAAGCTTTGGCACGGCGCGCTCTACAACGATTTGCCCGTTCCTCATTCTGGACTTTAGTGCATCGAACGCATCCAAAAAGCGTTTATCCCGCTTCGCGCTGTCATAAAAAGACAGGGTGTAAACGTAATGAAAAAGATTATAGCCGCGGAAAGGGTATTCGACCTGCATGAACAGGGTTCCAATCCCATAATGGCATGGGCCAATCGGCTTTCTTATCAACCAATGCGCAAGCAAAAAATTGGCGGCCCGGTCCAGCGCCGGTTCCCTGTTCAGGTATTTACTGTATCGAAAGGCGTCAAGGACGGTGAGCGTCGGGAACGGGTTTGAATACTCCGTTTCGGGTCCCCTGCCAAAGCTGAATTTATTACAGCGCCAGCCGCCGTCCTTATATTGCGTTTGTAAAAAATGCCGGAACGTCTGCTGTATCCTTTCGTCCTCCGCATACCCCAGATGGCATAGCGTCGCGGCGGCGTGGGCGGTTTGGCACGGATATATTCCTCCCTTGGGATACACTTTAAAGCGTCCGTCTTTTTGCCAGGTACTGAAAATTAATTCTGCGGACTCCCTTAAAACCGAGTCGCCGGGCTCCATCCCCAGCTCAAGCAGGTAAAGCACGCTCTCCAGCGTGGAGAACGGTGCGCCCTTGAGCAGCCGTTTGTCTGGTGTTGCCCATAAATCGCCGCCGTTGTCTCCCCTGTGGGACAATATTTCTTCCACATCCGCCAAATACCGTTTTTCTACTGCCATCTTCTTTCCGCCTTTCCCTTACCTCGCCGGGAGGCAAATATAACTTTGAACCCTGCCGGCGATTTTTCTCAGCCTTTTATTGATTATACTGGAAAAATAAAAGTTAATCCACCGGTAGCGGCAGACATTAAAAAATCATCATAATAAATAACAGCCGTTCCTTACTCCGATTCGTTCCATTTCGGGTAAACAACGCACTATGAAGATGAAAGCCGTATTTTATTACAAAAGCAGCAGGGCCGCGCGCTCTTTTATGAGAAACGCGGCCCCGCTGCTTTTATGCGTCAAGGTTTTATGAAGTAATTTATTTAATCGGTTCAAGCGACGCCTGGAAATGGCGGAGAATCGGGGGCTCCCAGGTAATGCGGTAGCCGCGCAGGATATTTTCCCGGTTCTTCCATACCTCGTCGATGGCATCGATTACTAAATCATAATGCGCCTGCGTGTAGACGCGCCGTGGAATCGCCATACGGGTGAATTCGTTGAGGCTCTTGAGCTGCTCGCCTGTGTCAGGGTCGTTTCCTATCATATAGGAGCCAATGTCGCAGGCGCGCAGGCCGCATTCCTTATAAAGCTCCACGCTCAATACCTGTCCGGGGAACTCATAATAGGGAAGCTGCGGATAGAACTTGGCCGCGTCCAGAAAAATACCATGGCCGCCGACTGGCGCTTGGTATGGGATGCCGAGGTCGTCCAACGCGCTTCCTATGTATTCCATGGTGCCGATGCGGTAACGCAGGTAATCCTCTTCCATGCCCTCCTTTAATCCGGCCGCGATGCATTCCAGGTCTCGCCCATTGAGGCCGCCGTAGGTATAAAAGCCTTCAAAGGAAATACAGTTGGCCTTCACCTTGAGTATCAGCGGGGAATCCCCGTCCTTAATGCCGATAATGCCGCCCATGTTGACGATAGCGTCTTTTTTTGCGGACATTGTAAACATATCCGCGTATGAGAAGGTTTTTTTCACGATTTCGGCAATCGTCATATCTTTGCAGGCTTCCTCGTCGCGTTTGCAGAAATAAGCGTTTTCCGCAAAACGCGCCGCGTCAATACACAGCGGAATGCCATATTTTTTACACACCTCGGAAACCTGCCGCATGTTTTCTACAGATACGGGCTGTCCGCCGGCGGAGTTGTTGGTAATCGTCATGACGACCAGGCCGATTTTATCCGCGCCGTGCTCTTTGATAGCAGCTTCCATCTTCGCAATATCCATATTGCCCTTAAAGGGTACCCTAAGCCCGGTGTCTCCGGCCTCCGGGACGACACATTCCAGGCAGCGCGCGCCTGCAAGCTCCGCGTGCGCACGGGTCGTGTCGAAGAAAAGGTTTGCAATTGCGAATTTTCCCTTGCAGAGCATGGTCGGGAACAAAACCTTTTCCGCCGCGCGTCCCTGGTGAACTGGCTGGAAATACCCATAACCAAAGGTTTCCCTGCAAACGTCCATCAAACGGTAGTAAGAGGACGCGCCGGCATAAGCCTCGTCTCCGCGCATTAAAGCAGACCATTGCTCGGAGCTCATCGCGTTTGTGCCGGAGTCGGTCAATGTGTCGATATACACATCCTCCCCCTTCAGGCGGAACAGGTTATAAGAGGCTTCCTTGATTTTCTGCTCGCGTTCTTCACGCGTGGTCATTTTGATGTTCTCCACCATTTTAATACGGAACGGTTCGGGAATGAATTTCTTCGCCATGATAAATTTACCTCCTTAAAGTAATAATTTTGTTTTCACAGCGGCTGCCATTTCCTCTGTCTACTGAAATGTTAACAGCACGCTCGAAAAATGTCAACACTTTTTTCAGAATATTTCAGAAATTTTTTCAAATATAGTTTCAATAAAGTTTCAGGAGGCTGTATTGGGTATTATTTCCATAATAATAGGTAAATGTGAAAAATTATGGTTTTCACATTAGGTATTATCTCTATATTCATCAAAACTCTAAAGCTATTTATATTTATTTCATCGAAAAATACACTGGAATAATTGATAAAGAAAAAGACATTTTTTTGTAAGAACAACTAAATTTTCAGAAAAAAATCAAAAACTGTTGACTTATTTCTGAAACAATTATACTATGATGTTGCAAGCCGGAATACTCTGGCAATACAGAAAGGAAGGATTGTTTATTATGAATGAAACCAAGAACTTTATCGCAACCTGGCCCGAGCTGAACATCAGTGTGGAATGCATGCCGAACGAGGACGGCGCGAACCGCTGGATTTACGACTATTACCTCTCCCAGATGCCCATCAAGTTTATCCAGCTCCACGCCATGTGCACCGGCGGCGTTATGTACACCTGGTGCCATATGAAGGACGACCTGCCGGATTTGGGCGACAACGAAATCGTCAACACCCGCATCGACCTGGCGGAGCTTGGCACGGGGCATATGTCCTACAACATCCCCAACGGCCTCGCGGGCGGAAAGAACGGGCACATCGCCTTCAACTGGGGCGAAGCTTACGAGAAGATGCCCGGCTACTTTGCATTTAAAGTAGTAGAGCGTGACATCCCTAAGCTGATTGAAGCCGGCACACGCGTAAAAGACGCTATCTGGCGCACCAAGCAGGTTGTCCACTGCGTATTGACTGTAAAAGAAGACTAAATGAACCGATAGCTTTGAAAGGAGTTTTTAAACATGAACGCTGAAGTCAGAAAAGTAATCGATATGCTGATGGAGCACGGCGCCGCCATCGAAAATGAGCCTTCTAAGGAAGTGCTGCGCCTGTATAAATATTGTATCGTCCCCTCCAACATGGGCGGGCTGTGGAATACGGCATTTACCTGCATGGTTTTTGCGGAGGGCGATATGCGCCAATTAAACGCCTATATGCTGTTTTCCCAGATTCGCATGTGCGAAAATGAGAGCTTTACGTTAGAGCACATGAAGGCTATCTTCCGCGATTCCGTGCCGCTGTCCGCAAATTTCCTGTCCACCTGCGGCTTTGAACAGCTTTGGGACGACACGCAGAAAATCCTCGGCATTTTGGATTTGATTGCGGATAAAAAAGAATACCGCGAGCTTCTTGACGCCTATTGCTACTATGTAACAAATTTACATAACTGGATTCATTTCTTCTTCCCGTGGTATGTGGGCGATATGTTCCCGCAGAAAAAGGAACAGGATTTAAAAGAAATGGAAGAAATGCTGCACCTTACCGTGTAAACAACAAATGTCTCCGTTTTATTGGATGCGGATGGCCCGAAACCCGTGCCATCCGCACCGGTCGTTGAAAAAGACAGGAGGGACGTTACTGTGCTGGAGCTAAAATCGGTAAAAGCCGGCTATCACGAAAAGCTGGTTTTAAACGGGGTTTCGCTCTCTGTCGGGGAATCTGAAATCGTCGGCCTTGTAGGGCCCAACGGTTCCGGAAAATCCACAGTGCTCAAAAGCATTTTTGGCATGCTCAAGCCAAGCGAGGGTGAAATCCTGTTTAACGGCGAAGCAATCCAGGGCCGCAGCGCCTCGGAAAACGTAAAGGCCGGTATCAGCTATATCCCTCAAGGCAGCAAGGTGTTCAGCAATCTTACGGTCCAGGAAAACCTGGAGATGGGCGGGGTGCTGCTGGATGACAGGAAAGCCCTGAAGGAACGAGTAGAAACGTTATACGAGCGGTTCCCCAAGCTGAAGGATTACCGGAATAAGGTTGCCGGTAAGCTCAGCGGCGGCGAACGCCAGATGGTTGGATTTTGTATCGGATTGATGATGAACCCGAAATTTATTTTGGTAGACGAGCCCTCAATCGGGCTCGCCCCGCAGCTGGTCGAGCAGACAATGCGGCTGATTGCGGGCGCCCGTGAGGACCGCGGGGTCAGCGTGTTGATTGTAGAGCAGAACGTGCGCGCAATGCTCACAATCGCGGACCGGGTATATTTGCTTAAGACGGGAACCATTTCCTATGCCGAGCCGCAGGTAGACGAGGGCACGGAGCAAAGGCTGAGGGAGCGCTTCTTATAAGGATGCGGCCGGGCAACGGAAGGACGTGATATTGAATGATTTTACAGGTAATCGTAAACTCCCTGATAACGGGCAGTATCTACGCAACGATTGCGTTTGGTTTCACCCTGATGTACGGCACCATGAATTTTTTCAATATGGGTTATGGCGCCAACGTTATGCTGGGTGCTTACGCGTTTTACATTTTTTATCAGCTCTGCGGAATCCCGCTGCTGCTGAGCGCTCTTCTGGCATGTATCGTGACCGCGGGGCTTATGCTTATCATAGACCGTCTTTGCTATCATGGGTTCCGACAGAAGCGCGTGCCTTCCTGGACGTCGGTTGCCGTTTCCATGGCCATCGCTACGCTGGCTACGGCGATTATTACAATGATATTCGGCAGCTCCAAGGTCCAGGTTTACGGGGGAATCCCCCAAAGCTTTGAATTGACGCCGGGCGTTCACGCCACAAGCGTGCAGATTGTTTCGTTTATTGTTGCGCTGCTCCTTATGGCGGCATGTACGCTGTTTTTAAGAAAGACGAAAACCGGTACCCGCATCCGCGCAATTTCCAACGACAAATGGATGGCAAAGGTAGTCGGCATCGATGTGGAGAAGGTATATATTATTGTTATCGCGCTCGGCTCTGTTTTGGCTACGGTCGCGGGCATCCTGCTGAGTATGGATACCGACCTGCGGCCAACCATCAGCTCCACCGCGCTGCTCAAGGCAATCGTCGCGTCCATAGTGGGCGGCGTCGGAAATATCCGCGGCGCGCTGCTTGCCGGGCTGCTGATTGGCTTTATCGAAAACTTTGCCATACTCTTTGTAGGCAGCGGCTGGAGGGACGCAATCCCCCTGGTGCTTATCGTATTGTTCATGCTGCTGAAGCCTTCCGTGTTCGGCATTGAAGAAAAGGCGTAAGGGGGGCATATATATGAATTACGTTTTCAGTATTTTAATCCTGATAGCGGTTTACAGCCTGCTGAGCGTCAGCCTGGATTTGATTATGGGTCACGGCGGTATGTTCCACATGGGCCACGGCGGTTTCTTTGCCGTGGGCGCCTACGCGGGCGCGCTGCTGGCTACGTCCCTGAACCTTCCGTTTTTCCTGGAGCTTCTCCTGGCTGGTGTTGTGGCCGCCGTGTTTGGAATGATTATTGGTTTTCCATCAATTAGGCTGAAGGGCGATTATATTACGTTTTGCAGCTATGGCTTTGCCGTAGTCATTTACACGGTGGCGAACAACTGGATGGACGTCACAAACGGGCCAATTGGTATTTCTGGCCTGATGCGTCCGGAAATTTTCGGAATCAGCTTTGCAAGCCTGCCGATGTATCTGCTGCTTTGCGTTATTATCTGCGCCGTCTGCTTCTTCATCATTTCCCGTATTTTAAATTCCCCTTACGGAAAAAGCATCCAGGCCACCAGGGAGGATGAAATTGCAACCTATGCCTGCGGCGTAAACGTTGCGTCGCTTCGTGTGCAGATTTTCTGCATCGGCGCGTTCTTCGCAGGCGTGGCGGGCGTGATGTATATCCACTACATGATGCTCTGCGACCCTACAGGCTTCAAGGTCGCCACCTCCTCGCTGCTGGTTTCCATGGTTATTATCGGCGGTATGGGTTCTATGAAAGGGGCGATTGCCGGCGCCGTGCTGGTCATCGGCGTACCGGAGCTTTTGGGCCTTCTGGGCCTTCCAAGCAATTACACGGAGCAAATCCAGAATATCCTGTACAGCCTGCTTCTTATTATCATTATTATCAAACGGCCCCAGGGCCTGTTTGGTAAGCTGAAGTGCTAGGGGGGTGGACTTATGGGAGCGATATTACAGATTCAGGGAATCGATAAAAGCTTTGGCGGCGTCGTAGTTAACAAGCAGGTGACCTTTGACGTGGAGGAAGGCCATATCGCCAGTGTAATCGGCCCGAACGGGGCGGGAAAAACGACCCTGTTCAACCTGGTTACGGGCTTTCTCAAGCCTGACGGAGGCAAGGTGTTCCTTGACGGACAGGATATTACGGGGCTGCCCCCGTACAAAATTGTACGGAAAGGGATTTCCCGCACGTTCCAGCTGGTCAGGGTATTCCCGCGTATGAGCGTTCTCGACAATATCGTCCGCGGAGAGCAAAACCTGTCGGGAGATTCGCTGATTTCCGCCATCTTCCAGACGCCTTCTTCAAGAAGAAGCTATAAGGAAAAAAAGGATGAGGCACGCGAAATGCTCGAATACGTCGGGCTGTCCGAGTATGAAAAATCAATGGCAAGCGACTTGTCCTATGGGCAGCAAAAGCTGGTCGAGGTTGCAAGGGCGCTTATATCGAAGCCCAAGGTGCTCCTGCTGGACGAGCCCTTATCGGGACTTAACGCCGTAATGATTGACAAGATGCTCAAGCTGATTGACAACATTAAGCAGGACCATAAAACAGTCGTAATTATTGAGCATAACACGGAGGTGGTCCAGAGTATTTCAGACCAGATTACCGTGCTCAATTTCGGAGAGGTGATTGCCTCCGGTGACCCGAAAACCGTTATACACGACCCGGAGGTCATCTCTTCGTATTTGGGAGTTGCTCATGCAGGAAAGAAATAAACACCGATGATGAACAAGGAGGGAAACTATGAAGAAGCTACTTTGCTTACTGCTCGCCGTCATATTAATCCTGGGACTTGCAGCCGGCTGCTCCCCGGAAGGCGAAGGTTCACAAGAAATTAAAATTGGAATGATTGGCCCGACCACCGGCGACACAGCGTTCCTGGGAGAACAAATGAAACAGCTGATGGATTTCGCGCAGAAAGAAATCAACGACGCCGGAGGCGTGAACGGTAAATCCGTCACCTTCTTTATCGAGGACGACGCCGGCACCTCTTCGGGCGCTGTCACGGCGGCGCAGAAGCTCGTTGACGTTACCAAGGTCGACGCGCTGGTAGGCCCCCTTTTCACCAGTTGCGTACTGGCGGTCAAGCCCATTGTAAACGACGCGAAAATCCCCACCCTGATTCCTACCTCAGCGGACAAGGGAATTTTTGAACAAAACGGCTTCGTGTTCAGCCTTGACGCAGCCAACGAAATTTCCGTAAAGCTTTCTTCCCAGTACCTCTATAATGAAAAGGGCTTTAAAAAGGCCGCGCTGCTTGGCAACTACAACGACCAGACCGTCGATATGTTCAAGTACTATAACCAATTCTGGAAGGATTACGGCGGAGAGGTTGTTTACGAAAGCACCTTCAACTCCGGCACAGACGATTTCCGCACAGAGCTGGCACAGATTAAGCAGGCAAAGCCCGACGTTCTGTGGGTAAGGGCGGACGCGGAGGAATTCATGTCCATGACGCGCCAAATTGTAGAGCTCGGTCTTAACGACGTGTTTATCTGCACGGATTACCAGGCGATTCAGGGCGAGCTGTTCGATACCGTCGGAAAGCAGCTAGACGGCCGCCTTATTTACACGCAGAACGGCGTTGCGAGCGACGACGCGACTAAATCAAAGTACGATGATTTCAACAAACGCTATACAGAGGCCACGGGAGCCGCTCCGGAAGCGCATATTGCGCTGATGTACGACTGCATCCATCTGCTGCTCAATTCTATGGAAACCTCTAAGGCAAGCACCGGCGAAGAGGTACGCAAGGCCTTGGCGGGCCAGAAGGATTTTGTGGGAGTTACCGGGTATATAACCTTTGATGAGTTTGGAAAGTCCGAAGGCTCCTCCACGATTGTCGAATACAAAAACGGAGAATCCGTACCGTCCAGCTATAAGCTGCAATAACATATTGAAGAATCCGGCCGCACAGACGGCCGGATTCTTTTACTTAAAAAAGCCGGCTATGCCTCAGCAAAAAACACAAAAAGCCTTCCTATGCAAAAACGCGTTCCACTGGCGCTCTGGTGCAAAAGAAGGCTTTTAATTTTAATAAAAAACTGCCGGCCTTTATCATGCACGGCGGATACCAAAAACAGGCCGCAAACGCGGCCTGTTTGTAGGTTTGATTTAACAATTTAAATTTTTCCCGACATTTTATAAGCACCAAGCTATTCGTGCTGCCGAGGGACCCCCTTACAGGAATTGCGTATGATAAGACTGTCCTGCAAAACATTTTTCTTAGGCTGCGCGCCCTTGTTTCCAAGCCTCTCCATCGCAAGGTATGCCGCGGAGGTTCCCGTCTCCTTCATCGGTTCCGAAACCGTAGTCAACCCCATATATCGCGCGGCCTTCAGGTTATCGTACCCAACCAGAGACACATCCTCCGGCACACGCAGCCCGTTGTCCTTGAGCGCCTGCCACGCGCCGAACGCTATTGTGTCCGACATGGCGAAAATCGCTGTAAAATGCAGATTACGGCACTCCTCCATTACGACGTTGTAGGCATCCTTATAAGAGTCGGAGCAGTTGATAATCATATCCTCCTGAAATTCAGACTGCGCCGCGCCGCACGCGTTGCGGTATGCGGAAATCCGCCTTTTGAAGCTGTCGTTCGCGCCAGGGGCGCCCAGCATCAGGATATTGCGATGGCCTAAATCCAGCAGATATTTAAACCCCGAAACCGTACCGGGATAGGAATCCTTCGTCACCACACAAACGTCGTTCCTCGTAATCCGGGTTGCCTCGTTCACCAGCAGGACCAGGGGGAATTTATCCCGTATCATTTCTTCATATATCCCGTTTAACCGGGAAGGATTTGTCGGGATTGAAATAATCGCGTCCAATCCGCTGCATCGCATGGAATCGAGCAAATGCAGCTCCTTCTGCTCGTCCTCCCTGTGGTTTTGCAGAACAACCTCTACCCCGTAGCTGTCAGCCACCGCAAGAATTCCCTCCACCAGGGCGGCTATCGAGTCGTGCTCAATTTTTGTAACAAGCACGCCAATTTTTTTTCTGTTCTCCGGCGGCACTGTCACCGGCTGCTTGCTCTTTACCGGCCCTGTATACTGAAGCGCTTCCGCCGCTTTTTCAACGGCGCGCCGCATTTCCTCGCTTACCAAAGCGTCATTATGATTTAAAACCCTGGAAACCGTCGAAACCGAAACCTTCGCCTGACGGGCAATCTCCCTTTGTGTCACTTTCCGAGCCATAAGTGTCCCTCAATCTTAGTTATAAATTTTATTAATATTATTATAACACACAAAAAACATATTTCAAGAAAATTTCAGAAAATTTCAAAACTTTTCAATAAATACGAGCACTGAATAAAGCGAAATTTTATAACACAAAACTTCAACAATTATGTTTAAACGAAACCAATATAGTAATATTTCTACCGATATTTAATTGACTTTATTTATATGCCGATTTATAGTTGTATAAAATAAATATATTTAAAGGGTGATGCCAATTTTATAATTTTAGCTAACAGTTTGATAAAAGGAGCAAGAAAAGCTTCTACAACGTCCATTAAGAAAGGCGGATTTAAATTGAAAATTAGAAAAATTATTTCGTTGCTGCTTGCTCTCATTATGATGGCAGCTATAGGCGTAACGGCTATACCTGCTGCCTCAGCCGCAGGTAATCCGGTAGAAATGATGTTTGCCAGAGGAGATGTTTACGGGAGCGGAGCATTTCCGGCTTATGCATCTATCTATGGCTACATTGAAGTCGAAAATATTGCCTATTCCAAAAATGTTACGGTTCATTATTCGTTAGACGACAAAACATGGAAAGACGCGCCTGCCAGCTATTATAAATCGGCCGCGAACAACAAAGAAATCTGGTCTTTTTCGATTCAGGACAAAGAGTTTTCAACTACTAGCGATTGTACCTTTGCAGTCAAATATGAAGTTGATGGTAAAACATACTGGGACAACAATAACGGACAAAATTACAAATTAAAGGTATGGCTATGGTCTTTTGGAGAAAACTACGCCGTCGGCAATGTTGGAATTAAGGTTGATAGCAGTAGTTCAAACTACGCTCCTTTCGTGTCGTCCGATAACGTTTTCTCAGGCCCTGTCATGGTTAAAAATCTGGCTTATCAGAAAGAGGTCCGTGTTCGTTATACGACGGACAATTGGGAGTCATTTACAGAAATACCGGCCAATTATGAAAGTACCATTAGCAATGGCCTTGAAGAATGGACTTTTAACACGACGTTACCTGCTGACTGGTCAACACTTGAATACGCAGTTTCGTATCGCGTAAATGGCTTGACCTACTGGGATAACAACTTTGGTTCAAATTATGTAATTAATAATTCTAATGGATAAATTATTTGAACATCGGCGATTTGTAATAAGTATTTTAATGTAAAAAGAGGGCAGAAGAATTAACTTCTGCCCTCTAATTGTATTTGCCGCCGTTTCTGACAGCTTATTTGTTCTGAAAATTTCGTTCTGATTTGTTGGCACGAGTTACACAAGTACCCAGTTTTTATTCGTCGCTATGGCCTTCTGTTCGTCTGTGAGCTTTGCAAGGTTACTGCCGCCGAGAATTAGTGTATTTGGCTCTAATTCTGTTCTGTCAGCCAGCGCCTCGAAGAGGGAAACCAGTGTCTCAACCGTAAAAAGCTTACTTGCCGAAAGATTTAAATGCGAACAATTAAAGCCCTGCTCAAATGTTACATTTTTCAGCAGTGGACAATTGCTAAACACGTGTATTCCACCCAATTTATTGATTGAATTTGGTAAATACAAATCTGTTAGCAGCGGACAATTGCTTGCAAAACTATCCTGTAACTGTTCGACGCCGTTTTCAATATATATCGCAGTTAAATTCGGCATATCTTTTACAAAGCCACCCTTTAAAATTTCAAAATAACCAGGGATGCGAATTTCACGAATGCCGGTATTGCTAAAGCAGTCAAACCCCGTTTCAAATTTGTTTTTGGGAAGTTCTACTTCAGTTATATTGATACAACCGGCAAACGCCCCGTCTCCCATGAATTTTAGAGTTTCAGGAAATACCATTTTTCCTGTAATGCCTGAACACCCGCTAAATGCGTATTTTTCAATTGTGGTTGTGTTTACCGGCAGTGTGAGCTCGGCAAAGCCTGTACAATCCTGAAATGCGTTCATTCCAATCAGTGTCACACTATCAGAAAATTGCACTTTATTTATTCCATCGCAATTTTGAAACGCGCTGGTTCCAATGGTTGTTACAGTATCAGAAAATCTTACACTTTTTAACTGGGGAAAGTTCTGGTAAGCATTCGCGCCAATTGACTGTACCCCGCTAGATATGGCCAAATGCGGCGGATAACATTTTCCATCGACTGTAAAAACAAGGTCAGGAAGAGGCTCTGACGGCGGAAGCCCGATATAAGACTTCAATTGCGCAATATCATCGCGGTTTGTTGTAATGTCTTTTTTCATTTCGGCTACTTCATTTGTATTAAGGATAGACGCACCGTCCAACTCTAATACAACTGTACCGGTTGTGTTTTCTGTTTTGCTCATAAAATGTTCCTCCTAAAGTTTTGTGATTTGTATTCACGAACGCGTCAACTGAAAGGTTTCTAAATGTTCTTTCAAGGCTCCAATCTAAAACAGCCGAATTCAACCTCAAACAGTCAACTTTTGACCTCTAAAAATAAAGTTCCTCCGTTTTTTGACGGAGGCAAAAAAGATAGCGTACAATAAATAATGCCAATCCTGACTTATCCGCAGAAAAATCAGAACTGGCAAAAATCAACAATAAAATTAAAACCGGGAGCCAACGTGCTTTTATCTGGTATAATTATCCCCAGGCCGGATAAAGAAAAAAGTGTTCTTACAGCTTTAAATGCTATAAGAACACTCCTACTGGTTGCGGAGGCAGGATTTGAACCTACGACCTTCGGGTTATGAGCCCGACGAGCTACCAACTGCTCCACTCCGCGATATATTGCTATAAGCCCCAATATAATACGGCTTCCGGGCATAATCCCGGCGAACTGCCGTTACCGGACAGCTTTATAATAATAGCACAACCTTACTTGTTTGTCAAGAAAAAATCTGTCACCGTATAAATCCATTATATGCCGCTTCCCAAAGGGTTATACATAAAATCAAAAATCACCGCGCCTTCGGCGGATTTTTCTTCATATAGGCTTCCAATATTTCAGCGGCGTCCTGTGCAAGCAACGCGCATGGCCGTTTTTTATAATAAGCTGGAGTGCGCGGCTCCGGCTGGGGGGAATCGTCCGCCTGTACGTTTGTAAGGCCAAGCAGTTCCCTGCATATAATGGAACCGTTACGCTTTTTAAATACGTCTGCAAGGCCTTGTACCGTTTGGTAGGTTTCTTTTTTCTCCTGCACGGCTTTTGGAGAACTATAACCGTACAGTATCCCCGCTGCCATCAGCATTCCGGAAACCGTTCCACAGACCTCCCTGAGCCTGCCCATCCCGCCGCCGAAGGGTGAGGCGAGTAACACCGCCGTTTCAAAATCGAATCCCGTTTCATCACAAAACGCGCCGAATACCGCCTGCGCGCAATTATAGCCTTGTTCAAACAATTGTTTTGCCTTTTCTCCTTTATTGCTCATTGGGCTCCTTCTCCTTCTTTTTCGTTTCTTCCAGCGTCTTTTGTCCTTCCTTTACACAGGATTCATTCACCCGTATTACTTCAGGGCTTTCCAACACCTTTCCATCACCGGAAGCAAGGCTCTTTTTTCTTTGCCCTAGTTTATATGCGGCAAATATGAGCAGAGCGAGCATGACCGCCAAACCGACAGCACACACGGTAAGCCAGAACCCGTTATTTTCAAAGGGATTCGAGCCGTTCTCCCCAAATGACAGGAATCCGCCGCCTTCGCTTTCAGGGGCTTCTCCCATTTGGTTCTGTTCCCATGGGTCTATATAGCCTCCGTTACCCTCCGCCCCGTTATAGCTGTCCGCTCTGGATGAAACGCGATTTTTCGAGCCGGATGCCGGGCTTTTCGAGGAGGAGGCCGTTATTTTACGGGCCTTTGCGGGCGCGGGGGTCTCCGGCACTTTTTTCTGTACAGAAACATCGTACGCAGATGGATTTTCATAGGAAAGCCGTTGCCCCTGCACGCTCGCCGCCTGCTCGCCGTAAAGGGTAAGCGCCGTTTTTTGTTCGGAGGCGGACGCCGTAAACCTCAGGGTTATCAGTTCTTTACTCTCGGAGCTGAGCGACGTCCCCGAAGTATTGAGATAGATTATCTTTAATATGCCGTTGTCGTCATACGCGCGCAGCTCACCCGGCGCGCCGGCGCAAAGCGTTGCTTCCCGGTATGTAAGCGCCTCAGTATCGTATGCCACCGTAAACAGCATGGCACCCAAGTCGCACCCGCTGCCGCTGGAAAGTACAATTTGTGCGGAAACGCTTTTCCCCACGGCCGCCTGTGAAGGAATATTGAGCCCATACCGAACCTCGGCCGCTGCTCCCACAGGGATAGCAGCATAAAAAAACAATAGTATACTCAGGATTACAGCGCAGCATTTTTTCATGTGCGGCCTCCCCTTGCCTGTTATATGGTTATGGAGAACATGCGGCAGGCATTTTCCTTTGTTTTGTTAAGAAGCTCTTCCACTGGGATTTCCCTAATATCCGCTATTCTTTCGGCGGAATATGCAATCATTGCCGAATCGCACCGTTTTCCCCTGAACGGAACCGGCGCAAGGTAGGGCGCATCCGTCTCAAGCAGAAGCCGGTCAATCGGAACCTCACGCACGACGTCTACACTGTGGCGCGCGTTTTTAAAAGTGACAACACCGCCCATGCTGACGGACATGCCAAGCTTTATCACCTCACGAGCCATTTCCACACTGCCTGAAAAGCAGTGGAGAAACCCCTTCGGACGGTATTTTTTAAGCAGCTCAAGGATGTCCTGATGCGCCTCCCTGTCATGCACGACTACGGGAAGCTCCAAATCACATGCAAGTCCAAGCTGTTCTTCAAATACCCTTTTTTGAACCTCGCGGCTGACTTCCTTCCAGTAGTAATCAAGACCAATTTCGCCAACCGCCACCGCTTTTTCATTTTGCAAAAGTTCTGTGAGCGTATCGAGGTATCCGTCCGGCGCTTTATCGGCGCATTCGGGATGGTAGCCTGCCGTCGTCCACATAAATGGGTAGCGCTGCGCAAATGCAAGCCCCATGCGTGCTGTCTTTTCATCTGTTGCTCCGTTTACTACCGCGCATACCCCCTTTAACGGCAAACCTGTTAAAAGAGCGTCGCGGTCATTATCAAACGCCTCGTCGTCGTAATGCGCGTGTACATCAAAAATAAAAGCCATCCGTAACGTTCCCTTTCTATGTAAATTCCATCATATGGAGCATGACAACACCGCTTCCATATGGTAAAATAAGGTTGTCTCTTTTTATTTGTACAGTTTGGTTTCAGTATACTATATTTCAGCAGCATATGCAATGCGTGGTGAACAACGGTCAACCGGGCCGTTTTGGGTTGAGAAAGGGGTTGCAAAGAGAATGAAGCCATACACAAGAGCCTTATGCGCCCTGCTTTGCCTCCTGTTTTTCTCGTTAAACATTGCGGGTTCCATTAATGCGGCAGCAAAACTGCCAGAGCGTTCCTCGGTGGACGAGAATCCAGGCAGCCCGGCAGAAGAACCCGGGGATTCCGCAGCACTTGGGAGCGCCACCGCCCCCGCAGCGGCGAAAGATATTAGCTTTGACCACGCGCTATACGGCGCCGTGCTCTACCAGCCGCGCAAAATCCCTTTAACCGTAACGCCGCAGGATGGGCTGACCGGAAAAGTCACATGGTATGTGGGCAATTCCTCTGTTGCGAAGGTTGACCAGGGCGGCGTTATTACAATGAAAGCAATGGGGCAGACCGCTTTGTTTGCCGTCACGGAGGACGGAAAATCCGCCGTATGCGTTGTGCGCGCGGAGCTGCCTGACGAGTGGTTTATCGAGGACGTTCCGCTTTTATGTCAATGGGAAGACTTTCCTTCCGGCTGTGAATGCGTCAGTACAACCATGCTGCTGCAATATTACGGCTATGATATTTCTCCCTATGATTTTATAGACGACCATGTACCAACCGGCTTTCTGCGCGAGGAAAGCGACGGCTCCCTTTTCGGGCCGGACACCTCTTCGGTGTTTATCGGCAGTCCGTACTCTACCGAATCGCTCGGCTGTTTTCCGCCGGTAATGGCGCACGCCGCCGGGCAGGTGCTGGAGGAGGGCAGCGAGGCGGTCGTGACGACCGGAACGCCGCTTGACAGCATGCTTCGCAATTACATCGTATACAACAAGCCGGTGCTTATCTGGGCGACCATGTATATGTGGGAACCCTTTATTACATACGAATGGACGGTAGAGGACGCGGCCGAATATTCCCCCTACAAGAACGGCGATACCTGCGCCTGGATTGCAAACGAGCATTGTCTGGTGCTCACGGGTTACGACGCGGATTACTACTATTTCAACGACCCAAACTACACCTATTCCGTCCGCTATGAGCGCGATATACTGGAACAGCGCTTTGAAGAGTTGGGCCGTTCGTCCATGGCGATTAAGGGAGATATTCAAAAATAAAAAACTTACTGTATAGCAAGGGAGGGAAGGCCGGCTGGCCTTCCCTCCCGTTCTTTCATCTTGACGCATCACAGTCCGGTATAAAAAGCGCTACGAGATTTTGGTCTGAATTCCGTTTTGATAGGTGTAAACACCCGCTTCAAAACGGTAATTGAAGCCGTTTTGGCTGTCCCAATTGCCGTTGCCGTCGTTGAAGCAGACGTTGGCATATTGCGCGTCGCCTAAATCGATTGTATATTTGTGCGTGTAACCGCTCAAATCATTCGACGCGGCCATTTTTACGCCCGGTACGTTCGTCCACGCACTGTCCCCCACCTGATAATGGATATTGGGATTATCGTAGCCCTTATAATAGATTGTCAGTGTGTTTGACGCTTTTTCTAAAACCGTAACCTCTATAGTTTTTTCAGCCTTTTGTCCTTTTGCGTCCTCCATGTAAAACCTGACAGTATAATTTCCCGCCTCCTGCGGCGTCCATTTTGCCGTGTGTACTGTGTATTGGCCGTCCTGGGTGCAGTCAAAAGTGCTGGAAACTACCGGTTTATCACCCTTCTTGATTGCCAGTCCATGTATGTTAGGCCCATAACTAAACTGCTCGTTGACCGTGCGCGCCGTAAACACCATTTCCGTGCCGACCGTGCCTATTTCCGGGGAAGCGGTAAACGATATAATTTCCAAACCCTCGATTTTCAGGTCGATTGTTTTTGTGCCTACTACTCCGTTTGCGTCCTTTACATTGACAAAGGCTTTGTAGTTACCGCCTTCATATGTCGTAAAGTCGCAGCTGCTATTTTGGGAATACTGCGTAACCCATTTTTCTGTCCCGTTAGCGTCCAGAAGGCCGAACTGGTACTCATATGGTGCTGTTCCTCCCTCTGCCGCGGCGTTCAGGCTGATTGTTTTTCCTACGGCGGGGGAACCGTCCCCGCAGCTTGCTGTTAACCGGGTAACCTTAGGTTTTGTAAGGTCAAGCGGGGTAATAGTTCCGCCGCTGTAGCCATAGGTTCCCGCCTTAAATTGGTAATTCGCGCCATTTTGGCTGTCCCAATTGCCGTTGCCGTCGTTAAAGCAGACGTTGGCGAATTCTGCGCCTTCTAAATCGATTGTATATTTGTGCGTATAGCCGCTTACTTCATTTGTCTGGGCCATTTTGACGCCCGGCACATCTGTCCAAGCGCCGTTTCCAACCTGATAATGGATGTTGGGGTCGGTATAACCCTTATAATAAATTGTCAGGCTGTTCGGTTTGTTTTCCGTTACGGTAAACGATAAGGTCTTTGACGCTGTTTGTCCGTATGAATCTTCAACATACAGTTCAGCCGTGTAATTACCGGCTTCCTGCGGCGTCCATGAAGCTGTAAGATTATTGTATGGGTAAGTGGTAACAGATTTCATATCAAGCGTTTCAACCGTTACGCCGTCCTTTTTAATCGTAAGTGAATGAGTAAAATTACCCATATAGTACAGCTCGTGAATCGTCGTCCCTGTAAATAACAGCTCTGTTGCAGTCGGTACGGTTTCCTGAGACACAGCAAACTCAGTAATTTCCATTCCTTTTATTTCTATATCCATTGTTTCCGTCGAAATTGCGCCGGTTGCGTCTTTTACATTTACAAACGCAGTAAAATTGCCTTTTTCGTAGCACATAAAGTAATAAAAGTCATTTGCGGAATACTCTGTATCCCACTTGATGGTTCCGTCGGGATTCTTAAGCCCGAACTGAAATTCGTATGGTGAATATCCTCCCAAAGCGCTTGCGTTAAAGCCAGCAATTTTTCCATAAACAAATGTCTCTGTTTCATCGGTATTGAGCTTAAAGTCTGCAATTCGCAGTGTAGTCAAATCAAGCGGCGTGATGGTTCCACTTTCAAAACCATAGGTTCCCGCTGTAAAACGGTAGTTTTTACCGTTATTGCTGTCCCAGCTATTATTGCCGTCGTTGAAACAAACGTTGGCGTATGACGCGCCATTGAGGGGAATGGTGTATTTATGCGTATAGCCCTCCACGTCATTTATTGGGGTCATTGCTATGCCCGGCACAGCAGTCCAGGCGCCGTTTCCTGCCTGATAGTGGATATTGGGGCTGCCATAACCCTTATAGTAAATGGTCGCCGTGTCTAAATCCCTGACCTCGAGAAAAATTTTTGCTGTAGCAGTAACTCCGATTTTGTCTGTTACTATAATCTGGGCTGTATAATTACCTGCTTCCGTTGGCGTCCATACGGCCCTCACGGTGGTGGACATAATTGAGTCGTCCAGCTTTTTTATGGTAACCGCCGGTTCAGCGACGGTTTTCCCGTCTTTGAGGATAAACAGACTAAATTTATTGCCAAAGGGCATATTCAGCTGCTCGTAAAGCGTTGTGCCGCTAAATGTAATTTTATTTCCGACATAGGCTGGAGACTGCGAATCAGCCGTAAAGGAAGTAAATACGGCAGGCTTGTTTTTTACCGTAACAATGGACGATTTTTCGGCCGTGCTTCCCGCGACATCCGTTACCTTGACTGTAACCTTATAGATTCCTTCGCCTCTGAAGTAAATTTCAGTATAGGAGCCGGATTCATAAATATTGGCTTGCCCAGATTCTCCGGTTACAGTATTTACCGCTGTGAATTGGTACTGGTACGGTTCATAGCCTCCCTGTACATTGGACTTAAATATAACTTTTTGGTTCGTAGAGGCTGTATTATCTTCAAGCTGCGTTGTAAACGAGGTGATTGTAAGCGGCTCAATGTCTACATCCTCCGTAATAATTTTGTGAAAACCATCTCCAAGCGTATAATATGCGCCGCCGTTGTCGTCCCAGTTTCCCTTCCCGTCTGTAAAACATACAGCGGCGGTCTCTGTATCGGAGCTCAGTTCGATGGCATACTTATGCGTATAGCCTTCCATTTCGTCTGAACGCTCCATTGGAACACCCGGCTGCTGCGTCCACTGGCCGTCGCCTGTTTTATAGCAGATATATGGGTTAAGGAAGCCCCTGTAGTATACAACCGCAGCCTTCCTGTCCGACTGATAAAAACTAAGGGTTTTTTTTGCTCCATTGAGCGCAAACGGGGTGCTTTCACCAGACGTGTAGGTTTTACCCGTGTTGTTATCCACAATTGTTGCTTCTTTTACCGTAAAGACCGAAGCATCCGTTTCATTGTCAGTAAATGTAACGGTCCAATTGTAATCCCGAAAATTTTCTGAATCGAGATTTTCTACTACCCTATCCAAATCGCAGCACATAAAACCATCGTTTTCGTCTGTAGTTCCATCATAGGAATAATTGTCGAAAAATGAATGGACTTCCTTATACGGTGTGACCAACGCGCTATAGAGCGTTCCATCCTTTTCAGCCGTGATATTAACCCGCGTTGTTCCACGGTTATTGGAATTTAAAGTATACCTCAGAACAATACCGGAGTCAGAGTCATACGGCTCAACATCAATTCTTGCAATCAAACTAAAAATAGGACAATCAATTCTATTGGAAGTGCCTGGCTCCAGAATTGCCGAAACCCTGTTGAGCGCGTCGTAGGAGACCCAAATAAATCCATCGTTCATCATATAAGAGTCGCCCCAGGAATTTGCTACTTTAAACGCGCCCTTTTCCTGCTCTTGAACAATGTTGTCGCCGTTGATGTCAACCCACAAATCGTCGTTATAGCCGACAATCGTCATCCTGTGGCCGCCATCCATACTGCTCAGTCCAATGGCGATGTTTTCTCCCGCGTAATCCGCGTTTTCCGGCACCTCCGTGCGTCTTGATATTTTGCTGTACATCCAACCGTACATGTAGGTAGAAAATGTCAGGACTTCCCCATTGGACAGCGCTGTCTTAATTATGCCCAAGTCCTCATCCCTGGGGTTAGTAATGGGTGTATCATCATGCTCTAAGCCTACTGAAAGATACTGGTAATCCTTCAGCCGGTAGTCTGAGGTACCGCTCCAGATTTCGTTTTCCGGGCTCCAGCTGAGATAATCGGTATCATATGGAACCTGACTCATGGTTGCGGCACCCTGGTTATTCAAAACCTCATAATTTGATTCGCAGGAAGAGCCTGTGTCAGTTCCCCCATTAACTAAGTTATAGGTCCATTTAGGAGAAAAACAGTTTTCAGGCGTGCTGGGCCGATTTAGGGCCTTATTCATTGTGTATGTAAATTGGTAGTAAGTCTGCGCCCAGCTGGCACAGGACCCAAGTCGCCCCTGATCCCCAATTTCCGGAAAAAACCGGCTCTGGCTGTTGTCCACCTTAGCCGGCAGCGCACTGCTTGCGGAGCGCAGGCGACTACTGTTCGCCGCCTTATAATAATCCGCAATCGAGCTGATGACCGGACCCTTTGGGTTAACCTCTTTTGTCAGCGATAGGTCGCCTG
Organism: uncultured Oscillospiraceae bacterium; assembly: GCA_900540865.1. Lineage (GTDB taxonomy): Bacteria > Bacillota > Clostridia > Oscillospirales > Acutalibacteraceae > Scatavimonas. The sequence continues at coordinate 47,493 of UQHH01000012.1, forward strand.
TCGCCATCGACCGTGCCCCATCATAGGAAACCATCTCCGGCCCCTGCTCCTCTGGGCTTTCGAGGGCAAGCGCCGCCGGAATACCCGACAACACCAGCAGGCACGACAATAATAATGCCACAATTTTTTTCTTCATTTCTTTCCTCATCTCTTTCTTCCTGGTTTAAACTACTTGTCATTTATTATAGTGTAAAATTTTTTCACATCATTTTCGGCTATACATCCTGTGGTTCTCTCCTTATTTATCCTCCCGATGTTATTTAACCCGTGCATGTATTACCGCATAATTATATGAAAACGTTTACACTAACTTATTCATTATACTTATCAAAACAAATTTGTAAATAGTTTATTATATAATCAGTCCAGGTTATCGGACAGAATTAACAAGCATGGATAATAAATAAGAACCCCCGACGCAGGAGTCGTCCTGTATCGGGGGTAGCTTTACTGATAAAATCTAACGTTATGCTTTTTTATAATGGGAATGACCTGCTCCAAGTCCTCCGCCTGCGCGTAAAGCAGAGGGAAAATTTCCTCCGTGGGGGGCAGAAGGTCGGGCACCATAACGGGCAGCATCCCAGCTTTGTGCACGGAAAGAATACCGTTAATGGAATCCTCAAGCCCCATGCACTGCTCCGGCGGGAGCTTTAAACGCCTTGCCGCCTCAAGGAAAATATCGGGCTCAGGCTTGCCGCGCTTCACCATATCGCCGCAGACGACCGCGTCCACATAAACGGTAATTCCCGCTTTTTCAAGAATCCGCGGTGCCGTAGCGCTGCTGGTCGAGGTTGCGACCGCGCTTTTAATTTCATTATCCTTTAAAAAGGACAGCAATTCAAATACGCCTTTTTTGACGGGCGCCCCTTTTTCTTTGATATATTCCCAAAACCATGCGAGGTTCTGCTCCCGCAGGCGGTCGTAGTCAAAGCCTTCCCCGAACTCCTTCTCATAAATCTTTCTGGTGTCCAGGCTCCGAAGCCCAACGGTCGTTTTAAAAAGCTCCATAGAAAGCGTAAAGCCCATTTGCTCTGCCGCCCTGCTGCATAAATCAAAGGTCAGGCGTTCCGTGTCGAGCAGGAGGCCGTCCATATCGAATATGACGCCTTTAATCGGGTTTGCCTTGCTCATAAGCATCTTTCCCTTCCTAATCAAAACAAATACGGGCGTTTATTTTTGGCAGGCCTTACAGGTGACCTTGTCGTAAAGGTCCTGCGCCGCCTGCGCAATGGTGTCGAGGTCGCATTGGTCCGGCGTAAAGTTTGCGCGAATCGGCTCGTCGAGCACATTGAAATGCAGCTGCTGCAGGCGCTGGTTTATCATGACGGAGGCCTCTCCCGACCAGCCATAAGAGCCGAACGCCGCCGCCGGCTTATTTTTAATGTTAATCGCGTCGATGGAAGAGAGCACCTCCCACACGACCTTAGGCGCGTCCTTGTTAATTGTGGTGGAACCGATGAGCACCAAATCCGCCTGCTGCACCGCGGCCGCGCTCTGCGAAACGGGAGCGGTCACCATATCGATGAGCTGCGTCTTGATGCCGCAGGCACAAAGCGTATCAAAGGCCTTTACCGCCAGCTGTTTCGTACAGCCGTAGGCAGAAGCGTACAGCACGGCGGCCGTTTTTTCCGGCTTTTCCTCCGGTGTGCTCCAGGCGCGGTAATCGTCCATGCGTTCTTTTATCGTTTCCGTCAGGACGGGGCCGTGGCTCGGGCATATCGCCTCGAGCTCCAAATCCTTTATTTTGTCGAGCCCCGCGAGCACAAACGGCTTGAACGGGCCGAAAATCCCCTGATAGTAATAGGCAAACTGTTCTTTATAGGCATTCGGATATTTAATACAGGTGTCGAACACCTGCGGCTCGCAGAAATGGCAGCCCAGGAAGTCACAGCTTAGCAGAACCTTGTCGTCCTCGTGGTAGGTCATCATTGAGTCCGGCCAGTGGAGCATGGGAGCAACGACGAATTTGAGCGTATGCGCGCCGATTTCGAGCTCCGCGCCGTCGCGGACCACCATGCAGTTAAATTCCCTGTTCGTAATGGCGGTCAGGTATTTTTTCGCCGCCGCCGTGCAGACGACCGTCATATCAGGGCTCAGCTCCAACAGCTTGAGCACGCTGCCCGAATGGTCGAGCTCAGTGTGGTTCATTATTAGATAGTCGATTGTACCAATATCCGCAAGCTGGCCGATATTATCGAGATATTCGTCAAAATAGTTAAGATGCACCGTGTCCACCAGAACAGTCTTTTGGTCTGCAATCAGGTAAGCGTTGTAGCTCGTTCCGTATTTTGCCTCCATTACAATATCGAACACACGCAAGGACGGGTTCAATACGCCAACCGAATAAACCTGGTCTGAAATCCTGTTTACTGCCATTATGTATCACTCCTTATGCTTTTGCCTGCCTTTACCTGCGCGAAGGCCGCGCAAAGGGCAGTTTACCGGAGGAAACAAGCCCTCCGGTAAACACTTCTCTATTTGTATTACTGCTTGGAAAACTGGTCCTTGCCTACGCCGCACAGAGGACATACCCAGTCCTCAGGCAGGTCGTCAAAAGCAACGCCCGGGGCAATGCCGCCCTCTTCGTCGCCGATGGCGGGATCGTAAACCCAGCCGCATACGTCACAGATATAAGTATCCATAGCAAGTTCTCCTTTTTATTTTGTTTTTTCATTTATAGTAGTTACCAGTTTTAAGGACGCAATACGCCCTATCCGGTAACGTCATTATACCACAGTTTTTTCAAATTGCAATGTTGCAAAAGCAACAAATTTTTTCTATATCACGAGCGTCCCGCCGTCGGACTGTAGGAGAATGAATATTTGTTCCTCCAGGCCGGTGTCGGCGTTGATATATACAAGCACCCTGTCGTCGTCCTCACCCTTGCAGGTAAATTCGTAGCAGTAGACCTCCTTCGTTCCGCCGGTCGGAATGACCGCGCGCCGCGCGCTTTCCGATTTGAGCAGCGGGCTCAGGCTTTCCTGCGCCTTTGCCTGTTCAAGCTTCGGCTTTGTGATTTCCCTTTCGTAATGGTTCATCAGGTAGCCGGACGCGTTGAAGGACATAATCTCGCCCGTGTCGAGCGCCACGCCGACCTTGATTAAATCACTGTAGCAGACCGCGCCGTCCTGCTCATAAGCAAAATTAATCGTGCAGACTCCGCCTGAGGTCACGTAATAGCTCTCTTTCATATTATAATACCCGCGCTGCTTTAAAAACTGCTGCGCTTTTTCCACCGCGGCGTCATATTCTATTTGCTTTTTATCAACCTCGCGCTGCCGGTACATTTCCTCTATATATCCGCCCTGCACGGTCACGGTAATGTATACCTCATCGTTTTTGAATTGATAAACAGGCATATTGCCCTGCCTGCTGGAGTTGTAGAAAATGCTCGTGTCCGATGCGTTTAAAAACGCGGCGGCGTTCTTTAACGCCTGGGTTTTTGAAAAGCCCTCGGCTCCTTCGAGCATACGCGGCTTCTTCTGCTGCACCTGGTCGGCAAAAGGGCCGTCATAGACGAGCGACGGATAATTTTCAAAGCTTTCGCTTACTTGGGTAAAGCTTTTGTCCAGCGTGTTTTCCGCGGTCTGCGCATTGACGTTCTCCAAATTCCCCTCAATTCTCTGCGTCTGCCCGATAAAGGTGTCCCCGTCGCCGTAGCGCGCGGATATTTCTTCAATCTGGCCCGACACCTTTTCGGCATAGCAGCTGAGCTTTGAAAGGCTCTCTTTGTCGTCCTCTGTTATTTCCTGCCCGCGTGAAAGCTTTGCGGTAACATACTCCGCGAAATCGCCCACCTGCGCCAGGTACTTCTGCAGCGCGTCGTCCTCGCCGTTAGAAAGCGGAAGGCGGGAAAGCGCTGCCTTTGCCCCCTGGGAATCGCTCGCAAGCTTGACCGCGAGCCCATACTGCTGTGTCTGGGTATTTGCGTATACGCCCTTGGTAAGCGCGGACTGGAGGTTTGTAAAATAATCGGAAAACTCGCTGAGCGCCTGCTGGTAGGTATGCTCAATCGTCGCGCGGTAGCGCGACACGAGCTGGAACCCCGATACGGCGGCGCCCGCTATGAGCAAAACGGCGGCGCAGGAAAAGCTTATCACACGCACGGCGTTTCTTCTGGACATCCTGAAGGTCATATTGCATCCCGTTCCTTTTGCTTGATAGGTCTAGGTTCCCCTGTTTTTCTCAGGTTATTCCAGCATGTTAAAAACATGCGCGTACCGGCGTCTTACAAAACTGGGAGGCCGCAAGGGAGGCGCGGGACCATTTCCGCGCCTCCCTGTTTTACTGTCCAAATCTAATGATAACGCTTTGCGCGCGCTTTTCAAGCTTACCGTTCGAACGTCACGGTAATGACCGAACCCGCGCCTTCCTCGCTTTCAAGCGAAATCTGCGCCTTATGCTGCTCAGCGATGTGCTTTACAATCGCAAGCCCCAGGCCCGTTCCGCCCGTTTGCTTGGAACGGCTTTTGTCGACGCGGTAAAAGCGTTCAAAAATACGCGCCTGGTGTTCCTTTGGAATACCGATGCCCGTGTCCTTTACCTTCAGCACAACCTTTCCGTCCCTCGGCTTTACCGATATTAACACCGAGCCGTTTTCTTTATTATAACGGATGGCATTGTCGCAGAGATTATAAATCAGCTCATAAAGCATATTGCGGTCGCCGCGCACCGCGCAGGGCGTAACATCCGTCTCGAGCGAAACCTTATGCTTGTCTGCCGAAATGACGAGCGAGTCCGTGCATTCCTCCACGAGCGACGCCATATCTACCCGCACGGGCTGTACCTGCGACGGCTCCTCGTCGAGCTGCGACAGGCGGATAATATCGCCAATGAGGGTAACGAGCCTGCCCGCCTCCTTGTGGATTTTCGCGGCGAAGGTTTTCACGTCGCCATCCTTCGCTATGCCGCTCTCTATCATTTCCGCGTAGCCAGAAATCGACGTCAGCGGTGTTTTCAGCTCGTGCGATACGTTCGCCGTAAATTCCTGGCGCATCTGGTCGAGCGCGTGCCTGCCCGTCATGTCTACAATAATGCAGATAACGCCGATTTGCTCTCCCTTGGAGTAAACCGGGTTTGCAAGTAGCTGCAGCTGGCGTTCCCCAACCTCAAAGGCGGCCTCGCGGCTTTTGCCCTTGGACGCGGAATCGATACAGTGGTTCACGTTTTGATTGCGCGAAAGCCGGATAAAGCTGTTTCCTATGACCTCCCCCGGCCCGCTTTGCAGCAGCCGAATGGCGCTGTCGTTGTACATCAGCACATTTTTTTCGCCGTCGAGCAGGACGAAGCCTTCCTCCATATTGGCGATAATCGTATTAATTTTATCGGTTTCCTGCTGAATCCGCCCCATCTGCGCCTCGATTTCCCGGCGCTGGCTCTCAATCATATTGGAAAACGGGACCAACTCGTCGTAAGCTACCGCGTCCGGGTCCTTGGCCATGCTTTCAATCGGCCGGATAATGCCCTTGGTCATCTCAGACGCCATGACGAGGCACACGAGCAGGACATAAACGGTAATGACAATCAGAATAGGGATGATGCCGCCGAAGACAGAAAACACATTGTCTACCTGCCTCGACACGCGCAGCACGTCCCCGTTTTGCAGGCGCACCGCGTAATAATACGTGACCCGGCCGACCGTATCCGACTCACGCGCGCTCGAGCCGTCGCCCGTTTCAAGCGCCTGCTTGATTTCCGGGCGGTCCCTGTGATTGTCCATTCGGTCCTCGGACGCCTGCGGGTCGCTTTCATATAGTACGGTTCCGTCCGGGGAAATCAGGGTTATCCTGTAATCCTCCGAAGCGATTTCGGAAAGCTCCTCCCCCGACGGAGCGGCGCTCTGGTCGTAAGCGCTTGCAAGCAGCGTACCGCTCATCTTCAAGTCGTCCTGCGCCTGCTGCGAAAAAATGAACCAGAAGGCAAGCGTTGCGGACACCGCAGTCAGAATGACCGATACCAGCCCGATTACACACAGCCTGCCGGTCAGTTTGCTTTTGAGCTTCATTATTCCTCCCCTACCTTATAGCCGACATGGCGGACAGTCTTAATCAGGCTACCCTTTTCGCCCAGCTTCTGGCGCAGGGTTTTGATATGCATGTCGACCGTCCTGCTCTCCCCTTCAAAATCGTAGCCCCAGACCTTTTCCAGTAGCTTTTCCCTGGTCAGGGCGATTTCTTTATTCGCAATGAGGTATTTTAACAGCTCATATTCCTTATAGGTTAAAATGCAACGCTCCCCATCCACCGTGACGCTGTGCCTGAAGTCGTCCACTACAATGCCCTCATAGCTTAAAACGACAGGCTCCTGCTTTGTTTCACAGCGGCGCAGCAGCGCCTTGACGCGCGATACCAGCTCCATCACGCCAAACGGCTTGGTGATGTAATCGTCGGCGCCCATGTCGAGCCCCTTGACCTTGTCGAGCTCGGAGGATTTTGCCGTAACCATGATGACCGGAACGGAACAGAACGTTTCGTCCGCCCTGATTTTCTGCAAAATCGTCAATCCGTCCTCCTGCGGCAGCATAATATCGAGCAAAACAAGCTTCGGCTTTTCGGCGGCAAACGCCGCGAAAAGCCCGTTGCTGTCCTCAAACGGGCGCACCTCGAACCCGCTGTTTTTTAAAGCGTAGCACTCCATTTCCCGGATGTCCCTGTCGTCCTCCACAATATAAATCACGGCAAACCACCTCATTCTGTTCCTTTTCATCCTTATTGTATCATAAAAAGTTTTTTATTTTGGTAAAAAATACGTAAATTATTTTATTAGGCCTGAATTTTTATAGGTAACAAAAGGCCGCTGAGTGCGGCCTTTTGTTATTCTTACAATCTATAGCATAAGCCACTCAGAGCTTAATATCCCCCAGCACAGCCGCCGTTCCCGGAATATCCTCCAGCTCGTCTATGCTGTCGTGCCGTCCGGTAACCGAATAGATGACCCATTCCGCAATGTTGACGGCGTGGTCGCCAATGCGCTCATAGTATTTTGCCGCAAGGAATAAATCGAGCGCGCCCGCACCCTTCTGCGCGTCCTTTCGGATACAGTCGATTAAATCCCCGCGCACGATATTGAACAGGCCGTCTACGACGTCGTCGCTTTCGCAAACGGACGCCGCAAGCGCGACGTCGCCGCGCACAAACGCGTCAACTCCAGCGGTCACCATCTTCGCGGCAGCCTTTGCCATCTGCTTGATATGGCAGATTTCTATTGTTTGCTCGCTGTCGGCAAGCAGCATGGCAATTTCGGAAATATCCTCCGCATGGTCGCCCACGCGCTCCATATCGGTAATCATTTTCAGCGCCGCGGAAATCAGGCGCAAATCCTTTGCTACAGGCTGCTGATGCAAAATCAGCTTGATGCACAGGCTTTCTATATCTTTTTCCTTCTGGTCGATTGCCTTTTCATACTTTTTGACCTTCTCCACCTTGTGGAGCTCCTTGTTTAAAAGCGCGTCGGTCGCGTAATCGATAGACGTTTCAATCAGCGCGCCCATCTCCGTCAGCTCGTCGCCCAGGCGTTTGAGCTGCAAATCGTAGTATGCCCTCATCAGCCGAACCTCCCTGTAATGTAATCTTCCGTTTTCTTATTTTGCGGGGTAGAGAAAATCTTGTCTGTCGTATCGTACTCCACCATATCGCCGAGCAGGAAAAACGCCGTCATATCGGAGATGCGCAGTGCCTGCTGCATATTGTGCGTGACGATGACGATGGAATACCGCTCCTTGAGCTTAAGCGCCAGCTCTTCTATTTTTGAAGTGGAAATTGGGTCTAGAGCGCTTGTCGGTTCGTCCATCAAAAGCACGTCGGGGTTCACTGCGAGGGCGCGCGCGATGCAAAGGCGCTGCTGCTGCCCGCCCGAAAGCCCCAGGGCGCTTTTATTGAGCCGGTCCTTGACCTCGTCCCAGATGGCGGCGTTTTTAAGGGACGTCTCAACGATTTCATCGAGCTGCTTTTTTCCGTGTACGCCGTGCGTGCGCGGGCCGAACGCAATGTTGTCGTACACGCTCATCGGGAACGGGTTGGGCTTTTGAAACACCATGCCTACGCGCTTCCTCAGCTCGTTTACGTCCATCTTCGCGTAAATGTCCACGCCGTCGAGCTCGACCTTACCCGTGATGGTACAGCCCTCGACCAGGTCGTTCATCCGGTTGAGGCTTTTTAAAAGAGTCGATTTCCCGCAGCCAGAAGGCCCGATGAACGCGGTGATGTTTTTCTCCTGTATTCTTAAATTGATATCCTTGAGCGCCTGAAACTTACCGTAATACAAATCAAGGCTTTTAATGTTGAATTTATCCATACCGGTCTGCATCCTTTCCATGGTTCCCCCTCTTATTTCGCCACTCTCTTCGCAATAAAGGCGGAGAGCGTATTAATCAGCAGCACAACCGCCAGCAGGATAACCGCCGTCGCGTATGCCTGTTCTGTATGCAGGCCCTCGCTTGAAAGCGCGTACATATGCACCGCGAGCGTCCGCCCGGAGGACATCAAGTCCTTCGGCATATCGGTGACGGTGCCCGCCGTGTAAATCAGGGCCGCTGTTTCGCCTACAATCCTGCCGACTGCCAAAATCACGCCCGCAAGTATCCCCGGCACGGCGCTCGGCAGCACGACCTTGAATACCGTGCGCAGCCTGCCCGCGCCCAGCCCGAAGCTGCCTTCGCGGTAGGTGTCGGGCACTGTCTTGAGCGCCTCCTCCGTCGTGCGCATGATAAGCGGCAGAATCATAATGGAGAGCGTAAGCGCGCCCGACAGGAGGGAATACCCCCAGCGAAGGGCCGTAACAAAAAACAGCATGCCGAACAGCCCGTATACAATCGACGGGATGCCCGAAAGCGTCTCCGCCATCGTGCGGATTACCCCTACGATTTTATTGCCGCGCTTTGCGTATTCTACCAGGTAAATAGCCGAACAGATGCCGAGCGGCGCCGCGATAAGCAGGGACAAGGCGGTCATGATAACGGTGTTGACAATTGCCGGCATAAACGAAACGTTGTCGGAGTTATATTCCCATGAGAACAGCTCCCAACTGAGATTCGGTATGCCCATTACAAGGATATACCCTATCAGGAACAGCAGCGCGCCGACCGTTAGCACGGTCGCGAGCAGGACGACGAGGTACAAAACGAGCGACCATGGGCGGCGCTTATATGAGGAAAGCTTTTGTCTGAATGTCATTTGATTGATTGGCTTCACTTTTTCTTCCTCCCGTTAAAGAACGCGAACAGCAGGTTGATGAGCAGGATAAACGCGAACAGCACGACCGCGGTCGCAATAAGCGCTTCCCTGTGCAGGCCTGTCGCGTATCCCATCTCCAGCACGATATTTGTGGTAAGCGTGCGCACGCCGTCCAGGATACCGCCGGGAATCCACGCCTGGTTTCCCGCAATGAGCACGACGGCCATCGTCTCGCCGATGGCACGGCCGATGCCGAGGATAATCCCCGCCATAATGCCTGATTTCGCCGCGGGCAGCACCGCGCGGAACACGCTGCGCTCCCTCGTCGCGCCGAGCGCCAGCGCGCCCTCATAGTAGCTTAACGGCACCGCGCGGATTGCCGACTCCGAAACGCCGATTATTGTAGGCAAAATCATAATGCCCAGGATAAGCGACGCCGCCAGGATACTGCTGCCGTTTCCGCCGAACGTATTGCGGATAAAGGGCACAATCACGACAAGCCCAAAAAAGCCGTACACAATGGAAGGAATACCGGCGAGCAGGTCGACCGCCGGCTTTAATACCTTATATAGCGTTTTGGGGCAGAATCTCGCAAGGAACACCGCCGTCAGTATGCCGATGGGAACGCCGATGATAATCGCACCGAGCGTTATGTACACACTGCCGACAATCATCGGGAAAATCCCATAGCTTGCGGGTGAGTTCTGCGGCGCCCAGGTCTGTCCGAACAGGAAATCGAGCACGCCGATCTCCCCCATTGCGGGGAGCCCGCCGGAAAAAAGAAAGACGCAAATCAGCACGACGGCCGTGACCGAGGTCAGCGCCGCGACAAAAAACACGCCCTTCATGACGTTCTCTAAAAGTTTCTTCATATTACCACTCAAACCTTTACAGGCAAATTTATTATGATTCCAAAAAGCGGGGCGGTTTTAAACCGCCCCTTTTGGGGATGATGTGACACTGAAAAGCGTTATTTGTTATTTGATAACGTCTGACCAAACAGTCGTCTTGCCTGTATAGATAGACTTGATTTGCTCCATGGTGAGGTCCTCGCAGGAGTTGTCGTTGCTGACGATGACCGCGATGCCGTCGAGCGCGATTTCCGTTGCCGTAAGCTGTGCGGTTTCCTCGTCCTTGAGCTCCCTGGACGCCATGCCGATGTCGCAGGTGCCTTCTATCGCGGCGGTCATGCCGGTAGAGGAATCACTCGTCTGAATTTCAACCGTTGCGTTCGGGTTCACCTGTGCATAGGCTTCCTTTAGCTTCTCCATGACCGGGGAAACGGAGGACGAACCGGCTACGACAATTTTTCCAGAGGGCTTGCTGCCTTCATAAGCCTTTGTGCCATCAAGTGCAATATAGCCGTTGTCGGTAACGACCTTCTGGCCCTCTGTGCTCAGGATAAAGCTGATGAAATCCTGCGCGGCTTCGCTTGCGTCCTTCTTGGTTGCAATGTTGAAGGGCCTTGAAATTTTGTATGTGCCGTCCTTGACTGTCTCTGGGCTGGCTTCCGCCCCGTCGACCTTAACGGCCTTGACCGTATCGTTTAAAGAACCGAGCGAAATATAGCCGATGGAATACTCGTTGCCCGTTACATTGCTGATAACGGCCTGTGTGCTGTTGACCGTAACGGCGCCCTGCGAGGTGTTATCGGTCTTACTGCCCGCGTCGTCCTTCTCCAAAACCCCCGTCAGCTCTGTAAACGCGTCTCTCGTACCGGAGCCTGCTTCCCTTGTTACGACCGTAATATTTTTGCTCGTGTCGAACGAGCCGCCTGAAGAGGCTTGCGAGCTCTGCGAGCTCGTATCCGCGCCGCTCGAGGAATCCTGGGAAGAGGTGGTGCTGTTATTGCATCCAGCAAACAGCGCCGCGCACATGACCGCGGCAAGTAAAATAGAAGCTGCTTTTTTCATTTTCGTTTCTCCTTTGACTATTTCATATAGTTATGTACCTTTCTCTTGTACGGTTCATACTATAAGCCCGTTTTGTAAAAACGGAACGCAAGGGGAGGTAAAACCTGTGTAAAAAGAAAAACGCCGCACAGCAGAAACTGAAGTGACCCCAAAAAGTTAGACAAATATTATGGATTAAGCAGCTGAAAGGGCA
>UQHH01000013.1 GCA_900540865.1 uncultured Oscillospiraceae bacterium
CAGAGCCTTTTAGGCGTTTCTGCAAAGCCACCGGCTTTGCCGGTGGATATTTACTGAAACGGAACGTTTCAAAAAAGTATCAAGTACGCCCTTGCTTCCTTCTTTTCTGCGTTTTTCCCGCATAAAAATAAATGCAGACGTCTTTCTCATCTTTTAATTTCGGCTCCGTTTGCCGGGGAAAGGCGGGCAGATAAAGAATTTTCTATCGCATTTTGCAGCAACATTATCAAAAAGTATGTTAAAATAGTAACAAAATTGACAATTTATATAAAGATTGGTATGATTGACTTAACAAAATATGAAAGAAGGGGTTTTTATGACAAGCGTACAAAGCACGCCATTGCTGCTGCTCGACAACAGCAATATGATGTCGGTCGTCAATCAGGGGGAGTTCAAATGTACCAACCTTTCCTTTGAGGAAGCGAAGGCCATTATCGAAATGCATGAGGAAGCCGACGTCCTGCGCTGCTTCGACGACGACGGAATCCAGACCATCATCTTCAATTATCTGGGGATTGAGCGCAGGGAATTCCCCTATAAGCATATCCGCAACATGCGCCCCGGACAGGACGCCATCGTCTTCAAGCTTTACATCACCCCGTCCGAAACGCAGCCGGTTATTACGACCGCCGACGGCGTGGAGGCGAAAAAAATCCAGAACGTTTATATCTACTGCCAGTATCTTTCCCGATTGAAGTAAAAAATTGAACCCAACATAAAAAAGAAAGGCGCGGCTGATAAGCCGCGCCTTTCTTTTTTAGTCCTTTTCCTTTGGCTTTGCGACCAGCGCGCCGAGCAGGCCAAAGACGATTGCCGCCGTAATTCCGGCAGCAGCGGCGGCGATACCGCCTGAAAGCGCGCCCATCAAGCCGTGCGCCGTGACCGCTTTTTTAATGCCCTCTGCCATTGTGTAGCCAAACCCGGACAGCGGAACGGTTGCGCCCGCGCCCGCAAAATCGACCAGCGGCTTATACAGCCCGACTGCGGTAAGCACAACGCCCAGTACCACAAAGGTGACGAGTATCCTCGCTGGCGTAAGCTTTGTTTTGTCGATTAAAATCTGCCCGATGACGCAGATTAAACCGCCCACCCAGAACGCGTTTAAGTAATCCAGCATAATATTCCCGGCCTTTCTTTACAATTGGGATTTTTTGTTTGCAATTTTATTCTTGACCGTTTTTTTCTTCCTATTCATATTGAAAAAAAGGGGGTAAAATGTTAAACTGTATTTTAATGTGGTATTCTGGCGAAATCTGCGAATTTCCGCCGGAAAAGGCAAGCGGCGTGCCTTCTTTTTCTTTGAAAAGCTTTTTCTTTTTACGCCGCCGGGTGAATAGATATAGTAGATGAAAGCCCACACGCTATGGAGGGATTTTATGAAGCAGACCGAACTGAAATTTCCGTCGTCCCCGTTCCGAACGAGAGGGGGGGCGAAGGTTCCCCACAGGAAAAACACCGCCTCGGCGCCGTCCGCGGTAATGCCGCCGCCAAAGGAGGTAATCATCCCGATGCAGCAGCATATCGGCGCGCCTTGTAAGCTCAAGGTAAAGGCGGGCGATTATGTTAAGGTGGGTACGGTCATCGGGGACAGCGACGCGTATGTGGGCGCTCCAATCCACAGCAGCGTGTCGGGTACCGTCAAAAAAATTACACAGGTAAGGCTGCCGGGCGGAAACGCCTGCGACGCGGCGGTAATCGAGTCCGACGGGCAGATGCTCGTGAACGAATACCTCGTGCCGCCGAATGTACATAATTTGTCCGACCTGCTCGCGGCCGCGCGGGCGAGCGGCCTTGTCGGCCTTGGCGGCGCCGGCTTTCCCGCGCACGTAAAGCTGAATATCCCGGAGGGCAAGACGGTCGATACGCTGATTATAAACGTCGCGGAATGCGAGCCGTACATTACCTCCGACCACCGTGAGGCAATAGAAAACTCCTGGGCGGTCATGTCGGGCGTGTACGCCGTCAAGGAGCTTTTACAGATAGAACGCGTCATCATCGGCGTAGAGGACAACAAGCCGGACGTCATCGAGGTGCTTCGGGAAATCGCCGACAGCAAAACGAACGACCCGCAAAACCATGTCCGCGTGCTGCCCTTAAAGGCGCGCTACCCGCAGGGCGCTGAGAAGGTGCTTGTCAAGGCGTGTACCGGCAGGGTTGTGCCCGCCGGGAAGCTGCCGGCGGACGCCGGATGTATCGTGATGAACGTGACGTCGATTGCGTTTTTGTCGAACTACCTGAAAACGGGAATCCCGCTCGTGTCCAAACGCATTACGGTGGACGGCAGCGCGGTGAAGCACCCGCAGAACGTCATCGTGCCCATCGGCACGCCGATTAAGGACGTCATTGAATTCTGCGGCGGCTATAAAGAGGCGCCGAGAAAGCTTTTAATGGGCGGGCCAATGATGGGCCTGGCCATTTCTGACGATTCGCTTCCCGTCTTAAAGCAGAACAACGCGATTCTGGCCTTTGGCGAAAAGGAAGCAAGGCTCCCTGAGCCTGCCGCCTGCATCCGCTGCGGAAAGTGCGCGCTGAGCTGCCCGATGAACCTTGTGCCGCCCGTTATCAGCCGCAGCGTAAAGCTTAAGGACGCGCAGGCGCTTGAAAAGCAGGGCGTTATGACATGCATGGAATGTGGAAGCTGCGCGTTCAACTGCCCCGCGCATAAGCACATCGTACAGAATATGAGGCTGGGTAAAGCCATTGTAAAAGAAGCCGCCGCCAAAAAGGCCGCGCAGGGGAAGGGGTGAGCAGGATGGATACAAAATATTATGTCTCCCCGTCGCCGCATCTGCGCAGCGGGGTCAGTACGGCAAAGATTATGGGCAACGTGCTCATTGCCCTGGTTCCGGCGGTTATCGCTTCCGTCGTGATTTTCGGCTGGAAAAGCCTGCTCGTTATCACCGTATGTACCGCGACGGCGGTTTTAGCGGAATATATCTGCCGCAAGGTCATGAAGCGGGACGATACCATCGGCGATTTGAGCGCCGTCGTTACGGGCGTGCTGCTCGCCTTGAACCTGCCGGTCAACATCAACCTGTTTATCGCGGCGTTCGGAAGCATCGTCGCCATTGTCGTCGTAAAGCAGATGTTCGGCGGAATCGGGCAGAATTTCGTAAACCCCGCGCTTGCCGCGCGCATCGTTTTGCTCGTGTCGTTCCCGGTCCATATGACCACCTGGCCCAAGGCCTTTTGGTATTTGCAGGAAACGGCGGACGCTGTAACGAGCGCGACGCCGCTTGCGGATAACGCGAACGGCATCGCTACAAGCTATTTCGATTTATTCTTAGGCACGACCGGCGGCTGCCTGGGCGAAACGTGCGCCCTGGCGCTTTTGCTCGGCGGTATATATTTAGTCGCGAGGAAAATCATCCACCCGGCTATCCCGGTTTGCTTCATCGGCACGGTGTTCGTGCTTTCCTGGGCGCTCGGTCAGGACCCGCTGTTCCACGTTTTGTCGGGCGGTGTCCTGCTCGGCGCGATTTTCATGGCGACCGATTATACGACGTCCCCCATGACGACGGCGGGCAAGGTGATTTTCGGTGTCGGCTGCGGCGTGATTACCGTACTCATCCGGCTTTACGCGAACCTGCCGGAGGGCGTGTCGTTCTCTATTATTTTAATGAATATCCTGGTTCCGCACATTGAGCGGCTGACCATGCCGAAGCCTTTTGGAGAGGAGAGGAAAAAGCGTGAAAAATCTTAACGCGAAGGCAATCCTAACGCCGGCGCTCGTGCTTTTCCTTATCTGTATGATTGTAGCGGGACTGCTCGGCGGAACAAACGCATTGACAAAGGAGCCCATTGAAGAACAGTCGCAGCTCAAGGCGCAGCAGGCGCGAAAGACCGTTCTGCCGCAGGCGAAAGGCTTTGAGCAGGTTTCCCTTTCCGGTACGGACGCGGAGTGCTACGCGGCGCTTAACGAGGACGATGAGATTTTAGGCTACGCCATTACGACAGCCGCCAAGGGCTACGGCGGGGACGTAAGGGTGATGACCGGAATCGACGCGGTGGAAGGAAAGGTTACAGGTATTTCCATCCTGTCCCAGAACGAGACGCCGGGGCTCGGCGCGAACGCCGTCAGGCCGGAATTTACCGGACAGTATAAACAGGCGCTCCCTGAAGGCGGGTTTGACGTCATTAAGAACGCGCAGCCAAAGGATGGGGAGATTGCGGCGATGACCGGCGCGACCATTACGTCGAAGGCCGTGACAGACGCCGTAAACGAAGCGGTTTCCCTTTACACGGAACATTTCACACAGGGCGAAAACCGCGCGCCGCGCTATACGATTGCAGAACAGCTGAAGGAATTTATCCAGAACGAAACAATAAAGCAAGAGATGGGAGGCGGGAACTGATGGCGAAAAAATCGTTGTTCCAGGAGTTTTCCAAGGGAATCGTCAAGGAAAACCCCGTGCTCTGCCTGGTGCTCGGCACCTGCCCGACGCTCGCCGTCACGACGGCCGCCTCAAACGCGATTGGTATGGGGGTCGCGGCGACGCTGGTGCTCGTCTGCTCCAATGCCGTGATTTCCCTGCTGCGCAGGGTGATACCCGACAAGGTGCGCATCCCCGCCTATATCACCGTTATCGCCGGCTTTGTCACCATCGTGCAGATGCTCGTCAAGGCGTTTGCCCCGGCAATCGACGAGTCGCTCGGCATTTTCCTGCCGCTTATCGTCGTCAACTGCATTATTTTGGGCCGCGCCGAGATGTACGCGAGCAAAAATAGGGTGATTCCGTCTATTGTGGACGGACTGGGTATGGGCGTCGGCTTTACCGCGGCGATGCTTTTGATGGGCATTATCCGCGAATTCCTCGGAACGGGTGCTGTGTTCGGCGTACCGCTTACGTCTAGCCTGTTCGACCCTGTTTTAATCTTTATCCTGCCGCCGGGCGGCTTCTTCGTGTTCGGTATGCTCATAGCGTTTGCCAATAAGCTCAACGGCAAAAAGAAAAAGCCGGAGGAAACCGGCTGCGCGGGCTGCCCGATGAGCCAAAGCTGCGCGAAAATACAGCAGAGTGAGGAGGGCGGCAAATGAACGTACAGCAGCTTGTCGCCGTATTCCTCGCGGCGATTCTGACGGAAAACTATGTGCTGAGCAAGTTTTTGGGCATCTGCCCGTTTTTAGGCGTTTCCAAGAAGGTCGACACCGCGGTCGGCATGAGCGCCGCCGTCACCTTTGTCATGGTGCTCGCGACCGCCGTTACCTACCCGATTTACGAAAACCTGCTCGTCCCGAACGACCTTTCCTACCTGCAGACGATTGTGTTCATTCTTGTAATCGCGGGACTGGTACAGCTGGTGGAAATCATACTGAAAAAATATATGCCCGCGCTTTATAACGCGCTCGGCATCTACCTGCCGCTGATTACCACAAACTGCGCCGTTCTGGGCGTTACGATGCTGGTACTCGAAAAAGCCTCGGGCGACCCGTCCTATACTTATATAACGGCGCTTGTAAACGCGCTGGGCGCCGGCATCGGCTTTCTTGTCGCAATGGTCATGTTCGCCGGCGTACGCCAGCGGCTCGAGGAATGCGACATACCAAAATGTATGAAGGGCCTTCCGATTACGCTCGTTGCGGCGTCGCTCGTTTCGCTGTCGTTTTTAGGCTTTGCGGGACTGGTAGACGGCTTGATGTAACGGGCAATGGATGATTTTTTTAATAGGAAGGGGTAAACCGATATGAACCCGATATTATTTGCCGTGCTCGTGGTTGCGGGCATTGGGCTTGTGGTGGGCATCGTGCTGGCGGTGGCGTCCGCCGTGCTGGCGGTGCCGAAGGATGAAAGGGCCGAGGCGGTTTTAGAGGCGCTGCCGGGCGCAAACTGCGGCGCGTGCGGCTTTTCCGGCTGTTCCGGCTATGCAAAGGCCCTGGCGCAGGGCAGCGCAAAGCTTGGGCTATGTTCCCCCGGCGGGGAGGAAACGGCAAAAGCAATTGCCGCGATACTCGGCGCACAGGCTGAAAAAACGGTAAAGCGCACGGCGGTCGTGCATTGCTCCGGCAGTCTTGAACATACGGAAAATAAAATGGATTACCAGGGCATTTCAAGCTGCGCCGCGGCGGTGCAGCTCGGCGGCGGGCCTGGAAAATGCGCGTACGGCTGTATTGGACTGGGCGACTGCAAAGCCGCCTGCGAGTATGACGCGATTACCGTCTGCAACGGCCTTGCGGCTGTCAATCCAAATAAGTGTAAGGCATGTACCATGTGCGTTTCCGCCTGCCCGAAGAAGCTGATTTCAATCGTTCCGGTCAAAAAACAGGCGCAAGTGCTGTGCAGCAGCTGCGACAAGGGCGCGCAGGCAAAGGCCGCGTGCGCGACGGCCTGCATCGGCTGTATGCGCTGTGTAAAGGTTTGCGAGTCCGGCGCAATCAAGGTGGAAAAATTTCATGCCGTCGTCGACCCGTCGCTCTGTACCGGCTGCATGAAATGTGTGGAATCCTGCAAGCAGGGCTGTATTGTAGAGGCGTTTGCCTGATTATTTGAAAATGAAGGGAATTCTATGTTTGTCAGGGTGTGTGATAAGAAGCACGGATGCTATTATAAATCCATTGTTTATGGCAAAATAGACATAGGCTATTTTGAAAAATATGTGGTTTTAAATCCTTTTACCGACTCGTTTGAAGCCGTGGATTATCTGGCTAAGGACGAAGAACCCTTCACCGGAAGAACGCAAATCAACATAATCAATGCCGAAAAGGAAGAATGGAAACGTTTCTATGATGAGGAGCTGTTAAAGCTTTCCCGTTCTTTGGATGGTTATGATGCTCCTAATAAGACTCCGGCGTTTTACGGATATGAGGATGTCTACCAAAAACGGGAATACTTGCTTCGGCTTTTAAAAAGCGGACCTGTACCACGCGGAGAATTTCGGGCCGCAGTGCGTTCCCTGCCTGGAGAGGGCCATTGGAATTATATCAAAACGCAGGCTGATGCAGGCGAATTCATGCAGCTCTTTGCGGGCTTCCATGATTCCACGCTGAAAAGCCTGTGGTATAAGGAAAATGACAATAAAAAAGACCTCCATATGGTTTTTGAGAATACAGGCTGGTACGGTATGGCGGAGCTCTTTTTTGAAGGTTTGGTAGAGATGCGTATCAGGCCGCCGGAAGACAATATGCTCAGGGAATTCTTGTCGGGCTGCCTGCTGATACATGATGAGTGTGTGTTTTGGGCGGACGAAGACCTATGTGAGGAGAACCTGTCCCATAATGGCAGCTATGTTAAGGCTTATAACCTGAAATGGAGAAAAATAGGCAAGTAGCTTTTATTTGAAATAAAAAACTTGCAAATAAACCGCGCCCCGCTGATTAGGCTGTCATACGGCCTAATCAGCGGGGCGTTTTCTTGCCGCGGGTTTGTTACCCGTGGCTTCGTTTTGCCTGAAAATTCTTTGAAACAATACAAAAAACCGTGGTTTTATCAATCATCGCGTCGTTGAACGCAAATATTCTGCGTCCGGTGAGCTGCTCCAGAATAGCGAGCAAAGCACCGCGCTTTTCGTCATGGCCTGTAATGAAGGAAACAGTACCCGTCCCAATTACGCTTTCATAGGCGCAGGTGTAGGTGCAGGCAATGTCGTGCTTGCCGAGGACCTTAATCAACCGGTCCATTTCAAAGCTGACGGTTAAGTTTTGCTTTAAAAGTTCTACCTTTTTGCCCTCCTGCGCACAGTGGAAGTAGAGAGTCAGGGTATCGCCCTTGAGCGTATAGCCGAAGTTCATCGGCACGAGGTAGGGCGCGGGTTCGTCTGAAAGCGCTATGCGGCAGACGGGACATCCTTTTATGATGTCCGCAATCTGCGCGCGGTCTGTGACCGCACGTTCATTTCTTTTCATGTAATAATCCATCCTTTTTATTTTCTTTCTGATTCTGTTTTAAGGCAACAGAAAACCAACCACCAAACTTATTTAAAACAATTCTGTCGCGGGGTCGTACCGCTCGCCGTTGAACCAGCATTCAAAATGCAGGTGCGCGCCGTAGGAGTTCCCCGTATTACCAATATAACCGATGATTTCACCCTGCTGAACCTGCTGTCCTTCCTCGGCGACCACCACACTGCAATGAGCGTACAGGGTGGAAAAGCCGCTTCCATGGTCGACCATAATGTAATAGCCCCAGCCGGAGCCCCAGGAGTCCGTTTTGTTCGCGCGGATGACCGTACCGCTCTGCGCCGCGACAATTGGCTTGCCGTAGGCGCTGCCGTTGCAGGCAAAATCCATGCCCTTATGGCTTCTGTCGTCGCCCCAGTAGGAGGTGATGACGTTGCACTCCGGCGCCGGCCAGATGTAGCCGTTCGGGCTTGGGCTGCCGTTTATGATACCGCCGTTTTGCAGGACATACTGCTTATGCCACTCGGACAGCTCCTGCGACAGCTTTTCCTGCTCCTTGGAATTTTCATCGAGCTTGCGTTCCAGGCTGCCTTCCGTTTTGGACAGCTTTTGCAGCACCTCGTCGCATTCCTTCTGCAAAGCGTCGAGCTCGTCATGCTTTTTCTCCAAATCCTTTTTCGACTGGGAGACGACGTCTTTTTCCCGCTCGATTTCCTCCTTTTCCTCCTGGATGCCGGAGAGCTTTTCTTCCAAATTGGAAATCAGCCTGGAGTCATAATCGGAAATACTTTCAATCAGGTACGCCTTATCGAGAAAATCATCGAAATTTTTTGCTCCGAGAATAATTTCAATGGCAGAGGCGTCGCCCGCCATATAGATGGCGCGGATGCGCTTGCCAAGCGTTTCGTAATCTGCGTCGATTTCCGCCTGCTGCTTTGCAATCTGCGATTCCTTCTGCCTGATTTGCTTGTTGAAGTCTGAAATAGTGGAGGTCAAAAGGTCGATTTCGTCCTCTACACCGCCGATTTTTTCCTGGAGCGCTTTTTTCAGCTCCTGCTGCTTGCCGATGTTTTTGCGGGCCTTTTCAAGCTGTTTGTCGAGCGCTTCCTGCTGCTGTGAAAGCTCCTGCTGTTTTTGCGTAAATTCCGAAAGCTCTGTAAGCGCCGAAGCGGCCGTAGCGGTCAGCACAAAGACCGCGGTGCATATGCACAGTGAGCGCCGGGCGAAACGCGTCCAATTCATTGGAACCAGTCCCTTCTTTCACAAATGAACTGCCTTAAATTTAATGAAAATACGCCTCAAGGTTAAAACTCGATAATTCTCTAGCATAAATCTAGCATAAAAGAAGTAATTTTGCAAGAAAAATCCCCATATTGCTCATAAAATCTACAAAAAGCGCAAAAAAGGTGGGGAATATTTTCACAGAAGCCACGCAATTTCCATAATTTGGTATATGGTAAATATATGATATAAAACGGAGATTGTTTTTTCACTTTTTTATTTGTCGGAGAAAAGTTTCTAAAAAATTGCAACATGCGAATGGAGGGAAAACAGGTGAAGCTTAAAAAAGCAATCAGTATTTTAATATGCCTTCTGATATTGCCGGCTGCAATGGCTGTTCCGTCGTCCGCATCCATTTTGCCGCGTATCGATACGGCGTGGAGGTTCGGCGCGGCTTTTAATGTAAATGCGGGGACTAGTCCGCAGGGCGGGGAGCCTTCCGATTATTTTCTTTTGGGCGACGTCAATTTTGACGGAAGCGTCGGTGTGCTCGATGTACTGCTGATTCAAAACGACAAGGCTATGGTGCTTACGCTTACACAAGAGCAGAGGCGCAGCGGCGACATCGACGGGGACGGGGTGCTTGCGGTGCTCGATGTCCTCCATATCCAGAAATTCCTTGCGGGAATGTATGTGGAATATCCGGTTGGGCAATGGGTACCTGCCGGAGGGGATTTCCCAACGGTACCGACGCAGGATATTACGGATTTACCAACCGTGCCCGCGACAGACCCGTCTGCAGAGCCGACTGACGCCCCGACCAGTTCACCGACCGTGCCCGCGACCGATGCACCCGAACCAACGGCGGCAGAGCCGACCTTACCGACCGATATGCCGACAGTACCGACGATTCCTGAGCCGACTAAGCCAACAATACCGGAACCAACTGAGCCTCCGTCTGTCGGCCGGAAAGAGATGAGCTATCTCTACCTGCGCGACGAAACGGGTACCCTCTTAAACGGCGGCAGGCTGTGGGTATATATACCAAAGCTCAGCCATGCCGTGGAAATGAATGTTATGCGCGACGGTGTTACCTTCCGCGCGGAGATTTCGCGTGATTGGGACGAGCTTGCGTTTTATCGGACGGCGGACTCCGTTATTACGCCCGGAAATCCTGAGGAACTTCCGGCGGACAAGCTGTGGAACGCATGGACCGGGCTTCCCGCGCGCGGCCAAAACGACTGCTTTGCCGTAGCCGGTGACGGCAAAGGCGGCTGGACGGCGTATGACCTCACGGGCGAGCGGACAATTTATTTCGACGCGGCCTCATGCGGATGGCAGGACGCTTATATTTACGGCTGGTCGTTTGGGCTTGACCGTACGTTTGTCCCGATGGAATACGTTGCAAATGGTATTTATAAGCTGATACTGCCGCAGGCGCCCGCCGCTGGAGCAAAGGGATTTGTTTTTTTGAACCAGGGCTTTTGGGACGGCGCGTTCCTGACGGAGGACTGCGTTATAGAGGCTGGTAAAAACCTTTATACCGATGTTAGAAAGGCCGGGGACTTATGGACGGGCTCATGGGCCGTCTATCCGGATAAACTGAATTGATATTTGCTTACGACAGAAACATTTTGTATTTCTTTCTTCTCGTCGCCGCCCTTTTTTTAAAGGGCGGCACTCTTTTTATGGTATGAAAATTTCTGTTTTGATAAAAAACCGGTTCAAACGTCTGTATCCCGCAAAATAAGCCAAAAAGTACAAGCCCGTTATGACAAAATTTTTTGATGGCTTGTCCTATAATAGCTCTACTGATAAGAAAAAAACGGCGGGACGGTGAAAAGCGCATGAAAATACAGCGGGCGGCGGCCGCAAAAGGATTTTTTGAACATACGATGGCATCCAAGACAGCGCGTACCCTGGTGCTGCAGGGCGTTTATTTCCTTGCGGGCATTCTGGTTTCCGGTGGGGCGGTATTCGGCAGCTATGCGCCGTTTGGCGCGTCTATGGTGGCGGCCGTCCCGTTTCGGAACCTGCTATCCTCGCTTGCGGGAACGGCGCTCGGGTACATAATGTTTTCTCCTGGGGGGAGTTTCCGGTATGTAGCCACCGTGCTCGCGGTCAGCGCAATTCGCTGGACGCTCTCCGACCTGCAGAAAATCAATAGGAGCCGTTTTTTCGCGCCCGTCATTTCGTTCATTCCAATGCTTGCGACCGGCCTTGTGCTCGCGGCTGTCGGCGGTTTTGCGGGAAACCTGCTCGCGATGTGCCTGATAGAAGCGCTCCTGTGCGCGGTCGGCGCTTACTTTTTCAACCGGACGATTACGCTTTCGGCGGGTTCGCGCGGGATTACCACCTTCAACCAACAGGAAATTGCCTGCATTGCCATGACGGGCTGTATTTTACTGCTGGCGTTTTCGAGCATCTCCTTCGCGGGTATTTCACTCGGGCGCATCGCGGCGGTGCTTGCCATTTTGTTCTGCGCGCGGTACGGCGCCGTTTCAGGCGGATGTATTTCCGGCGTGGCGACCGGCGTGATTTTCAGCATGACCGACAGCTCCCTGAGCTTTGTGGCGGGCGCGTACGCCTTTGGCGGGCTGATGGCGGGGCTGTTTGCGCCGACAGGAAAAATCGGGACGATACTTGCGTTTCTTGTGTGCAATACCGTCATGGCGTTCCAGTCGCAGAACACGACGCTGATTCTGACCTCGCTCTATGAAACGCTGATTGCGTCCGTCGTCTTTTTCCTGCTGCCGAAGGACCTTGGAAACCAGCTTTCCGCCGTGTTTTCTCCGCCGGTCGACAAGTCACGCTCCGAGGGGCTGCGGCGTAATGTGATTATGCGGCTCGATTTCGCGGCAAAAGCGCTCGGCGATGTTTCCGCTTCGGTTGACAACGTAGCGAAGAAGATGAAAGAGCTGTTTGCGTCCGACATGAGCGCCGTCTACGGCAAGGCGGCGGAGGATACCTGCTCGCACTGCGGCCTGCGCGTCTACTGCTGGGAAAAGCAGCGTGAGACGAGCCTCAACGACTTTAACAGCCTGAGCGACGCCCTTCGTAAAAAAGGAAGGATTGAAGAAAAGGATTTTTCTGAACGGTTTATCAAAAAATGCTGCAAAACGAAAGAAATGGCCGCCGCCGTCAACCGTAATTACAGCGCTTATACGGCGTTTCTGGCGGCGGAGCGGCGCGTGGGCGAGGTGCGCGGCGTCGTTGCGGGGCAGTTTTCGGGTTTGAGCGGTATCCTCGGCGAGATGGCGGAGGAATTTGAAAACTACGAGCATTTTGATATGGCCGCCGCCGAGCGCGTGAGCACGGCGCTCAAAATGGCGGGCTTGACGCCGATTGACGTCAGCTGCCGTATCGACCGGTTCGGACGGATGACGGTTGAAATCGAAACGGTCGACACCAACCATAACAGCATGAAAAAAGCACAGCTGCTCAAGGAGATTTCAAAGGCGTGCGGCAGAAGGCTGGACACACCCTGCCTGAGCATGGCGCCCAACCGCTGCCGCATGCAGCTAAGCGAGCGCCCCTGCTTTGACGCGCAGGTGGGGAGCTATCAGCACATCAGCGGCAACGGGCAGCTCTGCGGCGACAGCTACAACTATTTCAATGACGGCATGGGCCGATTTGTCGCAATTATCAGCGACGGTATGGGCACAGGCGGGCGCGCCGCGGTCGACGGGAGCATGGCGGAGAGCATTATGACCAAGCTTACGAAGGCGGGGCTTGGCTTCGACTGTGCGCTAAGCGTCGTCAATTCCGCGCTGATGGTCAAATCGGGCGACGAATCGCTCGCTACGCTCGATGTGGTTTGCATCGATATGTTTACCGGAGACGCTCAGATTATGAAGGCGGGCGCGCCGCTTACCATCGTCCGAAAGAACGGAAAAACCTATCGATGCAACAGCGCTTCCCTGCCCGCCGGTATATTGACGGATATCAAGTTTTCACACGATACGGCAACGCTCGAGCTTGGCGACTGGCTCGTGATGGTATCGGACGGAGCCGTTGCGATGGGCGATATGTGGCTCGAGTCGCTCATTGAGCATTGGGAGGAGGGAAGCGCCCAGGCGCTTGCGAAAAAAATCGTAGAGGAGGCCAGAAAACGCCGCACAGACGGCTATGACGACGATATTACGGCGGTTGCGATAAAGCTGACGCGCAACTGAACAGTATAAAAAGCGTCCGAAACGGAAACTCCGTTTCGGACGCTTTGTTTTTTATAATCCTATGTAATTACTGCTGTTCGGGCGCCTTCCTGTTCATTGCTCCGCCGATTAGATAAAGGACGGGGAGTATCAGGCCGATTAGATTCATTGGGCTGAATCCGCCGCTGGTGATTGTAAAAACCAAGGAAATTGCCTGGATGAGCACCAGGATGATGCCCCAGACAAAGCAGGTCGAGGAAATCTCGTTGCAGCGCTTGACCGCTACCGCACCGGCGATAATCAGCAGTATGCTGGAAGCCATAGAAATAATAGCGGCCACAGTGGATAATGCGCCAATTGCCGCCCCTGCTTCCACATCGCCCGCCGCCGCGCCGAGCGCGCCGAGGAGGTTTCCTCCAAGCAGCAGCATAATGCCGCCAATAATGCCAAAAATGCCGAAGATGATGTTTAGAATGCCGACAACCTTGAGTAATGTTCTGCCCTTTGCGTTCATAGTCTATCCTCCAATTATATATTTGGCGTATTTGCCAAAATCATTATATCATGATAAGTCAGCCTGGTGCAATAGTACAATGGCAAAAGTTTCAAAATATGTCCAATCAAGACTTAATAAAAAAACGCCCGGGGACTAAACCCTGGGCGTCCGTTTTTTCTATTCAAACACGTCGCTCCCCGCGCCCGCGATGACTGTAAACGCCTTGGGGAGGTTTTCGATTTCAGCGGTTTTATGGTTTCCGCCGTTTTCGCCGTCGAGCGTCCAGCCGACAGGCTCCTGCGCGGTAATCACGGCATGCGGCGTACGGATTACATGGCAGTAGGGGGAAGAAAAGTTGCGTTTCATAAAATCCGCAACCATGTTTTGCAGCTCAATTGGATTGTTTGGGTTTTTGAACAGGATGACCTCGAACAGGCCGTCGTCGAGCTTTGCCCCCAATCCGCCTCTGTCCTTAAAGCCGCCGACGCTGCGCGTATTTGTGACCATACCGAGGATATAGTCCCCCTCGATGACGCCGTCGCCGTAATTCACCCTGATGTGTGAGGGCTTGATGGTCGGGAGCCGGCGGATTCCTTCTAAAAGGTAGGCGGCGTGCCCGAAGATATTTTTAAACTTCTGCGGCGTATCATACGACACGTCCGTAAACGCGCCGAAGGCCGCGATATAAACAAAGTTCCCATCGTTGAAGCGGCCCGCGTCACAGGTAAACGGCTTGCCCGCCAGTACATTCTGCGCCGCCTTGACAAGATTTTTCGGTATGCCCAGCGTAGCGGCAAAATCGTTTGTGCTGCCAGCCGGAACATAGCCGAGCGGCTTTCTGTTCTCAGGGGGCAGCGTTAGAAGGCCTCGCACGCACTCATTCAAGGTGCCGTCGCCGCCGCAGACGACCAGCAAATCGAATCGGGCGGCTCTTTTGCAGATGGTTTGGTATGCGTCGTCCGGCCCCTGCGTCGGGCGTACCGTTACGTCGTAGCCCCCGCCGACGAAGACGTCTATGATATCGCTCAGACGGCTTTTTACCTGCGCCTTGCCGGACGTGGGGTTATAAATCAACAGTAATTTCTTACTCATACAAGCCTCGCTAAAGTAGGATTACCTGTCCTTTGGCACTGCCATTTCACGCACGAGCGCGGGGATGTCCTTCTTACAAGGCGTGAATTTGCGCGAGACGAAGTGGCAGATCGATTTGGTAGAGGAGGAAATATTCCTGACCAGGCCCGACAGGTTTTTATGGGTCAGGTGCGAATGGATAATATTGAAGAAGTTTGCGAACACCATTGCAAACGCAAGTCTGAAATGGCTGAACCGGTACTCCTTGTAACAGCCGTTTTGTTCAAAGAAATTGCGCAGCACGCCGAGTGAGCGCACATAATCGTTGAGCTTTTTGAAATCGAGCGCCGAAACGATGCTGTTACTGCGCTGAGTGTAATAATAAAGGCATTTATCGATGACAACGACCCTGTTCGCCCGGGAAAGCAGGCGGGAGGTCGTCGCGATGTCCTCAAAATACATTTCGGGAAAAACAAGCGGCTCGCCGCCGAAGAACAGGCTGCGGTGCCATAGCTTATTCCAAAGGTAGGAACGGCTGCGGAAATCGGATATTGTCATTCTCGTCAGCTTTACCGCGCTGTGCACGCCTTCAAACGGTTTACGGAACATAATGGTATGATGTGTACCTCTGTCCTGATTATACAAAGCATAGTTGCAGCACGAAACGTCGGCGCCGCTGTCCTTTGCGGCGCGGTACAGGTTTTTCAGGAAGCTGGGGTCGACGTAATCGTCGCTGTCCACAAAGGCTATGTACGTTCCGCGGGCTTTTTTGACGCCCAGGTTGCGCGCGCCGGAAACGCCCTTGACCTTGTTTTTCACCAGATGGAAATTATAAAATGAGGCGGCGAAATCCTGCGCGATTAAAAGGCTGCTGTCTGTAGAGCCGTCGTCAATCATAATGACCTCATAGTCGCGGAACGTTTGGCACGCAACGGAGGCGAGGCAGCGGTACAGATAGCTGTCTACATTATATATGGGGATAATGACGCTGATTTCCGGATTATCGTTCATAAGCGGTTAAGAGTCCTTTTCAATTGATTTTTCTTCGCCGGATTCCTCCGGACCGTCTTTGCAGCCGTTGTCCGGCGCGCTCATCTCCTGCGCAAGCCGGTCTATATCGTGCTTTCTTTTGTCCTTTGTAAAGTAGGAGAACGGGCTCGAAACGAGAATCATGCCGTAATAGGTGATAATCCTCCAGACAAGGATAGCCGACTTGAGCGTGCCGCCCACAAAGAACATGCCAAAGAAAGCAGAGAAGCCAAGCTCCGCCGCGCCGGAGGCACCGGGCAGGGGAATCAAGCTCGAGGCTAGGTTTACATACGCCTGCGAACACAGAATATCGATATAAGAGGCGCCGTCTACTCCCGGTCCCTGGAACGAACGGTAGATGAAATACGGAACGCTCAAAATCGCCAGAATCTGCAAGAAAACAAGGAGGTAGGAGGAAACCATCAGCCGCGGGACCTTGAACAGCTCCTTGTTGCTTTCGTGGAACATCTCAATCTGCTTGCGCAGGGAATCCGCCTTGTGTTCGGGGTCTTTAATAAAGCGCAGCTTTTTCATCAGCCATGCGATAAACCGCACAAGCTGTGCCGAGAGCTTTTCGTTGAACGAGACGACTATCAGTCCGAAGGTGACGACCATCTGGGACAGGAACCCGATTAACACAAACGCCCACATGACGGGCGTGGTCATCGTCTTTAAAAAATAGTCGAACCGGACGACGATGGCAATCAGGCTGAAGGCCGTTGAGGTGAGCTGGTATACGATAAATTTCTGCATCATACACGAGGTGCCGAACCCCGCGCCGATGTTCATTTTTGACATCAAATAAACCTGCATGGGCTGCCCGCCCGTAGAGGAAGGCGTAATCGCGCTGTAGAACTGGCCGACCAGGCAGACCTTTAAGGCGTCCCACAGCGTAAAATAAGAGAAGCGGCTGTGTATAAAATTAAAGGTAACGAGCGTATCCATGAATACGTTGAATAGCTGGGCCAGCACCGCCAGCAGCAGCCAGAAAATACCGATAGAGCGCGAGGAGCGCAGAAGGTCCATCAGGCCCTCTTCCGAAAAGAAAAAATACGCGACGAGGCAAACGGAAATGACGATGACCAATATATTGATAACAGCGCCGGCTCTTATTCTATGATGGCGCTTTTTTTTAGAACCGTCCAAATATATGCCTCCCTGCCGCCGTTAGACGGACTTTGTAACGTAGTTGAGCGCACAAGTATCTCCATTATAGCACCTGATGGGGAAAAAGCAAGAAACAGGCGCAAATCTTCCCATATCCATATTATCTTACCTGGATAGTAAAACGATACGGAGCTATAAATATATGGTTTATCCGGCGGGGCTGTAGAGCGCGCCGATAAACACGGGCAGGTTGCTCTCGTTGTCTACAATCAGAAATAAAAACGGGCGGTCGAGCACGACGCTGTGCTCCGTCACGGCGGCGGAAAGGTTTACCTCCGCCTTTGTGGCGGCACCTGCCTTTACGCCCTGCGGGCCCAGCTCGATATGCGTTTTTTGTACAACGTCACTCAATGTAAGGCCTTCCGGTGAAATTTTAGAAAAATCAGCCTCACCCGTAAAAGCCTGCTTCATGCCGAGGCTTTGCAGGGCCTTGTTCAGGCTGGTATCGTAATCAAAGGAGAACGCGGGCGTGCTCACCTGCGCAAAATCCGTTGCGGTCATAGAACTGAAGAGCGTTGACAGCTCTTTTTCGTCGAGGGACGCGATGTAATCCGAAAGGCTGGTACCCTCGTTCGGAAGAACGGCGGCGAACCGGCACGGAAGGTTTTTCAGGTTTTTCACATAGCCCTGCGCGTTTTCACTGTGGATATAGCGCTCCGAGCCGTGCAGGAAGCTCGCCGTCTGTACGCTGCCGTCCGCAAGGTGGAAATCTCCGTCCTTTACGTTGGAGGATTTGTATTCGGTTGCCCACAAATCCTCCAGGTACAGGGCGTTGAGCAGGTAGAGCGCACTGTCTTCTGTTGTTTTTGAAACGATGGAATCAATCAGCCCGTTCGTATGATGGTTTGTCCAAGCATTCATATCTTTGGCGGCGTTGGGGCTTGAAAAATCCGCGCTGAAAATCCCCGCGTCGAAAAAGTCGGCGTTTTTCTGTAAAAAGCTGCGGCTGACGTCGAGGCCGTCGCGCATCCAGAGGGAATTTGCAATTTGCAGGCTGCCGTCCTCCTTATTGAAAGCCGTCAGGCGCTGGCGCAGGTAATTGCTGCACGCGTTGATGTTCTCGGCGGAAACGACACCGCCGCCGAGCAGGTTTTTCATTTCCTTGAGCGTACCGCCCTGCGCGCCGTTTTGCAGCATGGCGAGCGTAAAATAGGCGGAAACAGGGGAGAGCAGGGTATTTTGCCCTTCCTCCTCCGTTTTCCGCAGCAGGGAAGCGGAGAACTCCGACACCGCCTCAGTGAATTTTTCGTATGCCTGCGGCAGCTCCGTCTGCTCGCTGAAGTCGTAATCCACAGCGGTATCCCCGCGCGCAACGCCCGCGGTCAAATCGCGTGCCGAAAGCTGCGGCCCGCTTTCCGGGCTGGAACAGCCGGAAAAGGCGGCTAACGCCATAAGCAGGGAAAGCGCTGCGGCGGCTGCCTTTTTTAAATGCGTTTGTTTCATTCCTGTGACACTCCATCCTTTTGTGTTAGCTCCTGCATGAGCTTATAGACGTTTTCGGCGGAATTTTCCTTATAAAACGTCTTGCACGCCTGCTTCATCTCGCCGAGCTTTTCGGGATGCACAAGCAAATCCTCTATCTCCCTGGCGCATTTGCTGCCCTTTGAAAGCATAACCGCCATGTTGTTGCGCACGAGGAAGTCAGCATTCTCCTCCTCCTGTCCGGGGAACGCCTTGAAAATCGCCATCGGCAGGGCACAGGCGAGCGACTCCGACACGGTAAGGCCGCCCGGCTTCGTAATAATCAGGTCTGCCGCGCTCATATATTTATTGACGTCGCTTACAAAATACAAAAGCTTTGTCGGCTTGGTCGCGCCGCTGCCGCGGTATATTTTTTGCAGAAGCGTCGTCTCGAGCAAATCATCCCGGAATTCCTCGGTGGCTGCCTTGATTTTATCCTTGAACTGTCCCGTTTTTTCCTTGAAGGAGCCGGAAAGCTCCTGCATGAGCCGGCTGCGGATGGATTCATGGTACGCGTAATCTGAGTCCGGCTCTTCCGTACCCTCTTCTTTTCCGGCATTCGCGATAATTTCCCCCGCGTTTGCCCTCGAAGAGCTTAAAAGCTCCTCAAACGCGTCGTAAAGCTTTTGATTTTTCCCGGTGATGACAATCACCTGAAAATCGACTTTAATTTCAGAAATGCTCTGGTATATTTTTAGTATATCGGTCACGCCGAAGCTGCCGGCCATGATGAGCACCGTCTTGAGCTTTGGGTCGAGCTGCATCTGCCCGAGCAGGGCCTCGCGGTCGTACTGCTCATAAAACGCGGTGTCGATGGGTATGCCGAGCGCGTGTATTTTACCGCGCGGCACCCCGTAGGCCTCTACCGCGTCCACCATCTCTGTGCTCGACACGATGTACGCGTCTATTTTTTCATTGATATACGTTTTGTGCGGCGCAAAGTCCGTTATAATACAGACGACCTCTACCGGCACGCGGTAGTCCCGCTTGAGGTTCGACGCCATCTCCGCCGCGAACGGGTGCGCCGTCACAATGACGTCCGGGCGGAATTCCAGAATCAGCGGGATGAGCTTTTTGGTCATCTGCCCCGTTATTTTTGTAACCAGCGAATTGAGCGTCGTGTCCCGGTTGGCGGTATTATACACGCTGCCGTAGAGCTTGGGAAGCTTTTTGGCAAGGAACACATACCCGTCGGAAACCGTTTTATTGAGCGTATGGCTGACATATTCGAGCGTATCGACGACCTGTACGACCGCGGTTTTATCGTGCGCGGTTATGTAGCTTTTGAGCGCGTTTGACGCGCGCATGTGCCCGCCGCCCGTCGAGGCGGAAAAAATCAAAACTCGCATGAACCTCACCCTTTTAAAGTATTCAATAAAAGTTCTTAAAATCTTAATACCGTCTTTATATCGTTATATTACATTATATCAAAAAAATCCCCGATTTCAACATAGAAAAAGCTTACGGATTTGTCACCTACAACTTATTGGAACAACAATACCCGCCAGCTACAGCTGCTTGTGGCAAACCAAAAAACAACGGGAACAGAAAACCAACTTTGTTAAATTTTACACGGCCCCTTATATAGATAAATCTTTACAATTGAGGGGCTTGTGGTGTATGATATGTACAAGTATCGCTATAGGCGGTTTGTATCTCAAACCGAAAGGAGAAGGTATTATGAGCGATGAGAAAAGAGAGAAGGATATAAACAAGGCGGAGCAGGAAGCCCCGCAGAACATAGAGCCAACGGGACAGGATGTCGAGGCGCTTTTGAACGAAATCAGGCAGCAGCAGAACTTCACGCCTAAGGCGCCGCAGGCGCAGGCTATGGAGGATATGCCCGCTGCCGGGACGCAGCAGCCTGAGGGACAGCCGGAGCAGGCTGAAACCCTGGAAGAACAGCCCCCGGTGTTTGAGGACATCAGCAGCTCGAGCGGTGTACAGAAGCAGGAAAATGTGTTTGTGCCTGCGCTCAAGCCCGCGGAAAAGGCGCCGGAGAAGAAGAAAAAATCGCGCGGAAAGTATGTCGTTATGGGCGTGCTCGGTCTTGTGATTCTGCTTGCCGCCTCGTTTTTCTGCACGCTGTTTTTAAATCCTGAGGTCATCCCGAGCATCGCCCCGGTCACCGAGGTAAAGGGGGCGACGCCCGAACAGAAAGAAGCTGTGTTTGCGAAGGGCGTACAGGTCGGCGGAATCGACGTTTCGGGCAAAACGCTCAAGCAGGCGACGGCGCTGATTATCGTAAAAGAAAAGGACGCGGCGCCGGAGTTTTCACTTGATGTTGTAAACGGGGATATGACCCTTACCTACACGCAGGAGGATTTTAACTACACCTACAATACGAAGGAAGTCATTGCGCAGGCATACCAGTACAGCAAGGACGTCGCGAAAGCGCTTTCCGACGGCAGCATCGACAGGCTCTCCAGTCCCCAGGGGGATAATGTGTCTGTGGACGAGAAAAACGGGACGGTAAACTTTAACATTTCCTGTACGGTTACGAACGATTCGGTCGAAAAGGTCGTGGGCCGTGTAGCCAAAAAAATGGATATTCCGGCGGTAGAGCCGCATGTATCGAAATTCAACCCCTCCGCCTCTTACGCGAAAATGTTTACCTTCGCAAAGGGCGAGGACGGCGTATCGGTCGACAGGGAAAAGCTTCATGAAGATATTACCGCGCTGTTCTCAGGCGGCCTGAAGAGCGGCAGCGTGCCGGTTCAGACGCAGGCCGCAAAGCCCAAGCATACGATGGACGAGGTCAAAAACGCGACAAAGCTCATCGGCAAGTTCAGCACGGTTTCTACCAACACGTATAACGCGAACCATAACATGAAAACCTCGCTCAAGGCGACCAACGGAAAAATCGTCGAACCCGGCAAGAACTTTTCCTTCAATGAATGCACCGGCGACAGCAACCTTGCCTCAAACGGCTACCTGCCCGCGAGCGTCATTGAAAACGGCAGCTACCAGCAGGGCTACGGCGGCGGAATCTGCCAGGCGGCGACCACCATTTACAACGCCGGCATCCAGGCGAATATGGGGATTACGGAGCGTTACCCGCATTTGTGGTGCTCGCCCTATGTCTACGGCGGGCTGGACGCGACGATTGATTACGGCAACCTCGATTTAAAAATGAAGAATAACACGGAGTTCCAGATATTCTTTAAGACATATATGGACGGCACGACGCTCTACTGCGAAATTTACGGCTGGCAGGACCCGGACTTCGACGAGGTAAGAACCGAGTCCCACAATACTTGGACCGGCAGCGAGGAGTACGGCTTTGCCGCGCAGCGCGTTTACTATAAGGGCGGCAAGGAGGTCGGAAGGGAAGATTTGCCTGATTCCACCTACAGCCTGTCAAACGGCCACTATGTCGTGGCGGGCGACCCCGGCAATACCTCAAGGAAGCTCAAGCAGCCGGGAACGGTGAAGGAGAAAACGGAGGATAAGCAGAACACTTCCTCCACAAAGCCGGTTTCCACAAGCTCGTCGCAGCAGCAGGACACTCCACCGTCGTCCCAGACTCCGTCCAGCAGCAAGCCGGACAACCCTTCCTCAAAGCCTGATACAAGCTCGCAAAATCCGGCCGGCTCCTCACAGGCTCCCAGCTCAAAGCCGGAAAGCGGGACTTCTGGCGTGAGTTCAGCGGAAAACGAATAAAAATTTTTATTTTCAATCATTTCAGCGCACACGGAATAGCCTCCGTGTGCGTTTTTTGTATTTTGCGCGCGTTTGACGCCATACTAATGAAAAGAATAAACCACAAAAAAATAGAAAAACGGTTTGTAATAAGAAAGGAATGATTCAATTATGGCAACGCGCAAGGGAAGCTATACGCTTGTGCTCGATAATAAGCCCGCAATTGTGGGCTGGGCTGCCGTCGCGGGCAAAAAAGAAGCGGAAGGGCCGCTCAAGGACAGCTTCGATAAAATTTTTTATGATACGATGGCGGGGCAGGACACCTGGGAAAAGGCGGAAAGCCAGCTGCAGAAGGAGGCGGTCAGCCTTGCGCTCGGCAAGGCAAACGTAAAGGCCGAGCAGGTCAACATGATTTTTGCGGGCGACCTTTTAAACCAGTGTATCTCCTCCTGCTTTGGTCTGAGAAGCTTCGACATCCCGTTTTTGGGGCAGTACGGCGCGTGCTCCACAATGGCGCAGACGCTTCTGCTCAGCTCATTATTTGTTGACACGGGCTGCGCCGATTACGCGGCAGCTGTTACGTCGAGCCATTTCTGCTCCGCCGAGCGGCAGTTCCGCTTCCCGCTCGAATACGGCGGGCAGCGTACGCCGACCGCCCAGTGGACGGTGACCGCCTCGGGCTGCGCGGTCGTCGGCAGTAAGGGGGAAGGGCCGAAGGTGGAGGCCGTGACGATTGGCAAAATCGTCGATTTAGGCGTGACGGACGCGAACAACATGGGCGCTGCAATGGCGCCGGCTGCGGCGGAGGTCATTAAAAACTACCTGAACGACACCGGCCACAAGCCGAGCGATTTTGACCTGATTATCACTGGCGACCTCGGCGAAGTCGGTTCCAAGCTGCTCTGCGAGCTGCTGCTCAAGGACAACCTCGACATCAAGAGCAGGCACAGCGATTGCGGGCTGCTCATTTATGACAGGCAGGCGCAGGACGTGCACGCGGGCGGCTCCGGCTGCGGCTGCAGTGCCAGCGTATTATGCTCCTATGTGCTCAACAACCTGCAGAAGAAAAACGCGCGCGACGTGCTGTTTATAGCCACAGGCGCGCTGATGTCGCCGACCTCCTCGCAGCAGGGGGAAAGTATTCCCGGCATTGCCCACCTGGTTCATATTTCCGCGTAAAAGCATAAAAGGATTTGTGGAAATACGATAAGCATATTCCAGAAAAGGAACAATTTTTTTCTGTTAATCGGTGCGAAAGTATGCTATAATACTCCTTAGACTTTATAATTAAGGAGTATGTATATGCTTAAGCGTGTACAATATATAGACGACATCGTCCTGGACAAGATTGTAAAGCTCCACACGCCGCTGCGCAACAAGGTGATGACCTTCATCACGCGCATGGGGAACATGGGCATCGTCTGGTTCGCCATGTGCATGCCGTTCCTTATCTACCGGCCGTGGCGCAGTATTGGGGTCAATTTCCTGGTCGGGCTTGTCATCGCGCATTTGGCGGGGGAAATCTGCATCAAGCATATTGTGTGCAGGATGCGTCCGTGCCATAAGCTCGAGGACGACGAGCTGATTGTCAAACGCCCGCGCTATTATTCGTTCCCGTCAGGGCACACGACCGCGTCGTTTTCCGTTGTGGCGGTTGCGTGGATGCGCTGCTGGCCTGTCGCCATCCCGGTGACGATACTGGCGTTTTTAATCGGGTTTTCCCGCGTGTACCTGCGCGTGCATTATTTGACCGACGTTGTGGCTGGCGCGGTGCTCGGGCTGTTCTGCGGCTTTTTATCGGTCGAGCTGTTACGCGCAATGTTCTAATAGAATAAACGAAGGAGGGCGTTTGCCCTCCTTTTTCATATGCGTTTTTTTGAACTGGTATCCAGCTCTCAAGCGGCCGGATGTCGTTTTTATGTTTTTTA
Organism: uncultured Oscillospiraceae bacterium; assembly: GCA_900540865.1. Taxonomy (GTDB): domain Bacteria; phylum Bacillota; class Clostridia; order Oscillospirales; family Acutalibacteraceae; genus Scatavimonas. The sequence continues at coordinate 24,004 of UQHH01000013.1, forward strand.
TGTAACATTTTTCCGGCATGATTGTTATATTGTCATGCGGATAAAACAAACTGCTTGGATAGCTGCGGCAAATCTGGGGGGAGGATGCGGGATGTGGACAAATTCTAATAATAGAACATAACACATTTTTTAATTGTAAAAAGCCGCCCGGTTATCCGGGCGGCTATCTTTTATCACATATTGCTTTTATTTGAGCCACGCGACGTCCGTGTCGTTACAGAGGTTGTCAAGCCCGTAGAGCACGAGCATTTCCGTAATGCCTTCTTTTTCAATCAGCTCCGACACGGGCAGCTTATAGTAGCGCAAATCGACCATGATGATTTCGCTGTAATGCTCTGAAAGAAACGGCGCGATGCTGTGGCCGAACGAGTCCTTGAGCAGAAGCAGCTTACCGTCGCTTGCCGCCTTGTTCTCGATGCGCACCAGGCTGTGGTTGCCGTCGAGGAAAACCGGGTACTTGTCGTCCTCGTCGAGATGGCTCAGGAAGAAAAAGCCGTCGTTTTCCTTTTTTTTGCCGCTTTCTTCGATTGTAACATGGATATTGTCCTGGTCCTTATAATCCTTATTGTACCAGAGCTCGATTTCGTCCGGCGGCGTCAGCCACAGGGCGCTGGTGGAATAGGTGGTTCCATAGAAGCCGGGGTATTTTTTGATGTCGAAGCGTTCCTCCGGCGCGGCATCCAGCCCCTTTCGCGCACAGTACGCCTGATAGGCGGTATATGCGCCGCGCGTCGTCCAGTGGTGGTCCGTGCGGTAGTAAAGCTGCGTATCAGAGGCGCTGTCACGGAACAGGTCTTTTATATTGATAAAATCCATGCCGCCCTTATTCTTTTCAATCAGTTCAAAATACGCGTCGTCAAGATAGGAAAGATGGTTGTCCGGCAGCTTGCCGTTCATGATATAGCCTGTGCTGGGCGCGATGAGCAGCGAGGCGTCCACGCCCGTTTCCTTTACGAACTTTGCGAAGGTGCCGAGGTTTTCCTCCAGATAGTTCTTACGGTCGACGGGCTTATTAATCAGATAGTTGTCCTTACCCGAATATACGCCGTTTGAACCGTTCCTGCCAGACAGCAGGTCGTAATAGGCGTTCAGTCCAACAAAGAAGTCGCGTCCCGCCGTTTGGTCGGAAATATAGGTTTCGTACTCCTTGCCAAACTGTCCGCTGAAAAAGGTATCGGTATTAAGCTTTGGGAAGGTGGTAAGGTACCGTTTTTCGTTTGACGAATACGCCCTGTCCGGTGAAAAGAGGAACAGCAGGCACATCACGCCGATAAACGCGCAGAACACGACAGCAGGCAGGTATTTTTTTAAATTCCTTAAATTCATAGGTTCACCCCACAAGGTAACGTTACCCGTTTTGTTTAAAAGCGGAAATAGATAAACGGGTTGTAGCTTTGGCTGACGAGCGCGGCGGTGCAGATGAGCAGGGCAATCGAGCACAGCGTCGTTTCGGGAATCCAGCACCAGCTGCGATATTTGATTTTGTCGTAAATTTTATAGGCAAGCGGCGTGCTTGCAATTACCGCGGCAATCAGCAGCGGCAGGTAAGACCATACGGCCGCGAGCGCGTCCGCGCCGATAAGGCCGCCGGCGGGGTTGAATAAATCCCCGAAAAACCGCCCCATCTGGCCAAGGTCCTCAAAGTAAAAGATGACCCAGCCCATGATAATAAGGAAGAGGGAATAGACATGCTGTACGATGGAGGGCAGCTTATCCAAAAACCGTTTGAGCACGAGCTTTTCGATAATCAGGATAATGCCAAAATATAGCCCCCACATAATAAAATTCACGTTCGCGCCATGCCACAGGCCGGTGAGGAACCATACGACCAGCAGGTTGAAAACCATGCGCGGCTTGCCCTTGCGGTTGCCGCCCAGAGGAATATACACATATTCACGGAACCAGGTGCCCAATGAGATGTGCCACCGTCGCCAGAACTCCGTTATGCTTTTGGATATATACGGGTAATCGAAATTTTTCAGGAATTCAAAGCCCAGCATATTGCCAAGCCCGCGCGCCATATCGGAATAGCCGCTGAAATCGAAATATATCTGGAACGAGAAGGCCGCAATGCCGGCCCAACTGCCCAAAATGCCGTTTGTCGGGCTTGTTTCCCGCAGCGTGTCCCAAAGCAGTCCCATCTGGTTAGCAATTAAAATCTTTTTTGCCAGTCCCACCATAAACAGCTTGACGCCGTTCGTAAAGTCTGAAAGCGTCTCGCGCCTGTGCTCGAGCTGGTAGGCCACGTCCTTGTACCGGACAATAGGCCCGGCAATCAACTGCGGAAACAGGGAGACATAGGTACCGAAATTGATGATATTCTTCGTTACAGGCGCGTCTCCGCGGTATACGTCGATGGAATAGGACATCGTCTGGAACGTGTAGAACGAAATACCGATTGGCAGCGGCACCGTCAGGATTGGGATATTCAAAAACGGCAGGTAATTGAGCGTTTCCGTCAAGAAGCCCGCGTATTTGAAAAAGCCGAGCAGTGACAGGTTGATGACCACGCAGGAAACCAAAAATATTTTGGCGGCCTTCTGGTTGCCCTGTCTCTTGAATTTATCTATAAAATAGCCGTGCGTAAAGTCGACTACGGTGGAAAACAGCATCAATATAACGAACACCGGCTCGCCCCAGCCGTAAAAAATCAGGTTGACCGCGAACAGAAAGATATTACGGAATTTACGCGGAATGAGGTAATAGACGAGCAGCACTGCCGGGAGATATAAAAATAGAAACAGAAGGCTTGAAAATACCATGTTTGTCCTCCTTGTCTTGATACGTCGTCCTGCCTTTCGCAGAAAGAAGAAGCCCGCGGTTTTCCGCATAAAGACAGCCTACCTGCCGCGCAGCTTTTCCCTATGCCGTATGTGCAGGTAAGCCCTCTTTAGGCGGAACCTTCCGCGGTTATTGTTACTTTACTATGGACCTAAGCAATCGTCATTTCCACAGGACCGCCCAAGCATTATAAAACGCAATGGCGCAGGGGTTCTTGTGCCCGCTTATGCCGGCTGCAGCCCCGCAGCCCCCTCCGGGCAGCGTTTTTTTACGTCCCGGTTTCTTCCAACGCGGTGAAACGTCCGGGCAGGCCTGTCAAAAGACCTGCGCCGGACGTACTGGCCTTACAAACGCGGATACCTGCGCTGTCTGACGGGAGGCGCTTGCCTCCTTCTGCCTGCCGCGCCCGCTGCAGCTGACAAACAGCACGCAGAACAAAAGCAGCAGCACAGCCGCGACCACAGCCCTTCGCCCTCTGACCATTTGGTCCTCCTATCGGGGGTTAAATCCCCCTGTGGGTTCAGTTAAAGTAAGAATTATAGACGTCCTTCATGCCGTCGGCGTCTTTGGCGATAATCATCCTGACATAATTGCCGTTTACGGCAACCTCGCAGGTTTTAATAATCGCGTAGTTTTCCGGGCTGTAGCTTGCAATTTCGTTCGATTTAGACGTGAGGCGCTCGTTTAATTTCGCTTCCACACGCGCTGCGGCTTCTGCGTCCGCTGCCTTAATCAGAACAATTTCATTGAGCCCGTTTTTCTCGATTTCCGCCGCAAAAGCCGCCACGTCGGCGCTTTCCAGACGGTAGGAGGTGCATAGCTCATCCTTATCCGTAATTTCCTGCATGCCGGAAATTTTATAGTCCGTGTTTATTTTTGTCATTACCTCGTTCAAGTCCACATCTTTTGCGGTATTGTCCGAGCAGCCCGCGAACGCGAGCACGCACAGCGCGGCCAGAACCGCTGCGATTATCTTTTTCATTTTCCTATACCTCCAAAATATTCACTTTTTAAGCAACGATACCATTTTAAACGGTGTTGTTTGTGATGTCAACAGCATTTACATTTTCCAACCTTTACAATACTGTTACGGTTGTCACCTACTTTTTTACATTTGCCTCTTCCGTGTGGACAAGCTCAAATTTGTTCTGCGGATAGAATTCTTTTGTCTCCGCCACGCGGTAAACCTCGCTCTGGCGCTTTTGCAAAAGCTTGGTAACCGCGTAGAGGTCAACCCAGATTTCGTTGACGCATTCCTTCTGGCTTTCGTCGAAAATCAGCTGCAGGCCGAAATGCAGGTGGCTCGTTTCAATTCCGTTTACGTTTTCCTTTGCGCTGTAGCCCGTTCTGCCGACATACCCAATCACGTCGCCCGCGTTTACCGTCTTGCCTTCGCTTAAATCGGCGTGGAAGGGGCGGTTCTGGCGCAGGTGCGCGTAGTAATAGTAGCGTTTGCCGTCAAAGCTGCGGATTCCCACGCGCCAGCCGCCGTACTGGTTCCAGCCCATAATTTCCACAACGCCCGATTCCACCGCAATAACGGGCGTGCCCGTCGCGGCCATCAAATCATGGCCCAGATGCTGGCGCTTATAGCCGTAGTCGCGGCTTGTGCCGAAATCGTCAAAATGGGAAAAGGGGAACGTTTTGGCAATGGGGGAAAAGACGCACAGGCCGTATTTTTCTTCTGTCACGGCATTGCCCGATTCGTCGGTCTTTGTTTCCTTATAATTACCGAGGAATCCGCCGAGCACCGCGCCGTAGGCTTCGCGGTAATAAGAGAAGTATTTCATATCCTTTGTGAGGTCTTCGACCTTTTCCCCGTTTTTGAGCCTTTCTATAAATTCCGTACAGTCTTTTTTCTTATAGCTCTTAAAATTGCCGCCGTATTTCGCGCCGAGGTAAGAAAGCACGTCAATCCAGTCTATTTTGATTTCCTGTTCCTGCGACTCGATATCGGCGTTCATTGCCGTTTCCATCGCGTCGTAACAGACGTTGTACTCCACATACTTGATATAATCGTCGTTTTTGCCGCTGGCGCCCACCATTACCGCGAGCCCGGTGCCCAGCAGCACCACGGCGAGAGCCGCGCAAATAACCTTCTTCATCCAAATCACCCGCCCAAACAACAAATTGTCTTTCCTATATATATGCGGATTCTTTCATTGGAATACCTGCGGGGCTTACGGTTTACAAATCCGCGCGATACGCTATAATAATATAAGACAGATTAAAATACGAAACGGTGGTGGGTAATATGGGAAGGAAGCTGCCGCACACGATGGTTCTCGTTGCGCTTGCGCTTATCGCATGCGCCTTTCTTTCCGGCTACAACGCTTTTTACGTTCCGCAGACGAGCCTGCCCCGCATAATATATACCGAAAAAGGGACGCGCCCCGAAGGAACGGCGCCGTCCGCACCGCCGAAAGGCGCGCCGTCCAGTGCTGTACAGGCGCCTGCACGGTCTGACGCGGCTTTAAAGGTAAACATCAATACCGCCGGCGCCCAGGAGCTTCAGGAGAGGCTCGACGGCGTTGGGGAGGTCATCGCCGCGCGAATCGTCGCTTACCGGGAGGAGCACGGGCCGTTCGGCAGCATTGGGGAAATCAGGAACGTCAGAGGAATCGGGGAAGCGACCTTTGAAAACATAAAAAACGATATTACCGTTTAAACGGTTACATAGGGAGAAGATAACGATGGCTAAATCGCAGAACGACCTGGGGCGCGGGAGCGTCGGCAGGCTGCTGTTCAATATGGCGCTGCCCGCAATTGCGGCGCAGCTCATCAATGTGCTGTATAACCTGGTGGACCGGATGTATATCGGCCATATTGAAGGAATCGGCGACCTGGCGCTTACGGGTGTTGGGGTTACGTTTCCGGTGATTATGATCATCTCGGCGTTCAGTATGCTCGTCGGGATGGGCGGCGCGCCGCGCGCGTCGATGAAAATGGGAGAAAAGGATAACGAGGGAGCGCAGCGCATTCTGGGCAGCTGCGCCTGCCTGCTTTTGATAATGTCGGCCGTCATTACGGCGGTAATCCTTGTGTTTGGGCGTGATTTTCTTCTTTTATTCGGGGCGAGCGGCAACACAATCGGCTACGCGATGGACTACCTGTCGATTTATGCAATCGGTACAATCTTTGTGCAGTTTGTTTTGGGGCTCAACCCGTTTATTTCCGCCCAGGGCTTTGCAAAAACCAGTATGCTTACGACCGTCATCGGAGCGGTTTTGAATATTGCGCTTGACCCCGTTTTTATTTTTGTGTTCGGTATGGGCGTAAAGGGCGCGGCGCTCGCAACGATTTTATCACAGGCCGTGTCGGCCGTGTGGGTGCTTAAATTCCTGACCGGAAAGCGCACACAATTAAAAATCCGGTTAAAATATTTCCGCTTGAGCCCGTCGGTCATCCTGCCGGTGGTGGCGCTCGGCGTTTCGCCGTTTATCATGCAGGCGACGGAAAGCATCATCACGGTCTGCTTCAATGTGCAGCTGATGCGCTACGGCGGGGATTTGGCTGTCGGCGCGATGACCATTTTATCGAGCGTCATGCAGTTTACCTTTTTGCTGCTGATGGGGCTGACGCAGGGCTCCCAGCCGATTATCAGCTACAACTACGGAGCGGGGAACGTGCAGCGGGTCAAAAAGACGTTCCGCCTGCTGTTTATCTGGTGCATGGCGTTTGCGGCGCTTCTGTGGGGCAGCATTATGCTTTTTCCGCAGGCGTTTGTCGCGATTTTCAGCAACAGCGAGCAATTGAGCGCGATTTCCGTCTGGGCGCTGCGCATCTATATGGGCGCGGCCGTCGTACTCGGCGCGCAGAATGCCTGCCAGCAGACGTTTATCGCGCTCGGGCAGGCGGGCGTTTCGGTGTTCCTTGCCATACTGCGCAAGGTAATCCTGCTCATCCCGCTGATTTTCACGCTTCCCCTGATGCTCCAGGATAAGGTGTTCGCCGTCTTTTTTGCGGAGCCTGTGGCGGATATTCTTGCGGCGACGGCAACCGTGACATTGTTTGCATACCGCTTCAAGCGGATTTTAAAGAAAAAGGAAGAAGAAATTATTTCCGTACAGGAGCAGGCGCCTGTACAGCAGGAACTATAGAAAGGAAGCTTTCATGATATGGCAAGGCTTACAGATATGCCGAACATCGGCAAAACAATGGAGGAGCAGCTGAACCGGGCGGGAATCGAAACGCCCGAACAGCTTATAGAAACAGGAAGCAGGCAGGCGTGGCTTTTGATACAGGCGTTCGACCCTTCCGCCTGCTACAACAGGCTGTGCGGGCTGGAAGGGGCTGTGCGTGGTATTCGCTGGCACGGCTTGCCCGACGACGTGAAAGCCGATTTAAAGGAATTTTACAGAGCGCACAAAATATGAGAAACGGCCCTTCCCACCGCTGTGGGAAGGGCCGTTTTGACGTTACCAGCATTTGATTTTATCTGTCAAAGAAAAGTCTGATAGGGAATAGGACGAAATATACGGCGCGTTCGTAATATAAAGGGAATCGCCGATATACATACCCCTGGCTCTGTCCAGGTAAAGGCTTTCATCGTCCGGGCAATCGAGCGCTAGCTGTGCTTCCAGCGTAAAGCCCTTTGTGTCGCTGTAGGAAAAAACATAATAACACAGGCTGCGTTCATGGCCGTTTTCGTTTAATTCCCACGCGGGCAGTCCAATCAGCCCTTTTTCGGGGGCAATCAGGATTGCTTTAAACTCATTGAGGGCCGCGCTGCTGCCATTTCTATCGGAAAACGTGATGGTATGCTTTTCCTTGACATCGCCGCTGTTTGTCGTGTCAAACATGGAAAGCTTGAGCCCTGTCTGCATGCCGGATTCATCTGCGTCTACACCAAAACCCAACAGGCGGTTTTCGCCATAAGGGTGCAGGTACCGTGAAAAGCCGGGCAGCTTGAGCTCGCTTTTCAGCTTTGGTCGGGCGGGGTCGGAAAGGTCGATTGCAAACAGCGGGTCGGTCTGGAGGAACGTCACAAAATAGGCGGTGTTTTCGACAAAACGCACGGACTGCAGCCGTTCATCCTTAGAATCGTTCAAGTATGTCCCCACAGTGCGCAGGGCTTCGTCGAGGACATAGAGCATTTGGCTTTCTCCCAGTATTTCAGCGGAGACGGAGCCGCCCTCCTGCGTCACCTTCCGATTCGTATAGGAGGTGACAAGACGGAAATATCCGCCGTATTCGTCCATTGCGTATTGGTTTAAAAGGCCGCCCTTCAGCTGTGTTTCGGCGGCCAGCGTGATTTTTCCGCCGGTAAAGCCGTATTTCAGCAATTGAAGCCCGGAGGTTTCCGTTTCCTCATAATATTGGTATATGGGCAGGTACAGGCTCTGCGTACTGCAATAAATTGATGTTCCGCCGCCCATGACGGCCTTTGCGTCGGTAAAATCCGAAGGGCTGTTTAAATCGATGGACGCAATGGTCGTGTACTGCGCCTGCGGCTTCGCCATCGATATGCATACGTCCGCGCTGTCAACCGCGCGCCTTTTTCCGCCGGCGGTAAGAGACGGGACGAACGACGTGGGGAACTGTTCCTGTGCGTCGCCAAAGTGGAAAAAGTAATCCGTCAGCACGTAAAGCATACCGTCCACGACGCGGGAGGTAAGGTAATTGCCGCTTACCTCCAGCTCGCCGCTTTGCCTTGGGGCGCTCCGGTCTGATATATCGTAAATAAAAATCTGCGTGTCCCCGGAGCGCGCCGTATCCCCGCACACGGCGATATCTTCATATATACCCGCGCCATATGTGCCGGAACAGATGACGGTCAGAATATCGCCCTGCAAATACATTTGAACCGCCTGTGTGCTTTCAATTTTACTGTTCCCGGCCGGGGCGTTTCCTATAACCTTTGTATATATGGGCGTGAGCCTGCCGCTTTCCGCCCTTGCAATCGTCAGGCGGTTTTGGACGATGGTATAAATATACGTACCATCCGTTTTGGAAATATCCCCCTCCTGCACGCCCGGCACCTGGCTGTTTGTATCGGAATACGGCAGGCTTTGCTTTAATGTATCCATGCCGGAAAAGTCGTATTCCGGAGCGAAGGCATTTTCATTACCGGCAGCGCTTGAATTTACGGCGGGGCTTTCCCGGAACGCCGCCAGAAGCGTCTTATAAATGGTGGTGTAGTCGTTTTTCTGCTTTTTTGCCTCCTGCACGCGGGGCGCGTCGATTGGAGGCTGGCCGCCCGGGTTCATATCCGAGGTCAATACGGAGGCTGTCAGCGTAAGGGTGAGCACGAGCGCGCATACCGCCGCGGCCCGCGCGGCGGGACGCTTCCTTCGTACGCCCCTGAGGGCCTGCTCCACAGCGTTGGGGCGCAGGCGTTCGGGCGGGTCGATTTCCGCGCCCAACTCATTCAATTTTGAGAAAAGCTCCCTGTCTTCCATCAGGGCTTCCTCCTTTCTTTCATATACCTTTCATTAATAAAACAGTCTTACGTTCCTTCCAAAGCCGCTTTCAGCTTTTTCAGGGCGCGCGCGTATTTCGAGCGCGTGGTGCTGCGGTTGAGCTTACAGATTTTTGCGGTTTCTTCACCGGTATAGCCGCCGAATACCGTCAGAGCCACTATCATGCGCTCTTCGCCGCTTAAATGCCGCAGCGCGTCCTTCAGCTCCGCGCTGACGTCAAGCTGCGCAACGGCGCAGGAAAGCGGAGGGCTGTTGATAATATCCTTCTGCCGGTAATAGGCGCGCAGCTGCTGCTTGCATTTGCGGGACAAAATCGTAAACATCCAGCTTTTGAAGGCTTCCTCCCCGCGCAGCCTTCCAATGGCCGCGTATGCATCCGCGACCGCGTCGCTCACGGCGTCCTCAGCGTCCTGAGGATTTCGCAGGACGAAGCAGGCGTAACGGTATAAGTCCGCGTAAATTTCCTGGTAGAGAAGGGAAAAGGCGTGCCGGTCCCCTTTGCGCGCGCGTTTTACTAAGCTGTTGAAGGAATCAGTCAAAGCCCTTGCCTCCCTCCCGCAAATTTGCTGTAAAGCCTCCGCTATAAGATAAGTGTAAACAAAGCGCGCTTTTGTTGCAAGGAATATATAAATTTATTAAAAAAGGAAATTTATGGAGATAAGCGTGCGGGAATTTGTAACATTTTACAAATAGAAACAAAAATTTATGAAAAAACATAGTTAAAAATATTGAAATCTCTTGCATCATAGCGGAAAAAATGGTATTCTCAAACTATAAAAACATTGGACTGGAAAGGATAATGGATGATGAAAAAATGTAAAGGTATTTTGTCCTGCGCGCTGTGTGTGCTGCTGCTCATATCCGTCTTTGCGGCGGTTCCCATTACGGCAAGCGCCGGCACCGGCGCAATCTTTTTTGACAGCAATACAGGCTTTACGTATGAAATGCTCGACGAAGGCTATAAAACCTGTACGGTAAAGAAATACGACGGCAGGGATATGGACATGGTCATTCCGGAAAAGCTCGGCGGCGCGGCTGTTGTGCAAATCGAGGGCTTTGCGTTCAACCAGATGGCGCTTACGTCCGTCTCGATTCCCGAGGGCGTTTTAAGTATTGGGGACGCGGCCTTCAATACCTGTACGCAGCTGATAGAGGTGACGATTCCCGACAGCGTCGAGCATGTCGGCATGGTCGCGTTTGCGAACTGCACCAAGCTAAAGAAAATCACGTTCGGGTCAGGGGTGAAGAGCACGGGCTCACAGGTGCTCATCAACTGCCCGGCGCTAGAGGAGGCGGTGTTCCCGCAGGGCTACGCTTATATCGGCAGCAAGTTCATGACGGGCTGCACGTCGCTTAAGCGCCTTGTGATTCCCGACAGCGTGACGAACGTGGGCGCGATGTCGTTTACCGACTGCAAAAAGCTGGAAGTAGTTTCCCTGGGCAGCGGCGTCAGCTCGCTCGACGCGTTCAGCTTTCAGGGCAATACCTCGCTCAAAAGCGTAACGCTCGGCAGTGGAATCAAGGCAATCCCGAACGACGCGTTTTCCGGCTGCGCTTCCCTTTCGGAGCTTACCCTGTCCGAGGGGCTTGAAACCATAGGCGTGCGCGCGTTCAAGGGCTGCACTGCCCTTGCCGGAACGCTCACGATTCCAGACAGCGTTAAGACGGTGTCCGACTATGCTTTCATGGACACCCATATAGAGGAGCTGTACATCGGCTCCGGCGTTTCCTCGCTTTCCTATTCGTTCTTCCAGATGCCGAACCTCAAAACGATTGTTCTGCCTGAAAAAGATATTGCCCTCGGGTATGTGGCGTTTGGCAGCTGCAAGAGCCTTGAAAGAATGTATATCCCGAAGGAAATTACGCAAATCGACAAGGACATGGCGAGCGGATTTACAAAGCTTTCCGTCTACGGCTATAACGGGTCTGCCGCGCAGGCCTACGCGGACAGCAAGGCCAACGTAACGTTTGTCTCCCTTGACGGCGCGGACAAAACTGCGCTCAATAAGGCCATAACCGGCGCGGAAACCGTAATTAAGGGTGGGCTCGACTCCTATACGCAGGAGAGCGCCGACCGTTTCTTACAGGCATATTACGACGCAAAGGCCGTAAGCGCGGACGTCTTTGCGCTCAAGGCGCAAATCGACGCGGCACAGGCTGAGCTTGTAAAGCAGCAGGAAGCGCTCGACCCGGGCGTTATCCCGAAGCGTACGGGCGACTTAAACGGCGACGGGGAAGTCAGCGTGCGCGATGTAGTCATCCTGCAGAAGTACCTTGCGAGCCAGGTTCTGCTCAACCCGGCGCAGCTTGCGGCGGCGGACGCGGACCATAACGGAAAAGTCAATTTAAGCGACGTTTTGCAGATGCAGAAATATATCGTCAAGCTGATTCCTTCTCTCGACTGATAAAACAGAGCAGAATAAAAGCGCACGGCATATGCCGTGCGCTTCTTTGTTTTCCTGTTGGTTTTAATCCCCGCAAAGCGCCGCCTTGACGGCGAAAATCTTTTTGGAAAGCTCCAGGTACGCCTGCGGGGTAAGCTGCTGTGCGGCGTCGGACATCGCCTTTTTGGGGTTCGGATGCACCTCGATAATCAGCCCATCCGCGCCTGCGGCGACAGCCGCGAGTGAAAGGGACGAGATATAGGCGCGCTTGCCCGCCGCGTGCGACGGGTCAATAATGACCGGCAGGCAGCTGCGCTCCTTGGCGACGGGAACCGCCGAAATGTCGAGCGTGTTGCGGGTCGCCGTCTCGAACGTGCGGATACCGCGCTCGCACAGGACGACGTTATAGTTGCCCTCGCTCATGATGTATTCCGCCGCGTCGAGCCATTCCTCTATGGTAGAGGCGATGCCGCGCTTGAGCAAAACAGGCACGCCGCTTTTTCCCACCGCGCGCAGCAGGCGGAAATTCTGCATATTGCGCGCGCCGATTTGGAACATGTCGCAGTACTTGGCGGCAAGCTCGAGCTGGTTTTCGCTGATGACCTCGCTGACGACGCGCAGGCCCGTTTCGTCGGCGGCCTTGCGCAGCAGCTTGAAGCCCTGGTCCTCGAGCCCCTGGAACGCGTACGGCGAGGTACGCGGCTTATACGCGCCGCCACGCAAAAACTGCGCGCCGGCCTTTTTTACACCGACTGCCGCCTGCATGACCTGCTCCTCGCTTTCAACGGCGCAGGGGCCCGCCATCATGGCAAGCTCCTTGCCGCCAACCAAAAAGCCCTTTACGTCGACGGTACGCCCCTCGGGGCAGATGTCGCGGCTTGCAAGCTTATAGCTGTGCATGATGGGTACGCAGCTTTCCACGCCGTCCATCGATTCGATGCAGGTGTCGCACAGGACGGACTTATCACCGATGACGCCGATGATGGTCGCGTCGGCGCCGGTTGAAAGATGAATGCCCAGCCCGTGGTCCTCGAGCACCTTTTCCACGTTCTCTATATCGTTCTGCGTAGCAGTGCGCTTCATTACAATAATCATAGGGTTATCCTCGCTTTTCTTCAGGTTTTCCGGCTGCCGGACAGGCGGGCTTCACCACCCGCCCGAACAATCATATGCTGTCCGGCTTGCTTTCATGTGAGTCGCTTTTATCGATATACCTGCGCGCCGTATGGAGCACGCGCAGGTCGTTTTCGTAGCTGCACATTTTTTCCGCCTGCGGGAAGGACGCCCAGACGAAGCTGTCGATTTCGTCCTGCTGTATATCCACCCGGTCGGTTTTCGTTTCCGCCAAGAAGAAAATCACGCGCTTTTTAATCTTGCCGAACGGGCAGTAGTCGCTGACTTGGCGGTAATGGTCGTAAATCTTTACGTCAAGCCCCGTTTCCTCCTTGATTTCGCGCAGGGCCGTCTGCTTTTCAGATTCGCCCTTTTCCACATGGCCTTTTGGAAAGCTCCAGTATTTTCCGTTATGGTTTTTGACGAGCAGTACCTTGTTTCCTTCAGGCGAACGGTAAAAAATGACCGCGCCGCAGGATTTTTCGTAAAGGCACGAAAGCTGGGAAATATCGAGCCCGCGTACGCCGCGCAGGCGCTCGCGTATTTGCGGCTCATAAAAAATATCTCCCTCCGGCGCGACGATTATTTTCGCCTCAGCGCCGTTCTTCTGGGGAGAAAGCGCAATGACCACGCCGGTAAATTGGTCGCGCAGCGTTCTGCGCGACAGGATATACACGGATTTTCCGTGAAAGGCTTCTCCGCAAAGATAGCCCGTATATACGCCCCTGCGGGAAATAGAACCGTAAACCGCTACCGCGGTGTGCGTACCCAGCATGTCGTCGCCTCCTTTCGCCCGGATTTTCTAAACGTTACTGGAACAGCTTGTTCATATTCTCTATCTGTACAGCGCTGTTAGCGGACATAATGCCGTTTAGGAACAGTACGGTTTTAATCTTGTTCTTTTCACAATATTCCTTGAGATTGCCCTTAAAATAGCGGAAATCGATGACATGCACCTCGTCATAGTTGTTCGACAGGAACGGCGCGAAGGCGTTTCCGTACACGTCTTTTACAAGCGCGATTTTATCACCGTTGCTAATGCTTTCGTTATCTATTACCATGTTGGCGTTGTCGCCGTGTAAAAAGACGTTATAAAAATCCTCGCCACTCGATATATCTTTATACAGCCCGACCGTTTCCGGCGTTTCTGAGGTGTTTCCGCCCTCGTCGGTACGGTAAAGCGTACAGGTGAGGTCCGCGGGCATCGTGTAGTAGTCGATGGTGTCGAGGTTGCCGCTTAATTGCTCGTTCCAGGTAGAGGTAACATAATTGCCCGCGAAATCGCTGATGGTGTTCTTTTCCATTTGTCCGAGCGCCGTCGGCTCAAAACCGGCTGTTTTCGCGAACTGCTCATAGGCATAGTACGCGCCCAGGCTCGTCCAGCGGTAATCGGTATGGAAAAAGATATAGTCGCCCCTTTTTTGTCCGAGCGCGTTATAAACGTCCACAGGCGTTACGGCTGTGGAATAATTGCTGTAAATGACGGTCGTGTTGTCGCGCTGCGGATTGGAGCCGATTACGGTGGACAATCGCTGCGGCAGGCCGAACTCCGTATGGTTCGGAACTACCATATTATATACCTTGACGCCGTCGCCGAGCGTCTTTTTATAGGAGGAAATGGCGTCCGAATAACTCAGTGCCGTTTTTTCGTTGCCCTTAAAAATATCGAAGCCCTGCTTGTTCCATACATAAATGCTGCCGTCCATCGCGCCGTCCGAGCCATCGTCCGAAAGCGCCGGAAGATCGACCTTTTCCGGCGTGTAGGATGAGGAAACCGGCGCGCTGGTTGCGTTTGTCGGCTCGGTCGGTGCTTTTGACGCCGCGTCCTCTTCCGCGTTCATGCCCCTGCCGATGAGCACGATGGCAAAAACAACGGCTACAATCAAAAGAAGGGCGACAATAACGCCGAGCGCGCGGTTGCGCCTTTTTTTATGGGCAAGCTCCTTCTGCCTGTAATATTCCTCACGTTCCGTCTTCGTATGCCTGCCCGAGGGGCGGTAAACATTTGTATTTTGAGAGGCCGTTTGCTTTTTTCTTTTTTCCTTCGTTTTGTTTTTCTGCGGATCGTCCGGGGCTTTATAAACCGCCATAGCGAAACTCTCCTTTATTGTCCGCAGCAAAGGCAAAAGAGAAGAGCTGCGGTAAAACTTAATTCTAATACGTCAATAATAAAGTATAATATAAAATGCGGATAATTACAATACAGGAAGCCTCTAAATAACAGAATTTCTTTACAAATATCGCTTTTTTCGCCTTCGGCTTGCGGAAAATATGGCCTTTGGTTGATAAATCCAAACGAGTGTGCTAAAATTTAGTTTATTACAGCCCGGCGGCATTAACAACCGTTTATTTTGATGAAGGAAGGAAATTACCATATGATGGAATACACGTTCTCCGACAGGGTCAACTCACTCAAACCCTCGGCAATCAGGGAAATTTTTAAATACGCGGCGGACCCGGAGGTTATCTCGCTTTCGGCGGGGAATCCGTCGCCCGACGCGTTCCCCGTAAAGGAAATCGCGGAAATTTCAAATAGGATTTTAACGGAAAACCCGATTGCCGCGCTGCAGTACAGTATTACGGAGGGCTACGTGCCGCTGCGGCAGCAGCTTGGCGCATATATGAAATCAAAGTATGGAATCGGTCGTGATTTTGACGACCTGATTATTACGACCGGTGCGCAGCAGGTTATGGATTTGGCGGGAAAATCCCTTTTAAACGAGGGCGACACCGTTATCTGCGAGGCGCCGAGCTTTATCGGGTCGCTCAATACGTTCCGCTCGTATAACGCAAGGCTCGCAGGCGTTCCGGTCGAAAGCGACGGTATGGATATACAGAAGCTCGAGGAAGCGCTCAAGACGGAGAAAAACGTCCGCTTCATCTATACCATTCCGAATTTCCAGAACCCGTCGGGCGTCACGATGAGCCTGGAAAAAAGAAAGGCCGTTTACGCGCTTGCTAAAAAGTACAAGGTCCTGATTATTGAGGATAACCCGTACGGAGACCTTTATTATGGCGAAAAGCCCGCGCAGACGATTAAATCGATGGACGAGGAAGGCGTCGTTATCTATTCAGGCTCGTTTTCCAAGACGATTTCCCCCGGCATGCGCGTTGGCTGGTGCGTCGCCCCGAAGCCGGTCATCTCTAAGTTTACGGTATGCAAGCAGGGACAGGATGTGCATACCAATATCTGGTCGCAGATGGTCTGCGACGAGTATATGAGAAAATATGATTTTGAAGCGCATCTTTCGCGCCTGCGCGCACTGTACAGCAAAAAGGCGGCGCTGCTGATGGAGCTGCTCGATAAATATCTGATGCCCAAGGTCACATACAATAAGATAGAGGGCGGGCTGTTTACCTACTGTACGCTGCCGCAGGGAGTCGATATGGTCGATTTCTGCAAGCAGGCGGTTTTGCGGAAGGTCTGCGTCGTTCCAGGCAATTCGTTCCTGACCGACGAAAATCAGCCGTGCCAAAACTTCCGCGTCAACTTTACGACGCCGACGGATGAACAGCTCGTCCGGGGCGTGCAGATTTTAGGAAGGCTAGCGGACGAAGTGATAAAGTAACCGGGACGCCGGTCAACATTTCTGGGGAGGTTCTATGATGGAGCAGCAGACAGTGGTACCTGAGAAGAAAAAAATCATATTCAGCGCAATTCAGCCGAGCGGCACGATAACGCTCGGCAATTACCTTGGCGCGATTAAAAACTGGGTTGCCATGCAGGAGGAGTTCAACTGCGTTTACGCGCTTGCCGACCTGCATACGATAACAGTCCGGCAGGACCCGCAGCGGTTTCGGGCGAATACGCTCGAGGCATACGCCCTGCTGCTTGCCTGCGGCATCGACCCGGAAAAAAGCATTTTCTTTATCCAGAGCCACGTGCATACGCACGCGGAGCTTGCGTGGGTTTTAAATTGCTACACGCAGTTCGGAGAGCTTTCCAGGATGACGCAGTTTAAGGATAAATCGGCAAAGCACGCCGACAACGTAAATGTCGGCTTGTTTGCTTATCCGAGCCTGATGGCGGCGGATATTTTGCTGTACCAAGCGGATATGGTGCCGGTCGGCGCGGACCAGAAGCAGCATCTTGAGCTTTCCAGGGATATTGCGGCCCGTTTCAACGGCCTATACGGCAATACCTTCAAGGTGCCCGAGCCGTATATCCCGAAGGTCGGCGCGCGCGTTATGTCCTTACAGGAGCCGCAGAAGAAAATGAGCAAGTCGGACGAGAACGTCAACGCGTGGGTCGCCGTGCTCGACAAGCCCGAGACGATTATGAAGAAATTCAAGCGTGCCGTAACCGATTCGGACATGCGCGTCCACTACGGAGAGGGCAAGGACGGCGTAAACAACCTGATGGGCATTTACAGCGCCGTGACAGGCAAAACGAATGAGGAAATCGAAGCCGAGTTCGACGGCAGGGGCTACGGCGATTTCAAGACAGCTGTTGCCGAAGCGGTTATTGAGAGCCTCCGGCCGGTGCAGGAAAAATATCAAAAGCTGATTAACGACAAGGCTTATTTAAAGGAATGCTACGGAAAATCGGCGGAAAAGGCGCTGCGTTTTTCACAGCGCACGCTTGATAAGGCGATGAAGAAAATTGGGTTCGTTATGAAATAAGGTTTTCCGTTATTTACCAGCGAAATCCCGCTGAATTTTACCGTTTTTTACATGTTTCGCGCCGCTCCTCTATTGATAAGGGAATGGGTGTGTATTATACTGAAAGGCAGATATGAATGAGGACAAGGAGGGCCATGCCATGCCAGAAGACCACACGGAGTCCAATTACATAAGACGACAGGAATATTTGAGGAAACAGCGCTTAAAGCGCCGTCGCCGCAATAGGATGATTATCGTAGGGACCGGAATTG
Organism: uncultured Oscillospiraceae bacterium; assembly: GCA_900540865.1. Lineage (GTDB taxonomy): Bacteria > Bacillota > Clostridia > Oscillospirales > Acutalibacteraceae > Scatavimonas. Next base: position 41,578 of record UQHH01000013.1, read on the forward strand.
TAATCCTGATTATACTAATATTGATTATTGTCGGCCTTGTCCGGGGCTGTTCTGACGGTTCTGGAGAGAAGGAGCCGACGCAGCCGCCGACAGACGCGACGACGGCCGCTGTCAACGCAAAGCCGACGGAGCCTGTAACCCAGCCGCCGGAGGTGAAGGAAATCAAGGACAACGGCGACGACGGCCGTATGACGGACGGCTCTATTTTTATCTGGGACAATAAGGGCTTTGAGATGTTCTTTGGCGGAGACGACAGCGCAAAGGAATACGCAGATAAAATCAACGGTTATAAAAAACAGCTTGGCAGCGGTATTACCGTTTACGATATGGTCGTCCCAAACCATACGGAGTTCGGCCTGCCGCAGCGTTTGAGTGAAAAGCTTCAGAAAGACGGGAGTACGCGCTCACAGCGCCAGAACACCTCCACGATTTATAAGGGCCTTTCCAAGGACATCAAGGCAGTCGATATTTACGACGTATTGAACCAGCATAAGACGGAGTACATCTACTTCAACACCGACCACCACTGGTCCGGTCTCGGTTCGTATTACGCATACACGAAGTTCGCGGAGGTCGCTGGACTCAAGCCGTTTGCCCTGGAGGACGCGGAAAAGCACTCCATAGACGGATTTCTGGGTTCTCTCAATACCATATCGGGCGACAGCGCGTTATCGTCGAATCCTGACCACGTTGATTATTACGTTTTCCCTGGGGATTACACCTGTATGATTACACAGGATGGCTCCAGCGAGCCGATGGAGGCCGACATCTACTACCCGAACGCTACCGCGGGCAGCAACACCTACGGCGTGTTCCTTTGGGGCGATAATCCGCTGACTGTCATTAAAAACAACGACGGCGGCTCCGGCAGGAAGATTGCTTTGGTTAAGGAATCCTATGGAAACGCGTTCGCGCCGTACCTTGCGTATAATTACGACGAGGTGCACGTTATCGACTTCCGTTATTACAGCGGTAACCTAAAGCAGTACTGCAGCGACAACGGGATTACCGAGGTGCTTTTCCTCAACGGCGTCATGTCCGCGAACACCCCGCTCCAGCTCGACAATATGGACGGCTTGTTTCAATAATACGTAAACAAAAAATATTTGCAGAATATCCGGCGGGGCCTTTAGCGGCTCCGCCCTTTCCTTTTTGTATTGGAATGAGATAAAGATTGAAAAAGCTGGAAAACCTGATATAATAAATAGAAATATACGCTATTTGAAAGGCCGCCCGCTCATTGGGCGGAAATACGTATGCGGGGGAGAAATATTATATGAAAACAGTTCGCACGCGCTACGCGCCCAGCCCTACCGGCTTTATGCATGTGGGCAACCTGCGCACCGCGCTTTATGAATACCTGATTGCAAAATCGCAGGGGGGAAGCTTTATCCTGCGCATTGAGGACACCGACCAGCAGCGCTATGTAGAGGGCGCTGTAGACGTCATTTACGACACACTGAAAACCGCGGGGCTTACACACGATGAAGGGCCGGACATCGGCGGGGATTTTGGGCCTTATGTGCAGAGCGAGCGCAGGGGGATGTACCTGCCCTACGCCGAACAATTGATAAAAGAAGGCAAGGCCTACCGCTGTTTCTGCTCGAAGGAACGGCTCGAGTCTTTACAGGAGGATTCCGCAGGCGGGGGCTACGACCGCCATTGCCGCGATTTGCCGCAGGAGGAAATCGACCGGCTTTTAAAAGAGGGCGTACCCTGTGTTATCCGCCAAAAGATGCCGCTTGACGGCTCTACGACGTTTGAGGATGCTGTGTATGGCAGCATTACGGTGGAAAACAGCGAGCTGCAGGACCAAATCCTCATCAAGACCGACGGGTACCCCACCTACAATTTCGCTAACGTTATCGACGACCATACGATGGGCATTACGCATGTTGTCAGGGGCAGCGAGTATTTGAGCTCCACGCCGAAATACAACCTTCTGTATGAGGCGTTCGGCTGGGAAATCCCGACCTATGTGCACCTTCCGCTGATTATGGGCAAAAACGAGGACGGCAGCGTTTCCAAGCTTTCAAAGCGACACGGCGCAACCGGCTTTGCCGATTTGATAAACGATGGCTACCTGCCGCAGGCAATCATCAATTACATTGCGTTGCTCGGCTGGTGCCCGAAGGACAACCAGGAGATTTTTACCTTAGATGAGCTTTGCAAGGCGTTTTGCATAGACGGCATCAGCAAATCACCCGCCGTGTTCGACTATGGCAAGCTCTCCTGGTTCAACGGGGAATACATCAAGGCGATGCCTGTGGAACAATTTGCACAGATTGCCGCGCCTTATTTCAAGCAGGCGCTTTTAGACAAGCCGTTTGATTATGTAAAGCTTGCTTCCATTTTGCAGCAGCGCGTCACACAGCTTACGCAGATACCGGAAATGGTCGGTTTCTTTGCACAGCAGCCGGAATACGGCACGGAGCTGTTTATCAACAAAAAAAGCAAAACGACGCTTGAAAATTCACCCGTTATGCTAAAGGCCGTAATAGAGGCGCTCGAAAAGCTGCCGGAGTGGAACCATGAAGGCATTCATGACTGCCTAATCAGCCTTGCGCAGCGGCTTGAGGTGAAAAACGGCACCGTCATGTGGCCCGCGCGCATTGCCGTTTCCGGCAAAACGGTTACACCGGGCGGCGCGGTTGAAATTCTCGATATTCTCGGCAAAGAGGAATCCCTCAGAAGAATGAAGCAGGGCCTTGCAAAGTTTTGATTACGCGGCGGCAGGGCGGCGGTTATCGCCCAGGCTGCGGGATAAGCTATATGTGAAGCAATAGGAGGAAGGAACATGGCAGAAGAAATCAAGACGGCGCAGGAGCCGTCCGGCAACGCCAATTTTATCCATGATTTTATAGACGAGGACATCGCGAAGGGCGGGCAGTTCGAAGGAATGACCGTCCACACACGCTTTCCGCCGGAGCCAAACGGCTATTTGCATATCGGCCACGCGAAGGCCGTATGCATTAATTTCAGTACAGCTGAAAAATACGGCGGCAAATGCAACCTGCGCATGGACGACACCAATCCGACAAAAGAGGACGTCGAGTATGTCGACGCCATCAAGGATGATATTAAGTGGCTCGGCTTTACGTGGGAAGATCGCTTTTACTTTGCGTCCGAATATTTTGAGCAGATGTACGGGTATGCCTGCGAGCTAATTGAAAAGGGGCTTGCCTATGTGTGTGAGCTGACCCCGGAGCAGATGCGCGAAAACCGCGGCGACCTTACGACGCCCGCGAAAAGCCCGTACCGCGACAGGCCCAGGGAGGAAAGCCTCGATTTATTCCGCCGCATGAGGGCAGGGGAATTCGAGGACGGCAAAATGACGCTTCGGGCGAAAATCGACCTGGCTTCCGGCAACTTCAATATGCGTGACCCGGTTTTGTACCGCATCAACCGTATCACGCACCACCGCACGGGGGATACCTGGTGCATTTACCCGATGTACGATTTCGCGCATCCGATTGAGGACGCAATCGAGGGTGTGACGCATTCCCTGTGCTCCCTTGAATTTGAAGACCACCGCCCGCTGTATGATTGGGTTATCAATCATACAAGTGTGGAAAGCAAGCCGCGCCAGATTGAGTTTGCGCGGCTGGGCATCAATCATACCGTTATGAGCAAGCGCAAGCTGCGCCTGCTTGTCGAGGAGGGCCACGTCAGCGGCTGGGACGACCCGCGCATGCCCACGCTCTGCGGCCTGCGCCGCCGCGGCTACACGCCGCGCGCAATCCGTAATTTCTGCGACAGGATTGGCGTTTCTAAGGTGAACAGTACCGTGGAATACGGCTTTTTAGAGCATTGCCTGCGTGAAGACTTAAACGAAACCGCAAAGCGCGTCATGGTCGTACAGCATCCGATAAGGCTTGTAATCACCAATTACCCGGAGGGAAAATCCGAAACGTTCGAGGTGGAGAATAACCCGAACCGCCCGGAGGACGGCACACGCACCATCTCCTTTTCACGCGAGCTGTACATCGAGCGCGAAGATTTTATGGAAACGCCCGTCAAGGGCTATTTCCGCCTGTTTCCGGAAAATGAGGTGCGGCTCAAGTCCGCGTATATCGTGCGCTGCACCGGCTGCAAAAAGGATGAAGAAGGCAATGTCACCGAGGTTTACGCAACCTACGACCCCGAAACGCGCGGAGGCAATACGCCTGACGGCAGGAAAATCAAGGGAACCGTCCACTGGGTAGACGCGCAGACGGCGGTAGACGCGCAGGTGCGCCTTTACGACAGCCTGTTTACCGTGCCCGACCCGGATGCGGGCGACAGGAATTTCCTCGATTATTTAAACCCGGATTCACTCGTGACGCTCGAGCACTGCAAGGCCGAGCAGTCCCTGCGGGACGTCGTGCCGCCGCAGTCCTACCAGTTTATGCGGCTTGGATATTTCTGCCTGGACAACAAGGATTCAAAGCCGGGCAAGCCGGTATTCAACCGGAGCGTTTCGCTCAAGGACGGCTTCAAGGCGAAAAAGTAAGGCTGTACAAACAAAAAATAATATGGAAAGGGCGCGAACACTATCTGTTCGCGCCCTTTCGTGCTTTTATATGGCGTGTCTTTTCAAATTAAATGTAATGATAACGCCTGCGGTACTTCATAAAGAAGAAAACGGTAAGCGCAAGCGACAAGAACTCCGCTACCGGGCAGGCGAGCCATACGCCGGTAATTCCAAGCAGTATGGAAAGGCCAATCAGGGCGGCTGCCAGTAAAACAAGCGTACGCATACAGGACAAAAGCGCGGATACTGGCCCGTTGCTGAAGGCGGTGAACATAGCTGAAGCAAACACGTTATATCCCTTGAACAGGTAGCTCAGCGCGTAGATTTGCAGTCCGGCGGAGGCGAGCAGGAACACCTGGCTGTCCCGCGACGCGAAAAATGAAGTCAAATCGCGGGAAAACAGAAACGTAAGCGCCGCCACGCTCACGCCTACGGCGGTCAGCAGGCCCATACTGAGCCTGAAAATTTTCCGGAGCTTTTCCTTGTTGCCGCAGCCGTAGTTATAGCTGATTAAGGGCGCGACGCCCATCGAATAGCCAAGGCACACGGCTATCAGGATAAAGTCGAGGTACAGCAAAACGGATATCGCGGCGACGCCGTCATGCCCGACGAGCCGCATCATGATAATGTTGAACAGGAATGTCGTGACGCTGGTGGAAAGGTTACTCACCATCTCCGACGAGCCGTTGCCCATCGTGTGCAGGAACACGCTCCACGCCTGCTTCGGCCTTACAAAATGCAGGTTGCCGCGCCGGTTCAAGGCAAAGTAAAACAGCCCGAACAACGCAGGTATGGCGTTGCCGATACCGGTGGCAATCGCGGCGCCCGCAATGCCCATTTGAAACACGGCGATAAACAGGTAGTCGAACACGACGTTGCAAACTCCTCCGGCAATCGTCATAGCAAGGCCAATGGAGGGCTTGCCGTTTGCGATATAGACGTTCTGAAACACAAGCTGCAAAATACAGGGGGCGGCAAAAAGCATCAGCGGGAACGCGTAGTCGTAGCAGTAGCCGTAAACCGCTTCGTCCGCTCCCAGCATATAAATAATATCCTTCAAGAACACGGCGCATAGAACGGTGGCGGCTACGCCGATGATGATTACCACGAGCAGGACGAACGTAAGGTTTTCGTTTGCCTCGCGCTGTCTGCCCTCTCCCATCTTTCTGGAGACGATTGCGTTGAGGCCGGTGCCGAACATCGTGCCCAGTGCAATAGCGACGCCCAGCAGCGGAAAAACGAGATTGACCGCTGAGAAGGCCTCCGTACCAATCAGCCGTGCGACAAACAGGCCGTCTACGATGGAGTAAAGCGACATCACCACCATCATAACCATTGACGGCAGCGTAAATTTCAATAAGGAGGGTAATGTGATTTTTTGACTAAGTGCCTTGTTCATTGTCTAAATCCTTCCAGTCGTATTGTGAGATTGCGCGCAGGATTTCGGAAAACTGAAAAAGCTGTTCTTCTGAAAAGGTTTTGCGCAGCTCCCGTTCGATATTCCGAAAAACACGGTTGTAAATTGAAAAGCTCTTTTCCATATCCGGATGTATTTTTATATAAAAAACACGCTTGTCGTCCTCGCTCTGTGTTTTGACGACGGCGCCCTGCTTAATAAGCTCGTTTACCTTTAATGTGGCCGCGGGCGCCGAAATTTGAAGCGCCTGCGCAAGCTTGCCCGTCGTGCAGTTTTCCATCTGGGAAATCACATTCAGGTACAGGATGCTGTTATATGAAAATCCCTTATAATAATCCTTCTGGTTCAACACCCGCAGTTCATAAAGAGCCATATGATAATAAAAACGGTCGACCTCATTAAGTAAATCCATAACGCTGCCTCCAATATAATTTAAGCATATTTATTTAAATTTACTTAATTATATGAAGCAGAACACCAATTGTCAAGGCCTCAGCAAAATTAAAATTTTTTACTGCTCGTTTACTACGCACAATGCTTTGGTAATCCTTACAAATAACGTACATACTTTTTGTTCTCCCGCTCCTGCTTTTATCCTTTACAGCATTTTTGGGGTGTGTTATAGTATGGATAGACAAAATGCGATTTTTATTTTAGGAGGATAGCATTATGAAAACATTTTTGAAGGTTTTATGGGTGATTGCCGGCATAGTTTTGATTCTGGGCGGCTGCGCGGCGTTTTTTAATCCGCTGAAGGCGTTTGTCGTCACGGAGGTCATCCTCGGCGCGGCGCTGGTCATTTCCGGAATCGTGAGCATCATCGCCTACATCCGGTCGCATAAGGTCATGCTTGGCGCGGGCTGGGTTCTTGCGGATGGAATCCTTTCCCTGATACTCGGGCTGCTTATCTGCTTCAGCAAATACAGCAACGGCCTGTTTGCAATCACGGTATCTACGTTTCTCGGCCTGTGGCTTTTATTCTCAGGCATTTCCCAGACAAGCCGCTCTTTCGATTTGCACAAGCTCGGCGCGCGTGGCTGGGGATGGCTTACCGCGTGGGGTATTATCTGCATTATCGGAGGAATTGCGGTGTTCTGCAACCCTGTAATCACGGCGGTCGGAACGGCAAGCTTTTTAAGCGGAATCGTTTTGATTTTAGGAGGCGTCGCGGCGCTGACCAGATGCCTGACGAGGGATATTGAAGACTAACCGCTTTAACACAATCGTAAAAGACGGGCAAGCCTTTTGGGGCTTGCCCGTCTTTTTACTTTTACGGCGATAAAATAAATCAGACCAATATAATTTTTATCAAGCAGTGTGGTTTTAATTCACAAAACATAACATTTTGTATTTGAAATATGTTAAGCTTATTTTATAAAGTAAATAGCTTCGTTGCAAGATTAAGTGAAATGTTTGAGCCGTATTATAAAGTGATGACACGAAACGCTGTTTCAACCTGTTTTAATATGGGGGATTGCTTTGAAAAATTTAAAACGTTTTTTACACCACAAGCTGTTACTGTCCTTTTTGATAAACGCTGTCATGCTTGTGCTGTTTCTGGCTTTTACCAGAATCATGTATGAAACCAATGACGACGGCGCAATTTCCAGATTGATTTCTATATTTGGCGAAACTTCGATTCCTTATTTAAACGCACTGCTGTCCGGCCTGCTGGGCGGCTTGCAGAAGGCAGTTCCTTTTTGTAACGTGTTTGTACTATACCAGCTTGTTGCCGGCTATTTATCCTTTTGCGCGATTACCTATGTGTTTCTCGATAAATTTAACTTGAAATTTTCCTTACCTGCTTCGCTGGCTGTTGTAATCCTGTTTGGATATAACCACTACGCGCTGATTCAGTATACAAAGACGGCCTATTTACTATCGATTGCAGGTTTTTTGCTTCTTATCCATGCGCTTTACAAAAAAAAGGTCAGCCGGGATGTGCGCAGCGGGAGGCCTGCTTGCCCTGTTTGGTTGCTTTACCAGGAGCGATTCCTTTTACGTCGCGGCAGCCTTCACAGGCGTTTTTATTCTGGCGCTTGTTGTCATGTGGATTGCCGGAAGAAAGAAAAACACAAGGCTTACGCTTACGCCTTTGCTTCAGACAAGAAAAAAACAGTTGATTTCGTGGGTGTTATTCGGCGCGGTTGTTCTGGCTTCGGCCTTTGCGTCGGCGCAGGTATACTCGGGCAGGGAAGGCTTTGATGAATATAACCGCTTCAATCAGGCGCGTACGGCGACGCTCGATTACCCAATTCCCAATTATTCAAGCAATCAGGAGTTCTATTCGCAGCTCGGGCTGGACCAAAACGACCTCAATATGTATAGAAGCTGGAATATAGATACCAAGGTTTTTACAGCAGAGAAGCTCGAGAAAATTGCGGAGCTGCAAAAAGAGCAGCAGCCGTCGATTGTTGAATATTATACTCAAAAAATCGAAGCGTTTTTGCATGAGGTTTCTTCCGCGTTATCTTTACCGGTTGGAAGCTTTATTGTTTTGTTCCTGATTATTTGCGCCGCTTTGTTTTTTGGTGCTGGTTTCCTGCTGAAAAGATACCCGCTGTTATTTGCCGTATTTTGTACAATCTGGGCCGTAACATTATATTTTGCTCATATGAAGGCGTACCGCGGCCTGTTCTATTTTACGATTTTGCTGATTGCCGCAGCCTTCTATATGGCTTTGTCCCAGAGAAAAATGGCAGTGGTTCCGTTGTCGCTTGCCGGGCTGTCCATGGCGCTGATTATGTATTTGGCGTATACGCAGAGATTGATTTACCGCGCCGCCTACGGAATTTTCCTATGTGCGATTATTTTGTTGATTTATTCGGTGGAGAAGGGCGCGCTGCGGGAACGGGTGCAAAGGGCACCAAAAAGCTGGAAAAGGTGGGCTGCCGTTTCGGCCTGCGCGGCTTTGACTATCTGCGGCGGATTGATGTTACAAGGCCTTTCAGGCAGGCAGACGCATTATCCGGTGAAACAAGGGCTGATGCATTACCTGGAGCAAAACCAGGATAAGCTATATTTGAAAAACGCGGCGGCTGGCGGTATTTATACATATAATATGGAATATCCCTTAAAACCGTTTGATTCTTACCAATGCGAAAACCTGGTAAGCCTCGGTAGCTGGCTCAGCGGCTCAAAATATGAGGAGGAGCTTCTACGGCGTTACGGAATAACAAACCTGTATGAGGATATGATAGATAACCCGAACGTGTTTGTCATTGCACAAACAGGCACGATACAAAGGCTGGAAGCGTATTACAACCGCCATTACAGCCGGCCTGGTCAAACAAAGATTGTGTGCCGTAAGGTTGATACGGCAGGAGGGACGCCTCTTTACAGGCTTGTGACCATTCCAAATTAATACAGGCTTTTACGCCGCACGACAGGTTTTGAACTGCACCCCATTTGTTAGACAGTATGATATACTGAAAAACAAAAGGGGTGT
>UQHH01000014.1 GCA_900540865.1 uncultured Oscillospiraceae bacterium
TTTATCTCGAAAGGTGATTTTTTTGTATAACTTTTTATTTCCCACCCGCATAGCGCGTGGTTTTCTGTTTCGCACGTTCCGTGCTCAACTGTCTTAAGACTTTAATGAAAAACACCCGGCTTTGTTTTAAAGCCGGGTGCTTTTATATTCTCTTTAATTATGGCAGGTATCCAGGCAGAAGGGATGGCCCGCGGGGTCGAATAAAGTGCGGGAGTCGTCGAAAAACTCTTCCTTTGCAAGCTGCGCGCCGCAGCTCACCGCAAATGTTACGGCTTCTTCTAAATTCTCCGCTATTAAATCGAAGTGCAGCATCTGACCCTGTGTCCCGGCCTTCCACGGCCAGACAGGAGGCTCGTAGGTATCCGTCTCCTGGAATGCCAGCACTGCCCCATCGAGCGAAGTGACAGCCGCCGTTCCGTTTTGCGCCGGATGCGAAAGCTCCCAGCCCAAAAGCCTGCTGTAGAACCGTGACAGTATTTCGGCCTGTCCCGCGCCGCAGTCCATCACGATGGGTCCCATCTTAATAGACGGGCGTTTTTGCTCGTTCATCCTGTTACTCCTTTATGCTTTGCGTATCCGTTTGCTGAACCGCCGTTACAGAAGCTGCTGCCCGTTGATGACAAGGCGAAACTTTAAATCAAGCCGCTGGGCGGCCTTGCGGCATAAAATCATGCGCCCGAGAAAAATTTCAAAATAATCCATGACGGAGCAAACCTCCGTATCGATAGAAAGGCACAGCTCCACGACCGTGTGCTCCTCGTTGATGCCCAGGCGCGACTTCACGACAGAATAGTTTACCCTGTCGTGTATGTCGAAGGTCGCAATATCGTTATTGCGCACGCGGGAACGGCGCACGTCGCTTTTGTCTGCCAGAATCAAAGCCGCCGCAATCGGGTTGACCGGATAGGCCGTCCCCTCGTCATGGTTGCCGATTGCCGTGATGATGGTCGCGATATCCTCAGGGCTTGCGTCCATGTTGTCGAGGATACGGAACGCCATAACCGCCCCGCTCTGCGCGTGGTCGACGCGGTTAACAATATTGCCGATGTCGTGCAGGTAGCCCGCTATCTGGGCAAGCTCCGCTTCCCGCTTTGAGTACCCCATCGTGAGCAATATATATTTCGCCGTCTGGGACACCTTCGTTACGTGCGCGTAGCTGTGTTCGGTGTATCCGAGCGCGATAAGCGATTCGTCGGCTTTCTCTATATAAGTACGGATTGTCGGGCTGTTCTTTACATCCTCAAAGGTTATCAAATCGTTTCATCTCCCAGGGTTCTGTCCTTCCAGTACCACCACTTGAGCTTTTCCATATCCGGCTGCGGCGTCTGCGCAAAATACACGGCGCAGCGGTAAACATAAAGCACGCAGCGGTCAAGCGAGCCGCCTAAACGGACGCGGTCGCGCTCATACATTTCAAGCGGGTTTTCGCCCTTTAAGTCCTCCGCACACGTATAGCCGAGCGCAAGCAGGTGCTCCTTCATGTCCCGCCCAACGCCGGGAATTTTTAAAAGGTCCGTTTTGTTATTCTCCCCTGTTTTTCCCGTTTTATCGCCCATATGCGTTACTCCGTTTCAAGCGCGGCTATGCCCGCCGTCTGACAGGCGGTCTTCTGCGCGTACGCTTTTTCATCATTTTTAATATTTCATCCACCGCTTTGAGGACGAAAATGCAAAGACAAGCTTCCAGCATGGCTGTCCCCTCCTTTTATTTTATCATACTATTTCTGCTGTACGATAAAAAGGTCTCGGAAAGGAGCCGGATTATTATTTGTCTTTATATTGCTTCATAACCTTCTTTGCGTGCTTTTTAAACTGCTTGACCACGCCCGGCGGGGATAAAATCTGCACGCCTTCCCCCAATCCGAACACCCACGCGAAAAACTGCGGGCTTGCCATGACCTTCACGCTGATGGTAAAGCTGTCGTTTCCGTCCTGGGAGAGGAACACGTCCTTTCCGAACCGGTCGACCACCACGCCGATAAGATTATTTTGGAAGCGCAGCTTTACCTCTTCCTCATCGCCGCCGTACATGCCGAACGTCATCTTGCTGTACTGCGCCATGTCGAATTTTTGGAACATGCGCTGTCCGTCGCGCTTTTCATCCGTCAGCGCAATGGACTGCATTTTGTCCACCCGGTAATGCTTGATTTTTTTACTCTCGGAATCGTAGCCAATCATATAGTAATTTTCATCGTCCCAGGTAAGCGCCCAGGGGCTGATTGCATAGCGTTCCCCGCCGCGCTTGGGGCGTTTTTTGACGCGCTCCTTCGTTGTAAACGAAACCGCCCATTCAAAATACAGAAAGCTTATTTTTACGCCTTGGGAAATGGCGCTGTGGATTTGGTCCACATTGTAATAGATGCTCTCGTTCATCGTCTTGACGCGGTTTTGAACGAACACCTGCCTTTGCAGCCGCCGCGCCTGATGTACGCTTGCAAGGCCCTCCACCTTTTTAATCAGTTCGTTCGATTTTTTGTGCGTAATAAATTTCGACGACTGCACCGCGTCTACCAGGAGCTTGAGCTCCGGCAGCTCGAAGGAGCGGTTTGCAATGTAGTATTCGTAGCTTTTTTCCTTGCGCATCTCGACGTCGACGCCGTACACGCGCAGCGCCTCCAGGTCGTCGTATATGCTTTTGCGCTCAGCTGTAATGCCATAGCCCGACAGGGCCTCCAATATCTGCGCGAGCGTAATGGCGTGTTCCTCGTCCGTGCGCTCCTGCAATATTTTGTATAGATACAAAAGCTTTAATTTCTGGTTCGGATTTCTCGGCATACTCTCTCCCCCTTATTTCCTGTTAAAGCCGACGCCCGCTTTCCTGGCCTGAGCGTGCTGGTATTTTCTTGCTATCTGATAACGCCTACCGTCCTTGACAAAATTTAGTCCCGTCTGCTTGAACCGGAACGAGACGTTCTTTTTTACACATTGCTCGCGCAGCTTTAAAATCCAGTGAAAATCGCATACGCGGGCGTTCGGGCCTGACTCCCCGCCCGCTATGACGCTTTCGCACCATTTCCCGAGATACGGAGACAAATCGATTTCCTCTAAAATCGGCTCACACACGATTGATTTATGCTTAATCGGCAGCTTTTTAAAAATCGGAAGCCGAAAATCCGCCATATTCTGGTTCTCCGCCGTACAGCATATCGTCACATTGTCATACCCCTGCTCCCAGTCCGGCGGAAGACCTACAAAAAACCGGTCGATGCGTTTGGTGATAAACAGGAAAGAAAGGTCGCTGCGCTCCTTCATCATCGCCCATGCGTCACGGCGCCATGCATCGGCTTCCTCGATAAAAAAGTCGGAGGTAAAGCAGGTAAAAACCGTTTTATCCGTTTTCAGCCGGTATTCCCCGCTTTTGAGCCGCTGGACAGGAAGGTCAAAGTCCCTCGTCTTTAAAACAATAGAGCTGTCCTTTCCGTAGCTGCTGTCGCGCCTGTATACATAACAGTTCTTGCAGCCGTCGCTCAGCTTATGGCAGCCGTGCCATGGATTCCAGCCCTCGTCCATTTTTTCTTCCCCTTTTTCCTCTGCTGTATCAGATTTTCCGGCCCTTTCTGTCTTATTTATACCATACGCCGCAAAGCGCGTCAACTTTCCGCCGTAAGTTTTCAGTCCCAATTATATAAACGCCTGTGGTTTTTCGTACTGGTTTGAATTTTTATACATTTGTTAACCACCCGCTTCCATAGATTTTTTCTCATTCTTGGTGCGAACTTTTCTTATTCTTGCTGCAAAGCAGCAAAAGCAGCAATGAACAAATATGTTTTTTAAAATTTTTTTCTGGAAACAGTTGAAAAACACAAAATGTAGGTATATAATAGAGCTACTTACCCAAGATATAGTTATTACACCCGGCGCGAACGGAGCTTTTGACCGAGCGCGCAGTGGAATTTGAAAGGAGAAAAATAGTATTATGGTAGAAGTAAATGTAACAGGCGGGGAAATGACCCAGCAGGAAATCGACTATTATGTAGAGCACAGCCAGAAAAAGTATCCCGATAGAAAAATTCAAAAGCTTGACATCAAGCTCGATGGGGAGTATGTGGACCTCAACTGTACGTTTGAGGAAATTCCATTTGAACGCATCCGCCGCATCACGGGCTATCTCGTCGGTACGCTCGACCGCTTCAATGACGCGAAATACGCCGAGGTCCAGGACCGCGTAACCCACAGTATTTGTTGTGATATCTGATTAATAACCTTCCGGTTTGCGCCTAAAAACTGTTACAGAAACAGAAAAATTGCGATGAAACCGCCATTTATTTGACACAGCACAAAAACCGTAATATAATGAACGCTGTGGTAAATATCACTTTAGAAGGTTAATCATGCAATTTTTATATTCTGAAAGAAGGTAATGAGATGGCACAGGCAAAAAAAGCAACTACTGCGAAGGCGGCGGACACCAAAGCAGCGGAAACTAAGGCTGTGGCAAAAGCGGCTCCGGCAAAGGCTGAACCCGTAAAGGCTGCTCCGGCAGTAAAGGAAGCGGCTAAGGCTCCCGCAAAAACAACTGAGGCACCGAAGGCTGCCGCAAAGACAGCCGCCCCGGCAAAGGCAGCTGCCGCGCCGAAGGCTGCGGAAAAGAAAACAACGGCTAAGCCCGCTACAAAGGCTGCGGCAAAACCCGCCGCGAAGAAAGCACCGGCTAAAAAGGCAAAGGAAGCAACGGTTTCCATGTTTTTCGAGTTTAACGGTGTGAAGGTTCCGGCTGAGGAAATTGTTGAAAACGTAAAGGCGACCTACAAGGCAGAGGGCGGTACGAAAGAAATCGAAACGCTTGAAATCTATGTAAAGCCTGAGGAAAACGCTGCTTACTATGTTGTCAACGGCGAACTAGAAGGCAAAAAGATGGACGTATACTTCTGCTGATTGGGCAGTGGTTATGAAAGCTAAAAATGAAAGGACGGCATATGCCGTCCTTTTTTATTTTACGACTCCATTTTATAGCTGTCTTACTCCGTCCGGCGGAGCCGTTTGATTAAACCCTCCACTAAAACACCAAGCTTAAATCATATGGTATTATCTTGAAAAGGGGTGGTTCAATGAACACATATAAAACCGCTGAAATTGCGGCGCTTATAGGAATACATCCGAACACGGTCCGGCTGTATGAGAAACTAAAGCTCATCCCCAAGCCGGAACGCCAGCCGAACGGTTACCGGATATTTACAGATTTGCATGTGGAGCAGTTCCAGCTTGCCAGGCTTGCTTTTCAAATTGAAGTACTGCAAAACGGCCTGCGAAAGAAAATCGTCCAAATGGTGAAAACAGCCGCAGCAGGAGACGTTGACACAGCCCTCGCCCTTACGCAGGAATATCTGGCACAGGTTAAGCAGGAGCGTATCAACGCGGAAGAGGCAATCAATATCGTAAAGCAGGTTTTGTCCGGCGGCAGTGAGGAAAGCACACGCCTGCTCAAACGAAAAGAAGTATCGGAATATTTGAGCATTTCTATGGATACTCTGCGCAGCTGGGAAATGAACGGTTTACTTTCCGTTAAACGAAAACAAAACGGGTATCGTGTATATTCCGACAAAGATATCAGGCGTTTAAAAATCATCCGCTCGCTGCGGTGCGCAAGCTATTCCCTGGAGGCCATCCTGCGCATGCTGCGGCAGCTGTCTGAAAATCCAAACACGGATATAAGGGAGGCGTTGGACACGCCGAAAGAGGACACGGATATTATTGCCGTATGCGACCGGCTGATTACCTCTCTATCGGCGGCGGAGGACAACGCGAAGGAAATGCTTTGTATCCTGCGTAAAATGAAAGAGCAATTTTTATAACCCTCCATTTAACCACCAATGTTTCTATTGGTGGTATTCTTTTTGCATCAAACAAGGAGGCGATTGCATGCAGGAGGTAATCAGGGTGGAGCAGCTTACAAAATCCTATGGCAAGCTGCTTGCCGTGGACAACATCAGCCTGTCGGTGACAGGCGGAATGGTTTTCGGGCTGCTGGGAGCCAATGGCGCAGGTAAAAGCACGGCCATCGAATGTATTTTAGGGACAAAGAAAATGGACGGCGGGCATGTATCTGTTTTGGGAATGAACCCACAGAAAGACCGCAAAAAACTGTTTCAAAGAGTGGGCGTGCAGTTTCAGGAAACGAGCTATCAGGAGCATATTACCGTAGGGGAGCTTTGCAGGGTTACATCTTCGCTCTACCATAGCCCCGCCGAGCCTAGCGAATTACTGACGAGGTTTGGCATTATCGACAAGCAAAAAAGCCTTGTCAAGGATTTGTCCGGCGGGCAAAGGCAGCGGCTGTTTATCGTGCTTGCCCTTATCCCAAACCCGGAGGCCGTTTTTCTGGACGAGCTGACAACCGGGCTTGACGCAAAAGCGCGCCGTGAGGTTTGGAAAATCCTTTCCGGCTTAAAGGAGAAGGGGTTGACGATTTTTTTGACCTCTCATTTCATGGACGAGGTAGAAGCGCTGTGCGACCAGATATGTATTCTGAAAAAGGGAAAGGCTGTTTTTTACGGCACAGTTTCCGAAGCAGTCAAAAATAGCCCATATGAAAGCTTTGAGGACGCATACCTATGGTATACAGATGAGGAGGAACAGGATAATGAAAGCTTTTAAAACCATGCTGGCAACAGAGTTGAAGCTATCCCTGCGCGGGATGGACATGTTCATATTTGCCATTTGTCTGCCGGTTGCCGTTCTCGTTATTCTTGGCGTTCTTTATGGAAATAAGCCCGCTTTTGAGGGTGCGGGGTATTCCTTTCTGGAGCAGTCCTTTGGCGCGCTTGCAGCCATTTCAATTTGCGCCGGTGGCGTCATGGGATTGCCTTTGGTCGTTGCGGACTACCGCAGCAGGAACATATTGAAGCGGTATAAGGTAACGCCTGTCAGTCCATCCATGATTTTATTTGTACAGGCCGTGATTTACACCATATATGCAGTTGTTTCATTTTTGCTTTTGCTTCTTATCGCTGTTCTCTTCTTTGATTTCCAATTTCGCGGGTCAATTTCAGCGTTTTTAGGCGGCTATCTTCTGGTTATTGTATCCATGTTCAGTATTGGCATGATGGTGGGAGGAATTGCCCCAAATACAAAAATAGCAGGCGTAACCGCAAGTATATTGTATTTCCCTATGCTGATTCTTTCCGGGGCTACCCTGCCCTACGAAATAATGCCCGCTGCACTTCAGAGTATTTCGGATATTTTACCGCTGACACAGGGAATAAAGCTGCTGAAGGCTGCTTCTCTGGGATTGGAAGTCAACAGCAGCCTGATACCAGCCATTGTCATGTGTGCCATTGCCCTGATTTGTATTGCCGTTTCCCTTAAATTCTTCAAATGGGAGTAAGGACATAATAAACGCTTATCTGCCAGCTTGGTAAAAGCTGAACCGTTCGGCTGGCGGCATAAACGTTAACAGGGAGCAGGTGGCTTTCATCCACCTACCCCCTGTTTTTGTAACGCATAATTATTGAATCAGGCCGTAATAGGCCAGAATGCCGTTGTATATGCCGCGCGCAAAGCTCTGCGGGTCGTTGGTGAGCAGGAAAACATCCCGTTCGTTGGTGAGGAAGCCCATCTCGATAAGCACCGAGGGCATGACGGTCGCACGCAGGACATAAAGGCTTGGGCGCACGAATACGCCCCTGTTCTGCAGGCCCGTGCTGTAGCTGAGCCATCTGCAAATGCTCTCCCCCATGGCAAAGCCCTCGCTTTCCCGGCTGAAAGCATACGCTTCGCAGCCGCTCGCGGAGGTAATGGTGCTGGAATTGCAGTGCAGGCTGATAAAGAAATCCGCGTCCCACGCGTTTGCCATATTGACGCGCTCCTGCAAGGAGGTTGCGTTGCTCGTGCCGAGCTGCTCGGTCGGCGTGTTGCGGGATAGACGGACGTCGAAGTTCGGATTGGCCCGCAGCAGGTCGCGCAGGCGCACGCCTACGTCATAGGTAATGTCCTGCTCCCTTACGCCGTTTGCCTCCGCGCCCGCGTTGGGGTTTTGCGGGTTGTGTCCCTGGTCTATAAAAATTCTAATCGCTATTTTTTACACCTCCTTCATTTTACACTACCATTTTATGCGCAAAGCGCGCGGAGGTTTCTTTTTGTAAAAATCAGGCTATGTAAAAAAGAAAAGCCGCGCTTAACGCGCGGCTTTTCAAAATAAGGATTATCTTGGTTTTAAAGCAAGTGTTATAATCAGCCGGGGATGATGAAAGAAGGGTCGAAATCGTACGTGCCGTAGCCATAATGGCCCTGGCTGTCCCTGATATTCATATCGCAGTAAAAGCCCTTTCCGTCAGAGGCAGCAGATACGGGAATATCCTGTGTCTGCGTCTGGTTTCCGTTGTTGAAAATAATATTGTCATACTGCGACAGGTCGATTACGACCTTGTAAATTGTCTCATTGTACTCGTTCTTACCGACTGCCGTCATTTCCTGTCCCGGCCAGGAGCCGTTCTGCTGGCCGTCCGAGCCTCTCCACGCATACAGGAAAACCTTATCCCAGTTTGCGGAGTTAGAGAAATAGAGCGTTACCGTGTTCCCAATGGGCGGGTCGGTCGGCTTTGTATCGGGCTCGGTAGGCTGTGTGGTGGTGGGAGGCTCCGTCGGATCGGTTTCAGGGTCTGTGGGTTTTGTGGGCTTTGTGTCCGGGCCCGTCGGGTCTCCGCCGGTGGTGAAGATTTTGCCGATTTCCTCATTGGCCGACATATTTGCAAGATACTTCTGTATTTCCAGGACATCCGCCAAATCGACCTTGCCGCTGCGGTCAACGTCCGCTGCGACCTGCTCAATGGAGGTCATAACGAGCTTTGCGGCAAGATGGTTCTGCATACGCAGGACATCGGAAAGATTGACCAGCTTGTCGCCGTTTGCGTCGCCCAGCATATACGTTACGCCTATGGGGTCTGTCGGCTTCGTATCGGGGTCAGTGGGTTTTGTGTCCGGGCCGGTCGGCTTTGTATCGGGGTCAGTCGGTTTTTCCGGCTCGTAATCCTTCCAGTCGCCGTTTTGGTACAGCTTGGAGGAGCCGCCGATTTCAAGCCCGGGCTGGTCCTGCGCCGGAATCTGCGGGCCGGAGGAGCCGGCATTGAAGAGCACCTTGCCGCTTTGCAGGTTTTCAGGAACCTCGTAAACATACAGCCCACTGCTGTCCTTCGTCATCTGGACGCCGGGCCATTCAGCGTTTTTGATTTCCAGAGAGCCGCTGTCATCGTATACATAGCAGTTGACGGTATTCCAGTTTGTTGCGCCGTTGTCAAAGTAAATATAGGTGCCGTCCGCCGGGTCCTTCTTTGTGAAGGTATAGGACGCCTCTGTGGTCTGCTTGCCGTCGGTTGCCGTCAGCTTGACGACAATCGGCGTATTGTAAGCGACGCCGGAGCCGATTGTAATATTCGTTTCTTTCGTATATGTGGTCTTTGTACCGTTGTTGACCTGATAAGTACCGGAGGCTGCGTTTGTCAGGCCGAGCGTTAAAGTGAGCGTGTCGCTCGTAAAGGTGCCGCCCTGCCTGGAGATGGTGTTTTTCGGCTCCGTAACCGTTACCGCGTTATAAACGACCGCAATGCCGTCGCTGCCGACCGTACCGCTGATGGTACCGTTCGACACGGTAAATTTGCTGCCGGTGACCTGGTCGGTATACGTGCCGTTCTGCATCTTGCGCGCAGGCACGCTGACCGAGCCGCCGCCGCCCAGCTTGGCGATGACTACGCCCGATGTGCCGCGTTCGTTATAGGCAACGTCGCCGCTGCTCGAAAGGTATTCGCTCTGTCCGTTGAAAAAGTTCTTGAACTTATTGACCTCCGCTACGGATTTATCCTTCCAGGTCGTGTCGGTTGACGCCTGGCCCATCTTAGCGCTGCCGGGGCGTGCAAAGAAAAGCGACGCAATGCCGTTGCGAGAACCGGTAATGGCCCAAGCCTTTTTAATGTTTGCGTTTGATACGCCGCTCGTGTTGCCGATACCGGCGGAACCGGATTCACCCATGTAGGTGTCGTGCGACTCTACCCACAGCACGGTTTTATTTGCGGCTGCGCCCTTGCTTAGGCTGGAATCGGCAAGGCCCTGAGCGTTGCCGTTCTGCGCCGCTACAAGCTTTGCGTCACCGGAATAGTTGTCGGTGATGCTCATGTACTGCGTAAAGTTGGAAATAGCCGTGCCGGCTGTGTTGAGTATTTCACCATAATAGAAAACGTCGTTGCCGCCCGCGTGGCTCTTTGAGCCGTTAATAACCGTCGGCCAGAAGTTGCTGCCGCAACCGGAATCGTTCGGGAGCTCAATATGCTTTGCCGCGTCAAAGCGGAAACCGTCCGCGCCGAGGTCGA
The DNA here is from genome assembly GCA_900540865.1 of uncultured Oscillospiraceae bacterium. Lineage (GTDB taxonomy): Bacteria > Bacillota > Clostridia > Oscillospirales > Acutalibacteraceae > Scatavimonas. The sequence continues at coordinate 10,298 of UQHH01000014.1, forward strand.
TGCATGTATTGAGCAGGCCTAAAATTTTCTGCTGGATATAGGAATTTCCCGTATTGAGGTCGGGCATACCGATAGAGCCCTGCGTCATGCTCCAGCGGCTGCCGTCGTTGGCCCATTCGGAATTGATGTGCCAGTAGCTGCTGTTGTTGCGCAGGTCGCTCGGTACCTGTGTTGAAATATCGCTCATATTGTTGCCCGTACCGTTGATGTTAGCCATATGGTTTGCAACGATATCGACAATAATCTTGATGCCGTACTGGTCCGCCGCATCGCACATCGCCTTAAAATCGGACTTTGTGCCGAGCCAAGTGCTGCCGTCGGAAAAATCAAGCGTGACAGGCTGGTAAAGCTTCCACCACTGGCCCTTCACGTCGTTCCAGCCGGCGTTAAAGTCCTTCGGCTTTTGTACAGGGGAAACCTGTACGCTCGAATAGCCCGCCTGCGCGATTGCCTGCAGGTTCGACTTGACCGAACTGTACGACCAGTTGAACGCATGCAGAATCGCCCCATCCTGCGCTTTTTCTACAAGGCCATAATCCGAGGCGGCAGTACTGCCTGATTCATCCACCGCTGCGTTTACCGTCGCCGCGGGGACGATGACCATGGAAATGGCGATGCAGAGAGTAAGGATTAGACTCCATGCTTTCTTATTCAGTTGTCTCATAAAAAACATTCCTCCCATTATTTCAAGATAAATCCTTACGTTAAGAATACCACCGAATGTAACCGTTTTCAATTGATGCTTGCAACAAAGTTGCCATCATTTATTGTGAATCTTCAACATATTCTTAGGCAAGACAAGCCCTATTTTGAAAAGCCGGGGTTCGGCTGCGATGTAAGCCTCCAAGAGAAAACGCAGCCGGCAGCCATCATTGCCGGAATATGGAATTGCGCGTCTAAATATAAATTGATATTTAAAAAGGCGTATGGTACAATGAAAAAAATGAATGAGGGGTAGGGATAACCGCATGAAAAAGAGGGCAATGGCTATTTTCCTAATATGCTGTACATTTTGCCTGATGCTCGCGGCAGGGCTGTCCTGCGGAGCCGGGGCGCTGGCGTTCAAGCCGCTCGACGTAGGCAATTATAACGACTACGGCGGGGGCGGAGGCTATGGCGGCGGAGGCGGCTATGACTACGGCGGTAACGACGATTACGGCGGAGGCGGTTTCCTTTACTTTGGCGACGGCGGCGGTTCCTCAGGTGGAGGCGGCGGAGGCTTTGCGATTGCCGCTGTTATTTTCATAGTAGTTGTCGCCGCGTTTATCCTGATAGGCAAGCGCAAAGGATTCGGGACAACCGGAACGAGGCCGGCGGGAGGCGCTAAACCCATCGTACAGAACCATGAAATAGAAATCGTACCGGCGATTACAAATATTGACCCGGACTTCAGTCTCGACGGGTTCACGGGATGGGCCAAGGAGGTCTTTATTACCCTGCAAAACGCATGGACCGCGCGCGACTGGTCGCAGATTAGGCCGTTTGAAAAGGAAGAGCTGTACCGGCAGCATGAGCTGCAGCTTCAGGAGTATATCAATCTCAAACGAATCAATATCATTGAGCGGATTAATATTCGTGAAGCTTTTCTTCATAAGTATGTGCGCGACAGCCAATTTGAATATTTAACGGTATATATGTCGGTGCGCATGGCGGATTATATTATCGACGAGGAAACGAGAAAGGTGCTCAAGGGCAATCCGAATATAGACTGCTACATGGATTACCTGTTGACCTTTATGCGGAAAACGGGCGTCAAGACGAAGGCAGCCGCCAGCGCGGCACAGTCGAAGTCCTGCCCGCACTGCGGCGCGCCGCTCCAGATTACGAGCGCGGGCAAGTGCGAATACTGTAACAGCATCGTCACAACGGGCGAGTTCAGCTGGGTACTAGCCGATATGGACGCGGTAAAACCAGGAATCCATATCGATAATTCCGGCGTACAAATTCATGACGATACCAATAACGGCGACGGTATGGAAAATTAAGCCGTGTATTCCGCCGTTTCATTGGAGGACGCATTTGACGCAACCGTCAGATGCGTTTTCCGGCCTTTGGAAGAATAACAGACGAACGCCGCCCGCGCGGGCGTGCCGCGGCACGCCAAGCTCCGCGCTTTGCGCGGAAAAGCCCGTCGTAAGACGGGCGGCGCGGGCGGCGGATAAAAGAAAAAGTTGGTGACTATAATGAAAGTAACGGATAAATTCGGGCAGGATAAAACGGTTTTTTCGTTTGAGGTGTTCCCGCCGAAAAAGACAAGCCCAATCGAAACGGTTTACAGCACGCTGGAGCAATTAAAGGAGCTGCGTCCCGATTTTATCAGCGTGACGTACGGCGCGGGCGGCAAGGGCGGCGCGCAGACAAACGGCGAGATTGCTTCTTATATCAAAAACAAGCTTGAAATCGAGGCTGTAGCGCACCTTACCTGCCTGAACAACACGAAGGAGCAAATCAGGGAGGTCCTAAAGGATTTTAAGGAGCACGGGATTGAAAATATTCTGGCTCTGCGCGGCGACAAAAATCCCGATTTTGAGCCGAAAACAGATTTTAAGCACGCAAGCGACCTGATTGCGTTTATTAAAGAAGAATGCGGGGACGGGTTCGGTATATCCGGCGCGTGCTATCCCGAGGTGCATATGGAAGCGGCGGGAGAAGTCGAGGATATTTTAAACCTGCGTAAAAAAACCGATGCGGGCGCGCAGCATATCATTACCCAGCTGTTTTTCGACAACGCAAGCTTTTACCGGTTCCGCGAACGCTGCCAGATTGCCGGAATTTCGGTCCCGATTGAAGCGGGGATTATGCCGGTAACCAACAAGAAGCAGATTGAACGGATGGTATCCATCAGCGGAGCGAGCCTTCCGGTCAAATTCACAAAGATGATGCAGCGCTACGGTGACAACCCGGAAGCAATCCGCGATGCGGGCGTCGCCTACGCGGTCGACCAGATTGTGGATTTGATTGCAAACGGCGTAGACGGTGTCCATTTGTATACGATGAACAATCCGTATGTTGCAAGAAAAATCAGCGAAAGCATTAAAACCCTGCTTTAACGCGGGGCAGTCAGGGGAAATTATTATTGATGAAACTGGAACGGTTGAACCGCGCGGAGGCGCTGCGTTACCTCGGGATGGGCGGTAAAACGCCCGACGGGCAGACACTCCGTCTTTTAGAGGAATGCGAGGCTATGCTGCTGGAAGCGGCCCGGCCCGCCTATATTACACGCTGCTTTCCCATAATACCACGGGAGGACGGCATCGGCTTTGATGGCTGCGGGCTTTCCCTGCGCGGTACAGATATAAAAAGGCATTTGGAAAACTGTGAAAAGGCCGTTTTGCTTTGCGCGACCATCGGCGCGGGTATAGACAGGCTGATTCGCCGGGCGCAGGTTGAGGATATGGCGAAGGCCGTCGTGCTCGACAGCCTTGCGAGCGTGGCGATAGAGCAGGTCTGCGATAAGCTGGAGGGGCAAATTGCTGAGGATTTTCCCGGCTTTTACAAAACGTGGCGCTTCAGCCCCGGCTACGGCGATTTGCCAATCGACGTTCAGGGAGATTTTCTTTCGGTGCTCGACGCGCCGCGCAAGGCGGGCGTTTGCCTGAGCCCCGGCGGAATGCTGGTACCCGTTAAATCGGTGACGGCCGTTATCGGCCTGTCGCAAAATAAAATAGAGAGAAAAAAGCGCAGCTGCGGCGATTGCAGCCTGCGGGATACCTGCGCTTTCAGAAAGGCTGGGACGCGTTGTGTTTAAGGACCTATTGAAACAAGACGGCTTCATTTTGCTTGACGGCGCCATGGGCACCATGCTACAGGCAAGGGGGCTTCACGCGGGAGAAGCGCCGGAGCTTTTGGGGCTTACCCATCCGGAAATGATACAGGAAATCCACCGCTGCTATATCGGAGCGGGCGCGCAGGCAGTGTACACAAATACCTTCGGCGCGAACCGCTATAAGCTTGCGGATACAGGAAAAAGCGTGGAAGAGGTTATCTCCGCGGCCGTATCGAACGCAAGAAAAGCGTGCGAAGGGACAGAAGCACTCGTCGCGCTCGACATCGGCCCCATTGGGCAGCTGCTGGAGCCAAACGGGGCGCTGGCCTTTGAAGAGGCCTACGATATTTTCAAGCAGCAGGTTATCGCGGGAAAGGGCTCAGACCTGATTGTATTTGAAACGATGACCGACCTCTATGAGCTCAAGGCGGCGGTGCTCGCGGCACAGGAAAACAGCACGCTTCCTGTTCTTTGTACCATGACGTTTGAGCAAAACAGGCGTACCTTTACAGGCTGTACGGTATCCGCCATGGCGCTTACACTCGAAGGGCTCGGCGTAGACGCAATCGGCGTGAACTGTTCGCTCGGCCCTGACGAGCTGTATCCTGTGGTAGAGGAGCTTTCCAGATGGACGAGCCTTCCGATTGTCGTCAAGCCAAACGCAGGCCTTCCCGACCCCGAGACGAACGCCTACGACGTAACGCCTCAGGATTTTGCAAAAAGCATGGAACGGCTTCTGCCGCTGGGTGTAAAGGTGATTGGCGGCTGCTGCGGTACGACGCCTGAATACATCAAAGCGGTACGCTCTATTTTGGAGCGCAGCCAATACAAAAAGCGTAAAGCCGCTATCCCAAACGCCGTTTGCAGCGCGGTCCATACCGTCGGAACGGACTGTCCGCGTATCGTGGGGGAACGCATCAATCCCACAGGCAAAAAGCTGTTTAAGGACGCGCTGAAAAACAATGACCTGGATTATATCCTGGCGCAGGGAATCGAGCAGGTGCGCGCGGGCGCCGATATTCTCGACGTCAACGTTGGCCTGCCGGAAATCGACGAGCCAGCGATGATGATCAAGGTAATCAAGGCGCTGCAGGGTGTGACGGACGCCCCGCTGCAAATCGATTCCACCCGGACGGACGTGCTCGAGGCGGCGCTGCGCGTATGTTGCGGCAAGCCTATTGTCAACTCCGTAAACGGGGAAGAAAAATCGCTTGCGGGTGTCCTGCCGCTCGTCAAACGGTACGGCGCGGCGGTCGTCGGTCTGACGCTCGACGAAAACGGCATTCCCAAAACGGCGCAGGGCCGCTTTGCAATCGCGGAAAAAATTGTCCGGCGCGCTGACGCCCTCGGTATCCCGCGCGGCGACATCTTTATCGACTGCCTGACGCTCACGGCCTCCGCCGAGCAGGAAGGCGTAATGGAAACGCTTTCGGCGCTCAGGCGCGTGAAGGAGGAGCTGGGCGTCAAAACCATTCTCGGCGTATCGAACATCTCGTTCGGCCTGCCGAACCGGGAGTTGATTAACGCCTCGTTTTTGACGATGGCGCTGCAAAACGGGCTTGACCTTGCGATTATCAACCCAAATATCGATGCCATGACCGGCGCGGTGCGCGCGTATAAGCTGCTTGCGAACATCGATGAAAACGCGCGGGAGTTCATTGCCGCGTACCAGGATGTTAAAAAAGCGCTGCCCTCCCCTGCCAGCACGCAGATGGATTTGCCGTACGCGATAGAAAACGGGCTGAAGGGCGACTGCGCGCGGCTGACGCAGCAGCTATTGTCGGCGATGGAGCCGATGGAAATTGTCAATAACATATTAATTCCCGCGCTCGACAGGACGGGCGCGCAGTTCGAGCAGGGGAAAATTTTCCTTCCGCAGCTCATTCAGTCCGCGACAGCGGCGCAAAGCTGCTTTGAGGTGATTAAAAAAACGCTTTCATCCAAGGGAAACGCGCCGGTGAGCAAGGGTAAAATCGTGCTGGCGACCGTCAAGGGCGATATTCATGATATTGGAAAAAATATAGTCAAGGTACTGCTTGAAAATTACGGGTACACAGTCATCGACCTCGGGCGTGACGTCGACCCGCGGCTTGTGCTCGACGCGGTGCGGGAGCACGGCGTAAGGCTCGTGGGGCTTTCAGCGCTGATGACGACAACGCTCGGCGCGATGGAGGACACCATACGCCTGCTGCGCGGTTCAGGCGAACAGTGCAAAGTGATGGTCGGCGGCGCGGTGCTTACGCCGGAGTACGCGGAGCGTATCGGCGCGGATTTCTATTGCAGGGACGCAAAGGAAAGCGTAGATACGGCTAAAAAAGTATTGGGATAAAAAAGCGCCCGTTTCATACGGGCGTTTTGTATATAGCTTCACCGGAGGAAACCAAGTGGATATAGAAACCAGGCCCGTATACCGGGATATTGAGACTGTCAGGCAGTTGTTTGAAGAATACAGGGAAACGCTCGGTGTCGATTTGCGCTTTCAAAGCTATCAGGACGAGCTCACCGGACTGCCGGGAAAATACGCGCCGCCCGGCGGCGGCCTGTATTTGGCGTTCGCGGATGGAGCACCTGCGGGCTGTGTGGCTTTCCGCTATTACGCGCAGGATATATGCGAGTGCAAACGCCTCTATGTGCGGCCTGAATTCCGAGGAGCGGGTGTGGCGACCAGCCTGATGCGCACAATTATTCATCAGGCGCGCGTGGCAGGTTACAAAAAAATTTATCTCGATACGCTCCAAACGCTTGAGCGCGCGTTTTCACTCTATCAAACGCTTGGTTTTGTTGAAATACCGCCGTATTATGACAATCCGCTGCCGGGGGCAAGGTATTTTTGCCTGGAGCTTTATTAAAAAAGGGAAAGCAACGATTGCTTTCCCTTTTTTATTCTTTATACAATACAAAGAAGGGAGACAGCGGCCTGTCTCCCTCTTAAAACACGGTTATTCCTTAGAGGCAATCGTCCCGCCGCCCACAACGATGTCGCCGTCGTAAAAAACGACCGCCTGGCCGGGTGTAACGGCGCGCTGTTTTTCCTCAAATTCAACGAGCGCCCGCGTTTCGGAAAGCGGGTGCACAACCGCCTTTGCCTCCTTTTGGCTGTACCGGGCCTTGGCGGTCACGTTCAGCGAGGTAACGGGGCTTTCGCACGCAATCCAGTTCAAATCCTCCGCTATCAGCCTGTCAGAAAATAAGTCCTCATTTTCCCCAAGCGTGACGACGTTCGTTTCCGGGTCTTTGCCCAGTACGAAAACCGGGTACTTATAGCTGATACCCAGGCCCTTGCGCTGTCCGATGGTATAATGGATAATCCCCTTGTGGCGGCCGAGGCTCGAACCGTCCTTATAAATAAATTCCCCTTCCTTTGAGGGGACGCCCCAGACATTTTCCAGAAAACCGGCGTAGTCGCCGTCCTTCACAAAGCAGATGTCCTGGCTGTCAGGCTTTCTGGCATTAATAAGCCCCTTCTCCTGCGCGATTTCACGCGCCTGCCCCTTCGTCATGCCGCCGAGTGGGAAGAGCGTGTGCGCAAGCTCGTCCTGTGTCAGCACATAAAGCACATAGGTCTGGTCTTTTGTCTGGTCGGCGGCTTTTTTGAGCAGATACCTGCCGCTGCCCTTGTCGTACTCCCGCCGGACATAATGGCCGGTCGCAATCATATCGCGCTCCAAAAGCCTTGCGCGCTCCAAAAGCTTTCCGAACTTTATATAGCGGTTGCAGTCGATGCAGGGGTTCGGCGTAAGCCCATTTTCATAAGCCTTTGCAAACCTGTCGATGACCTCCCGTTTAAAGGTCAGCCCAAAATTGAACACATAATGCTCGATGCCGAGCTTATACGCGACGTTCCTCGCGTCCTCCACGTCGTCGAGAGAGCAGCACGTGCGCGTGCTGTCGTTTATGCCGATGTCGCCGTTATCAAACAGCCGCAGCGTCGCGCCGCATACCTCATAGCCCTGCTCCAATAAGAGCGCAGCCGCCACGGAGCTGTCAACGCCGCCGCTCATGGCAACCATTACCTTTTCCTTCATGTCGATTCACCGCCGGAGTAAAATTAATCGTTTGTTTTGCCGTACTGAAACCATCGTCCGCCCTTGTTCTAATCACGGCAAGCAGGATATATAAATCCAGTTATGATAACAGCCTAAATGACAAGCAAATTGCTTTACAGCGGCTGTTTTTATAGACTCTGATAGAGGCGTAGCCGTATCTGGCGTTGAAAGGGAATCTTGGGTAAACCCAACAGGCAAAAGCGCAACAAGTGTACCGTTGTGACCTGCCTGCGATTATTGAAAGCAACAAAATAGGCTCGCCTTTTACCAATAAAGCGGACGATGCTTTTGCGTTACGATTCCACAATCCTTGAATCCATATTAAATATTAAATTCCATGTATCGGTTTTCCTTTTCCATATTGACACCACATGGAAAAGACCTGTTAAATCCTGAGCTTCGCTATCCTCTGCTTGCGTACGAAGTACATAATGTAATGTAACCTCGCTGCCGCTTGAATGGATTATCTCCATATTGCTGATAGAATATCCGCTAATGTTAAAATCAGAAATGAAATCTGCATACTCACTTCCAAGGCATCTATACCCGCCGCATATCATGACAGCATCCGGCAAAACAAGTTCTTTAAAACCAGCTATATCCTTATGCAGTGCCGCTTCCCACATTTTATACTCTAGCTGAACAACTTCATTCTCCATAAAATCCTCCAATTTGTTATAAAAGAGGTACGCCTTTTCCGCCAAAGCAGTATATTTCTGTTAGTCTCACTGCCCTTACATGAATACGGCGGCGCAATCTCAAACTGTCGTTTTTTATAACAGCGCAAACTGCTCACTTTCAATGACCGCTTTCATTGGGCATAGGCAAAAGGGGTGTCCCTCGGGGTCGAGCATGACCTTCCAGTCATCAGAAAATTGCTTGTCCGCGACTGTTGCGCCACAACCGGCTGCATACGCAACCGCTTCTTCCAGGTTATTGACAGCAAGGTCCAAATGCGCCATTTGCTGTTGAGCCCCAGGCTCTGACGGCCATACTGGCGGCTTATAGTCAGGGTTGCGCTGAAACGTAATACCAGGGTACGTACCCTGCCCGGTTCCCGGGGCGCCGACACACGCCCAATCGTCATCATGAAACGCAATCTCCCACTTGAGCAGCTTCGCATAAAATTTTGCCAACTCATAATGATTGTTGCAATCTATCGTAAACGCGTACATTTTAATTTTCAGCTCATGTTCCATTACGCTAGCCTCCTAATTTTAACATCCGTTTAAAAAATTTCTAAATGATTAATTTGTATCTGTTAAATTATAAAAAACAGGCGGGCGAAAAACTGCCGCCCGCCTTGTTTGCCAGTATATCATACCCTATGTGTTTGGGCAAGCCGGAAAAACCAAACTCAACCGCCGAGCTCTATCATCTTTTCGATACAGCCCGCCGCTTTTTCCCTTGTTTCCGTGTCTAGCTCAATGATTTCCCCGCCGGTGCCTTTTACACAATTTAATACGTCCACAATCGTCGTCGCCTTCATATTCGGGCAAATCAGGCGCTTTGACATCAGATAGAACGTTTTATCGGGACATTCATGCTGTAAATGCTCGGCAATGCTGATTTCCGTGCCGATAATGAACTCTTTTGAATCGGACTGCTTCGCGTAATTCATGATGGCGGAGGTTGAACCGATAAAATCGGCTTCCTTGAGTACCGCCGGTACACATTCCGGATGGACGAGAAGCTGTGCGCCGGGGTGCAGACGTTTGCTCTCCTGTGCCTCCCGGAGGGATACCTGCGCGTGCACCGGACAGCTTCCATCCATGAGCACGATGTTTTTGTCCGGGAATTGCTCCTTTACATATTGCCCGAGGTTCTGGTCGGGCAGGAAAAGGATATTGCCGTTATCGATATTCCCGACGATTTTTACCGCGGAGGATGAGGTCACGCAAACGTCGCACTGCGTTTTGAGCGCGGTGGTGGTGTTGATATAAGCAACAACCGTGTAATCCGGATGTTCTTTTTTAAACGCTGCAACCTCCTGCGGCAAAATCTGCTCCGCCATCGGGCAACCGGCGACAGGGCTTGACAGAATCACCTTTTTCTGCGGCGACAAAAGCTTTACCGTCTCCGCCATAAACCGCACGCCGCACATCAGTACCGTCTGCTGCTGCGCGCTTTTCGCCATAACGCTCAGCTGGTACGAATCGCCCGTAAAATCCGCGACCTCAAGGATGTCGTGCGACTGGTAGCTGTGCGCCAAAATGCAGATATCCTTTTCTTTTTTGAGCCTTAAAATCTCATCCTGTATATCCCTTACCATATCGTTAACCCTTTCGGGCCGGGCACGCACGGCGTACCCAGCCAAAGCATTCCATATATTAGTCCGCCATTGTCTTTACGAGCACGGCCTTCTGCGCGTGCAGGCGGTTCTCCGCTTCCTCAAAGATTTCGTCCGCGTGCGCTTCAAAAACCTTTTCCGTTATTTCCTCTTCCCTATGCGCGGGCAGGCAGTGCTGCACCATTGCGTCGGGCTTTGCTGCCGCCATCAGTTCGTCGTTTATCTGGAAGCCCGCAAACGCCGCCGCGCGCTTCTTTGCCTCGCCCTCCTGGCCCATGGACGCCCAAACGTCGGTAATGAGCACGTCCGCGTCCTTTGCCGCGTCGATGGGATTTCTATGCAGCTCAAAGCAATCGTAAGCCGCCGCAAATTCCAAAATAGACGGGTCGGGGTCGTACCCCTCCGGGCACGCGGCCGATACCCGCATGCCGGTCTTAAGCCCGCCGACTATCAGGGAGTTCATCATGTTGTTGCCGTCTCCGATAAAGCACAGCTTTAATCCCTCGAGCTTGCCCTTGAACTCACGGATGGTCATCAGGTCGGCCAGCACCTGGCACGGATGGCAGAAATCAGTCAGGCCGTTGATAATGGGGATACTGCCGTGCTGCGCGAGCGCCTCGACCTCCGCCTGCTCGAACGTGCGAATCATGATGCCGTCGAGGAAACGCGACAGTACGCGCGCGGTGTCCTGCACCGGCTCTCCCCTGCCAATCTGCATATCGTTCGCGGACAAAAACAGCGGCATACCGCCGAGCTGGTACATGCCGACCTCAAAGGAAACGCGCGTGCGCGTCGAGGCCTTCTGGAATATCATGCCGAGCGTTTTGCCCTTTAGCAGCTTGTGCTCTATGCCGTGCTTCTGCTCGTATTTGAGCTGGTCGGCAAGGTTTAGAATGTCGATAATTTCCTGGCCTGTCAAATCCAGGAGCTTGAGTAAATGCTTCATGTGCGGTTCTTCCTTTCAATTGCCGTATTTTTATGCTTTCAGGCAGGACTGCAAAATTGCAAGCCCCTTGTCTATCTCCTCATATGTGATGGTAAGCGGCGGCAGCAGGCGCAGCAGCGTCTTTGCGGTCAGGATTAAAAGCCCGTTTTGTACGCATTTGGCGGCGATTTCTTTCGCCTCGCCGTTTTCGAGTACGATACCGAGCATCAACCCCATACCGCGTACCTCTTTTACATTGTCCAGCTTCAAAAGCTTATCTTTTATGTATTCGCCCTTTTGCCGTACCTCTTTTAAAAACGCGTTATTTCCTACACGGGACAGCACCTCCAAAGCACCGGCGCAAACGACGGGGTTTCCGCCGTAGGTGGTGCCGTGCGTACCGGCGGATAAAACGCCGCCGAGCTCCTTGCTGCACAGGCACGCGCCGATGGGAAGCCCCCCTCCAAGACCCTTTGCCGAGGTTATGATGTCGGGCGTAATGCCGTAATTCTCGTAACAGAACAGCTTTCCAGTACGTCCCATTCCCGTCTGCACCTCATCTATGATGAGCAGCAGCGCGTTTTCTTTACAAAAGTCATAGAGGCTTAACATAAAATCCCGTTCAAGCGGGCAGACGCCGCCTTCTCCCTGGATAAGCTCTATCATAACGGCGCATGTCTCTTCGTTCACGCTTGCTTTCACGCTCTCAAAGTCGTTTGCTTCCGCAAAAGTAAAGCCGCCGGTAAACGGAAAGAAATAGTTGTGGAAAACGTCCTGTCCGGTAGCGGAAAGCGTCGTGATTGTCCTGCCATGGAACGAATTTTTCAGGCAGACGATACCTGTACGCGACGGGTCGAACGTTTCAAAGCTGTACTTTCTCGCAAGCTTGATGGCGCATTCGTTTGCTTCCGCTCCGGAATTTGTAAAAAACACCTTGTCGAACCCTGTCTTTTCACAGAGCGTTTTGGCAAGCTGTATCTGTACGGGGCTGTAATAAAGGTTTGAAATATGCTGAAGCTTTAAAGCCTGCTCTGTAACGGCCTTTACCCAGCCGCCGTCGCAGAAGCCTAATGCGTTTACGCCGATTCCGCTTGTAAAGTCGATGTATTCCTTTTCGTTTACATCATATGCCAAAGCGCCTTTGCCATGTGTAAGCGCCGCGTCAAACCGGCTGTATGTGGGCATCAAATAATTATGCTCGTCATTTTTGATTTGTATATCGTCCATATATATCACGCCTTTCCTTGCTATATGGAGCCGTGCTCGCAGGAGTAAACGTATACGTCCTCTCGCCGTAAAAAGCCCATCGACGACCAAAACGCCTGCCCCGCCTGATTGTCGGAAAATACGAAAATATGCGTTTTGTCGATGCCTTCTTTTTGAAGCCCCTCAAGCGCCGCCTGAGCCATCCGCCTTGCAACGCCGTGCCTGCGGTAGCCGGGCAGCACCGCCATATGATGGAGAAACCCGCGCCGTCCGTCATGGCCGGCGAGCACCGCGCCGATGATTTTCCCGTCCTCTTGCGCGACGACGCTCAAACCCTCGTTGCGCTTTAAATAACGGCTGATTTCTTCACGGCCGTCCGATTTCGACAGCGCGCGCCTTGAGGTCACCTGCCACATGGCGCGGACTTCATTATAATCGTTTTCCTGCATTTTTCTGATGGTCATAGAATACCTCTTATTTTAATAAAACATCGTGCCGATGCCTTCGTCGGAGAACATCTCGATTAAAATGGAGTGCTCAATCCTGCCGTCGATGATATGCGCCCGTTTGACGCCCTGCCGGACGGCCTCGACGCAGCAGTCGATTTTAGGAATCATACCGCCGCTTATAATCTTCTCCCGCTTGAGGCTCGGTACGTCGCTGACGTTTACGACGGGAATCAGCGTGCTTTCGTCCTCCCTGTCACGCAGAAGGCCGCGGATGTCGGTCATCAAAATCAGCTTGCACGCGCCGAGCTTTGCCGCGATGCTTGCCGCCGCGATGTCCGCGTTTATGTTGTAAACCTCGCCGTGGTACCCGCCCGCTATGGTCGAGATAATCGGCACATAGCCCTTTTCAATCGCGTCTTCGATTACGCCGGAATTGACCTCCGTGATTTCGCCTACAAAGCCCAAATCCTCGGCTGTAACCAGCTTTTCCGCCATAATCATGCGGGAGTCGAGCCCGCAAAGGCCGAGTGCCTTACCGCCGTGCTCCTCAAGCTGCTGGACAAGACCCTTGTTGACCTTGCCCGCGAGCACCATCTGAACGATTTCCACAGTCTCCTCGTCGGTGACGCGCATGCCGTTTACGAATTTGCTTTCCTTGCCGACCTTATTGAGCATTTCGCTGATTTCGGGGCCGCCCCCGTGGACGAGCACGACGTTGATGCCCACAAGCTGCATGAGCACAATATCGCTCATAACGGCGCTTTTCAGCTGAGGGCTTACCATCGCGTTGCCGCCATATTTAACGACAATCGTCTGTCCAGCAAATTTTTGTATATACGGCAGCGCCTGTATGAGCACCTGCGCGCGCTTTTCGCTTGTTATATCCATGAAAATGTCCCTCCGGAGTCAAATTCTGTTTTTTTATTGTCAGCAAAGGCAGAAACCGCCAGCCTGGGCACACAAAGAAGCAGAAGCTTCTTGAATTTTCTGTACAGACCACGTGCAGATTTTTCAGGTAAATTGGTTGAGGCCGGGTGCGTAAGCAACCGATGCATATTTAATGAAACCACATTTTGGGGATGATATTTGCGTATAGGCGGGGTGCGCATGCGACTGCCGCGTATCCGGGATACGCAAAGGAGCGGCAAGCCCCGAATATACCAAAGAACACCCAAAAATCAGGTGCGGTAGTCGCCGTTTATCTTTACATAATCATAGGTTAAATCACAGCCGTAGGCCTCTGCGGCAAAGAAACCGTCGTTTAGGGCAATTTTGATTGTTATTTCCTTTTCGCTTAAAATGTCTTTTGCCTTATTCTCAGAAAATTCAATGCCCGCGCCGTTTTTGCAGACGGGCAGCGTTCCCTTACAGGAGGAAAACGCCACATCTACCTTATGAATATCAACATCACAGCCGCTGTAACCGATGGCACACAGCACCCTGCCCCAGTTTGCGTCGGCGCCGAACATAGCGGCCTTTAGGAGGCTTGAGCAAATGACCGTTTTCGCAACGCTCTTTGCATCCTCTTTTGTCCTTGCCCCGGTAACGGAACATACGAGCAGCTTCGTCGCGCCCTCGCCGTCACCCGCGAGCATTTTGGAAAGCTTTTTACAAAGAGCTGTCAGCGCCTGTACAAACGCCCTGTAATCTTCGTTCTTCTCAGTAATTTCGGCGTTGCCAGCCATACCGGACGCCATAATGGTGAGCGTGTCGTTCGTGGAGGTATCGCCGTCGACGCTTACCATATTATAGGAATCCCCGGCTGCCTCCTTGAGCGCTTCATGAAGCATATCCGGTGAAACGGCGGCGTCGGTCGTCAGGAAGCTCAGCATCGTGCCCATGTTGATATGTATCATGCCGCTGCCCTTTGCAATGCCACCGATGGTTACGGTTTTCCCATCCAGGGTGAGCACGGCGGCCGCTTCCTTTTTGACGGTATCGGTCGTCATGATGGCTTCCGCCGCGTCGGTGCCGCCCTCCTTGGAAAGAAGGGCAAAAAGCTCCTCCGCCTTATTTTCAATCGGCTCAATCGGCAAAACCTGGCCGATGACCCCGGTAGACGCGACAATAACGTCCTCAGGAGCGATTTGAAGCCTTTTCGCCGCGATTTCACACATACGGTTCGCTTTTTCCAGTCCATCCGCGTTGCAGGTATTGGCGTTGCCGCTGTTTGCGATAACCGCCTGCGCCCTGCCGTTTTTCAGGTGCTCCTGTGTGACGAGCACCGCGGAGCTTTTGACCAGGTTCTGCGTATAGACGCCCGCCGCGCTGCAGGGAACGTCACAGGCAAGCAGCATCAAATCACGCTTCGTATGGTTATTCGGTTTAATGGAGCAGCATACACCCGCCGCCGTAAAGCCCCGCGGGGATGTGACCGTTCCGTCTATCAACTGGTAAGGCATAAAATGTCCTCCTAAAGCCGCCGCGCGTTAAAAAGCGGGCGGTACGATTTCAAGCCCTGTTTTTTCGTCGAGCCCGAATATGATGTTCATATTTTGAACTGCCTGCCCCGCCGCGCCCTTGACCATGTTATCGATGGCGGAAACGGCAACGAGCCTGTTTGCGCGCGTATCAATATGCAGCGAGATGTCGCAGAAATTTGAGAATTTGATGTCGTGGATGTCAGCGCACGCGCCGTCCGGCAAAAGCCGGATAAAATATTCATCGCGGTAAAATTCTTCATAAGCCGCCCTGATTTTTTCCTTTGTCGCGCCATCGCTTAGCATCGCGTAGCACGTGGAGAGAATACCGCGGTTTATTGGCAGCAGGTGCGGCACAAAGGTAATCGTCACCTTTTCATCCGCGAGATGAGAAAGCGTCTGCTCGATTTCCGGCGTATGGCGGTGGCTTGCTACCTTATAGGGGTGGAAGCCCTCGTTCAAATCGGGGTAATGCGTGTTCTGGGACAGCCCCCTGCCTGCGCCCGTTACGCCTGATTTGCAGTCCGCTACGATGCCCTTGTTGGAGATAAGCCCCGCCTTAATCGCGGGGGCGAGCGCGAGCGGCACACCTGTCGTATAGCAGCCGGGGTTCGCTATTGTCTTTTTGCCCTTTATCTGGTCCCGGAACAGCTCCGGCAGCGCGTAAACGGAATTTTTATGAAGTTCCTTGTCCTTATACTCCCCGCCGTACCATTGCTTATAGTCGTCCTCGTTTTCCAAGCGGAAGTCCGCGCCAAGGTCAATAAAAATTTTTTCCCGCTCGCAGCATTCCTTTGCAATGTCCTGAGAAAGCCCGTGCGGGAGCGCCGCGAACACCACGTCGCTTTTATCTATCACGTCCTGTGCTGTTTCACAAACCATGTCGTTTAAACGGCGGTACGCCGGATAAACGGAAGAAATCGGCTTTCCTTCAAAGGACACGGAGCTGATTGCGGCAATCTCCGCCTGCGGATGCTGCATGAGCAGGCGCACAAGCTCCGCGCCCGCGTAGCCCGTCGCGCCGATGATTCCTGCTTTTATCATAAAAGGTCTCCCCTTCTGTTTTCCTTCGTTACTGAGCTTTATTGCAAATGAGCATTGGCAAGCCGTTATTGCAGCGCCTTACGTACCTTTGCGGCCTGCTCAAGCACATTTTTGGTTGCGGGGCCGCCGTATGCCGCGCGCCCGTTGACGCACGCCTCCAGCGAAATCGCGTCAAAAACGCCTTCGTCGAACGTACCGCATACCTTTTTGTATTCCTCAAGCGGCAGCGTTTCGAGCGTAAGCCCCAGCTCAATGCATTTTGCGACCAGCGTTCCAGTCGCCTTATACGCGTCGCGGAACGGCAATCCCTTTTTGACCAGATAATCGGCGCAGTCGGTCGCGTTGATAAACCCGCCCGCTGCGGCCCTGCGCATATTTTCCGGCAGAACCTTCATGGTGTCGAGCATTGGGGTAAAGGCCGTCAGGCACATCTTGACCGTGTCTACCGCGTCGAAAATGGCCTCCTTGTCCTCCTGCATATCCTTGTTGTACGCAAGCGGAATGCCCTTCATGACGGTGAGCAGCGTCATCAGGTCGCCGAACACGCGCCCGGACTTGCCGCGCACCAACTCCGCGATGTCTGGATTCTTTTTCTGCGGCATGATGCTGGAGCCCGTCGAAAACGCGTCGTCCAGCTCAATGAACTTAAACTCCCACGAGCACCACATGATGATTTCCTCAGAAAAACGGGACAGGTGTACCATGATAATGGAAAGTACAGAAGCCAGCTCCATACAGAAATCACGGTCTGAAACACCGTCCAGGCTGTTCATGGTAATATCAGAAAAACCAAGAAGCTTTGCCGTTACCGACCTGTCTATTGGATAGGTGGTGCAGGCAAGCGCTCCCGAGCCGAGCGGCATGACGTCCATGCGCTCCTTACAATCCTGAAGGCGTGACAAGTCGCGCGTGAGCATCTGCGCGTACGCCATAAGATGATGGCCGAAGGTAATCGGCTGTGCCCGCTGTAAATGCGTATAGCCGGGCATAACGGTTGCGGCGTACTGCTCCGCCTTGCCGCAGATAACCATTACAAGCTCCTTGAGCAGGGCCTCGATGCGGCCGCATTCGTTCCTAAGCGTCATTTTAATATCGAGCGCCACCTGGTCGTTGCGGCTGCGCGCCGTGTGCAGGCGTTTGCCCGTATCTCCCAGGCGCGCGGTCAGCTCGCCCTCGATAAACGTATGGATGTCCTCGGCCTCCGGGTCGATTGCAAGCGCGCCGGACTCAATATCCTTTAAAATACCGGAAAGACCATCGCAGATTTTCTCCGCCTCGCCTTTCTCAATGATGCCGCACTGGCCGAGCATGGTTGCGTGGGCGATGCTGCCTTCTATGTCCTCTTTATACATACGCTGGTCGAACGGGATGGAGGAATTGAAATCGTTTGTGGTTTTGCTGATTTCCTTCTGAAAACGCCCTGTCCAAAGCTTCAATGGATTCACCTCATAAAATCAGTACACGGGGCGGAGAAAAATCGTCCGCCCCTGTGACATTTTGTTTTTTAGTTTTACACCCCACAACCGCGGGGAATTTATAACCGTCTGCCGTACTGGAACCAACATGAAGATATGGCGGCAGATGCTGCCATATCCCCCAGAAATGCGGTGCGGTTTACCGGGAAACTGTTTGCAAATGCAAACCGCCACCGCTAAAAAGGCAGTGCTCTCATATTTCGAAAGTCTGCCTGTGAAGCCTTCCGGTCCACACCCGGAAAATTATTTAATCAGGCCCTTTTTGGCGCGCACCTGAATCGGCAGGCCAAACAGGTTGATGAACCCGGCGGAATCGTTCTGGTCGTAAACCTCGTCCTCGTCGAAGGTCGCGATTTCCTCATCGTAGAGGGAATACGGAGAGGTTACGCCCGCGTCCATGATATTGCCCTTGTAAAGCTTTAATTTTACGTCGCCCGTAACGGTCTGCTGCGTGCTGTCGACAAACGCGGAAAGCGCCTCTCTTAAAGGGGTGTACCACTGTCCGTAATAAACAAGCTCGGCAAAGCGGTTTGCAACGGTTTCTTTATAATGCTGCGTGTCGCGGTCAAGGCAGATTTCCTCAAGCTTGCTGTGCGCGGCGTAAAGGATGGTGCCGCCGGGCGTTTCGTACACGCCCCTGGCCTTCATGCCGACAAGCCTGTTCTCTACCATATCGACAATACCAACGCCGTTTCTGCCGCCGATTTCATTGAGCGTTTTGACAATGGAAACCGCGTCGAGCTTTTCGCCGTTTACGGCGACCGGCTCGCCTTTTTCAAACGTTACCGTAACATATTCCGGCTTGTCGGGCGCCTGCTCCGGCGACACGCCGAGCTCGAGGAATCCAGGCTCGTTATACTTCGGCTCGTTCGCCGGGTCTTCCAGGTCGAGCCCCTCATGCGAAAGATGCCAGATGTTTTTATCCTTGCTGTAGTTTGTTTCCCTGTTGATTTTCAGCGGGATTCCCTTCTCCTCCGCGTAGGCAATCTCTTCCTCTCTGGACTTGAACTCCCACGTCCGCCACGGGGCGATAATCGTCATATCGGGCGCATACGCCTTGATGGCAAGCTCAAAACGCACCTGGTCGTTACCCTTGCCCGTGCAGCCGTGACAGATGGCGTCGGCTCCTTCCTTGAGCGCGATTTCGACAATCCTCTTCGCGATAATCGGCCTTGCAAACGAAGTACCCAGCAGGTACTTGCCCTCATACACGGCGCCCGCTTTGAGCGTAGGCCATACGTATTCCTCAATAAATTCCTTGTTCAGGTCCTCTATGTAAAGCTTTGACGCGCCTGTCTTGATTGCCTTTTCCTCAAGTCCGTCAAGCTCGGTCCCCTGGCCTACGTCGCCGGATACGGCGATGACCTCGCAGTTGTCGTAATGCTCCTTGAGCCACGGGATAATAATGGACGTATCAAGCCCGCCGGAATAAGCCAATACAACCTTTTTAATCTTCTTTTCCATGATGAATTCCTCCGTATCTAAAATATAAGCTGATTTTTCTATAAACCGTATGGCTACCATTATACACCCCTTATGCAAAAAATCAAGTCTTTTATGTATAATTATTCAACATCAGGCGTTTTTGTAGCCCTAAACAAAAAGACAACGAATTGCAGCGGCGGAACTATACAAATTATGGGAAAGCATTCATTTGCGCCGCTGTCTATATTTTTAACCGGACTGCGCAACGCAATGCCGCCTTCCGGCGGGAGCCTCGGCCAAATGTATATTATACATATTTTTTTGTATATTATACACATCAGTGCTATAATCAGCATAAACTGAACCGACCATAATCATACTTGGAGGGACCGCAAATGAAAGGCTTTCAGGAAATCAATTGCAACCAGATAAAAGATAATCCCTTTACGCTCATCAGCAAGGACTGGATGCTCGTCACCGCGGGCACGGAAGAAAAATACAACACCATGACCGCAAGCTGGGGCGGCGTCGGCTTTTTATGGAACAAAAACGTCGCGTTTACCTTTATCCGCCCGCAGCGCTACACGCTCGAATTTATTGACCGGAACGAATATTACACGCTTTCCTTCTATGGGGAGGAAATGCGTAAGGCACTCTCCTTCTGCGGCTCGAAATCCGGCAGGGATTACGACAAGGCCAAGGAAACGGGGCTTGTTCCCGTATTTGACGAAAATGCGCCGTACTTTGAGCAGGCGCGCCTGGTGCTCGTCTGCCGTAAGCTCTATAAGCAGGACTTTTCTCCCGCATGTTTTATCGACCAGACGCTCGATTCCAATTACAAGGAAAAGGACTACCACAAAATGTTTATCGGCGAAATCGTAAAGGTGCTCGTTAAAAAAGACTGACCTATGCCGGGCGGAGGAAGTATAAATGGAAAAAACCGTACTCATTACGGGCGCGTCACGCGGAATCGGCGCGGGCTGCGCCCTGCTTTTTGCGAAGCACGGCTACAATGTAGCGGTTCACTATAATAAAAGTGAAAAGCAGGCGCTGGAAATCAAGGCGCAGGCGGAATCCTCCGGCGTACTCGCGGCGGCGTTCCAGGCGGATGTGAGCGATAGTGCGCAGGTGAACCGGATGATGGCAAGCGTGCTCAACACATTTGGCCGCATTGACATTCTCGTTAACAACGCGGGCATTGCGCAGCAAAAGCTTTTACCGGATATCACGGATAAAGACTGGCAGGCTATGCTCGGCACCAATTTAAGCGGCATGTTCTACTGCTGCCGCGCGGTGCTCCCCCATATGCTGCGGGAACACCGCGGGGCAATTGTCAATATTGCGTCCATGTGGGGGGTTACCGGCGCGAGCTGCGAGGTACACTACTCCGCGGCAAAAGGCGGCGCCGTCACGCTGACCAAGGCGCTGGCGAAAGAGGTCGCTCCCAGCGGAATCCGCGTCAACTGCGTCTGTCCCGGTGTAATCCAAACAGAGATGAACGCACAGCTGTCCGGTGAGGCTTTGGAATACTTAAAGGCGGAAACGCCTCTCGGCCGCCTCGGCACGCCTCTCGACGTCGCCAAGGCCGTCTGCTTTCTGGCGGAGGAGGAGCATTCCTCCTTTATCACCGGCCAGGTTTTAAGCGTAGACGGAGGGTTTGCCGTTTAATCAGGCGTCCCTAACATATAAAAAAACAAGGCCGTCCGGCTTCTTTGAGTCGGATGGCCTTGTTTTTTTCATGAATTGAAATGAACTGACGGCGTTACCTACCTACCTTCTGTACGGCTGCGGGACATCTGTAAGCCCCAGAATATAATCGGTGCTAACCTTGTAAAACCTGGCGAGGGAAATCAGCATTTGCGCGGGCGTATCCTGTTCTCCCCGCTCGCAGCGGGCGTATTTATCCGCTTTTACGTTTATAATCGATGCGATTTGGTTATAGGTAAGGCACCTTATTTTGCGTATTTCTCTCATTCTTTCATAACGGTTCATTTTTTCACCTCCTTTCCAAGCCGCTCGCGGCTTCTCTCCTGCCATTTACTTTTTCCTAAAAACAAATGGGCAGATTCCCTGTTATTTTGATATTTCCACCCCTTGCTTTTACAGCATTTCTTTTTTCATACGTGAATTTCACTTAAAAAGTCATAAGCGATAACCACTTAGGCGATAATTATACAGGGGTGTTGCCATGAGACTCAGAATCAGAGATTTAAGAGAAGACCGCAACCTGCAGCAAAAAGATATTGCCAAATACTTGAACGTTCATCAAACGACGTATTCGAGCTATGAAAACGGAAAGCTGAATTTGCCAATCATCGCGCTCGACAAGCTTGCCGATTTCTACAATACAAGTACGGATTACCTGATGGGCCGTACCAACAATCCGGAGCCGTATGAATAGACTTTACATAACGGACAACAACACGGGCATGTTCTGATTTTTTTACTATTTCTTCTTAGAAAATGCACAGGTTTTTTTGATATAATAAGGATAAAACAGAAATCGGGAGGTTTTACACATGCCGCAGTGGTTAAACAATGCAGTTTTTTATGAAATTTATCCGCAGTCTTTTTATGATTCCAATGGAGATGGCATCGGTGATTTGATAGGAATTTCCTATAAGCTGGATTACGTAAAAAGCCTTGGATGCAACGCCATATGGCTGAATCCATGTTACGATTCCCCTTTTATGGACGCGGGCTACGACGTACGCGACTACAAAAAGGTTGCGCCCCGCTACGGAACGAACGAAGATTTGACCAGCCTATTCCAACAGGCTCATGAGAAGGGAATTAAGGTAATTCTCGATTTGGTTCCCGGTCATACGTCTGACGAGCACGCGTGGTTCCAAAGCAGCAAGGACCCAAAGCAGGATGTATATAAGAACCGTTATATCTGGACGGACAGCGTATGGGAGGCCCCGCCCCAATACCGCCTGATGTGCGGCATCACCGACAGGGACGGCAACTATCTGGTCAATTTCTTCAGCTCCCAGCCAGCGCTCAATTATGGATTTAAGGAGATTACCCATCCAAGCTGGCAGCTGCCCTGCGGCCATCCCGACTGTCAAAAAACGGTCGAGGCTTTAAAGGATATCATGCGCTTCTGGCTCGACCGCGGATGCGACGGGTTCCGTGTCGATATGGCCGATTCGCTCGTTAAAAACGATGAGGACAAGACGGCGACCGCGAAGATTTGGCGTGAAATCAGAGAGATGCTCGACAGGGACTATCCGCAGGCGGCGCTTATTTCGGAATGGTCGTGCCCGCAGCGCGCGCTGAAGCTCGCGGGGTTCCACGCGGATTTTTATCTCGACCACTACGGCAATGGCTACAACACGCTGTTCCGTTATACCGACAGGGAGACGGGCGAGGATAAGAGCTTTTTCTGCAAAGACGGCAAGGGCGACATTACGCTTTTCACTGAGGACTACTGCAAAAACCTTACGGAGTCGGAAGAACACGGGTACATCAGCTTTATCACCTGCAACCACGACACGCCGCGCATGAGCAAGACGCTCGGAGATACGGCGCGCAGGCTTGCCTTTTGCACCATCTTCACCTTGCCGGGCGTACCGTTCCTCTATTACGGGGATGAAATCGGTATGCGTTTTATTGAGGGCCTGCAGAGCAAGGAAGGCGGTTTCTCCCGCACTGGTACAAGGACGCCAATGCAGTGGAGCCGGAGTGAAAACCTCGGATTTTCGACTGCGCCCGCAGAAAGCCTGTACCTTCCGGTCGACTGCGCGCCAGACGCGCCGACCGTTGAGGAGCAGGAGCGGGACGAAAGCTCCATGCTGCATACGGTAAAGAAAATTATCGCGCTCAGGCAAGCGTACGAGGAATTACAGGCAAACGGCCCGTTCGAGGTGCTTTACGCCGAAAAGAACGCCTATCCGTTCGTATATAAGCGGGGAAGGTTCGTGGTTGCCGTGAATCCCTCCGGGAAAGAGGTACAGGCCCCTGTTCCCTGCAACGGGAATGCGGTATTTTCAATCGGGAACTCACAGCTTTCGGCGGAAGGGATTACGCTTGCGCCGCAATCGTTTGTTTTGGCTGACTGCGGAAAATAAAATAGTTACAGGAGACCGCCGCCGATTGTACGGCGGTTTCTTTTTTATGCGGCTTTCCGCATTTTAACCCGTTTTGGTTTACAATATTGTATGACCGACATTTTTCAGCGCCGCCACAGCCCGGTGGAACGAATCTTCCCTGCAAAGCAGGTAATCGGTATTGAAGGTCGAGACCGCAAAAACGGCGATTTCGTTTTCCGCCAACACACCGCATAATCCGGCTAAGATTCCAGTCAGTGAAAAGTCAAGTACGCCATGCACCTTAAGAGCGCGCCATCCGTTTTCGCATTTTATATATCGGCATGGCACATATTTTTCCGGACAGACGAGCGATATTTCCTCGTCCGTAACGGAGAGGAAGGTAAACGGCTTTTCCAAATCCACCTGGCTGACGGAGTCGAGCCGGCATACGGAGAAGCGCTCCTTTAATATGGAAAGTGTCATAAAAACCTCTCTTTTGTTGTCTTTTGAAAAGCATTTTGTCTAACAATAAGTCTTATATAAATTATAGCGGATTTTTTATTGGAAAACAATGGAATTGCTCAGAAAAAATGTATTACAAAAATTTAATTTTTATAATTCGGAAAAAGCTGTTGACAAAAGAAAAATTACAGTTTGTTAACTTTTTACATGTTTTTTTCCTATTTGAAAAACTGTTGAAAAGTAAGTTTTTCACATTTTCCTTACTTTTTCTGTTAAATATGGGATTTTAGAAGCCGATTTTTCACACTTTCCACATAGTTTTCCACATTCATGTGAAAAAAGCGGGGTTTACTCATTGTATAATTGTAAAAAAGCCGTAGATACCGTATCAAAAAGCGTATCTTTATTTTGTTTAGTTTGACTGAACGCGGTTTTTATTATTTTTTTATGTGCAGTCAGCCCTGAAAATTGTATTTGTTCCTGTATATATTGTAAATTCCCCGCCAAAAATAAAGGCAGTAAAAGGAACGCCGAATACAGCTACATAAAGTTGGAAAAGGAGAATTTATTATGATAAAGGGCATCAACAGGCAGGTAATCGAAATAATGGACACGGGGAATTTGTACTATGAACGCGCTCTGCTTGTCGTCCGGCCAGAGTTCGCCGGCGCGCAGCGCGAGGTGCTTGAGCGTGAGGCGAAGCGCATGGTAAGCCAGATGCGCGCGCCGTCGGCCATCAAACGCAAACACGCTGTTTTATATTGGGCGCTGCGGTTCGGGCTTGCCGCGCTCTTAGGAGCGGGCGCCGTGCTGCTGCTCGCTTTCTGCAACGTCATATAATAGAAGAATACCGCATGTTCCCCCCTATGCTCTCATATATTGTGGTGATGAGCATAGGGGGGGATTTGTTTTGAATCAAAGCCGGTTTCGTAAAATGGAAATTATGGGTGTGTTTTTCACCTTTCTGATGGGAACACTGCTGCATTTCGTCTATACCTGGTCAAACGGAGCGGTCTGGAGCGTCCTGTTTGGCGCAATCAACGAAAGCGTATGGGAACACGTCAAAATTTTTGCGATGCCTTACCTGCTGTGGGGCGTCTTTGAGCTTGCCTGCGCGCGACCGTATTTCAAAATGTTCGTTATCTCAAAGGTAGTGGGGCTTTATTTTCTGGCGGCGGCTATCATCCTGTTTTATTACATTTATTCCGGAATTCTTGGCAGTAACGTCCTTGCGGTTGATATTATCAGTGTTTTTATTTGGATAGCGCTTGCGCATCTTGTTTCCTACCGGCTTGCGCTGCTTGAGCGTGACATCCGGGCATGGTTTGTACCCGCTTTGTTCGCCCTGCTGTTGTTCGGGGCGATGTATTTCGGCTTTTCCGCCGCGCCGCCGCGCATCGAGCTGTTCCGGGACCCGGTTACCAATACATACGGCCTTTACACAGCCGGGCTTTCAGCATAACAGCAACGCCGTCTGCTCAGAGAAAAAATGTCCTTTTTTTCGTTTACAGGTTCCTTTTCCGCCGTTTTGTGATATAATTTAATATTATTGCGCAAAACAAAAGGGAACGGCAGACAAACCGGAGGAACGTATGGAAGAAAAAAAGGGAAACGACCTGATAATTGGAAGAAACTGCTTAAACGAGGCCCTGCGCGGCGGGCGTACGCTCGACCGGGTATTGGTAATAAAAGGCTTTCAAAACGGCTCCCTGCGTCCACTCGTCGCAAAGGCAAAGGAAAGCGGCGCGGTGATTAAGGAGGTCGACAGCAGAAAGCTCGACCTGATTGCGGGCGGCGCTGCCCACCAGGGAATCGTCGCGTACGCGGCTGTCAGGGAATACGCGCAGGTGGACGACATTTTTTCGCTTGCGAAGGAAAAAAACGAGGACCCGTTTCTCATCGTCCTCGACGAAATAGAAGACCCGCATAACCTCGGCGCGGTAATCCGCACCGCGGAATGCGCCGGCGCGCACGGGGTCATCATTCCGCGCAGAAGAAGCGTGGGGCTGTCCTACACAGTCGGTAAGGCCTCCGCGGGCGCGGTGGAATATATGCCGGTCGCGCGTGTGACAAATATCGCGGACACGCTCGAAGCGCTCAAAAAAAGGGGCGTGTGGGTATACGGCGCGGACATGGCTGGAGAAGCCTGGTGCAAGGCCGATTTAAAGGGCGCGATAGCGCTTGTCATAGGCAGCGAGGGCAGGGGGATTTCACGCCTTGTCCGTGAAAAATGCGACGCGGTTTTATCCCTGCCGATGCGGGGGAAAATCACGTCGCTCAACGCGTCGGTCGCCGCCGGCGTATTGATGTACGAAATCACAAGGCAAAGGATGGGCCTGTAAACGGGAGGACGCCCGTGAAAAGGAGATGATACAGCGTGAGCGGAAAAGATAAGGACGCAAAAGGCAAGCCGTCAATTTTAGACAAGCTCAAAAAGCTGATGAACGCAACGGAGCCGGATGAAAGCCAGATAGAAAACAGCGAGGTGGACATCAGCGCGGGAGACGGCCAGACGCGCCCCATTATGGAAGAGATTTTCAGCGACAGCAACCAAAAAATCAAAACGATAAAAACCAGCCCGCTCGACGACGTTGATAAGAAGGAGCGGCAAAAACCCGTGCATCTGCGCGTGGTAAAGCTTGAAGATATAAAAAAAGACACCGCACAGGAAGAAAAAACGGAAAATTCGGATACGACGGAACAGCAAAACGCTTCTGCTCCCATTGTACAAGAGCCTGAAAAGGGGCCGGCCCCAGAGGATAACAGCCTCTCTGAAAACTTGCCTCAGGAGGAAGCCGCTTCAAACGAGCAGGAGGCTCCGCTGCGGGATGAGCCACAGGAAAAGCAAAAGGAAGACATAAAGGACAAGCCGGTACTGAAGGGACAGGCGGAGCAAAATACCCCTGTGCAGGACGAAGCGCAAGAACCGGAAGGTACTGAGCCCGCAGCCGCAAAAGAAGCAGCCGGGCCTGAAACAGCCCTGCCGGATGAAGGAAAGGCCAGTGAGCCTCAAAAAACAACCGCCGCGCCGGGAAAAGAAACCTCTGACCCTGACCAGGTAAACAAGGCAGCCGCAGCGGAAAAGCCTCGTATTGCCCAGCCGGACGACCGCCTGCTCGACATGGAGGCCGCAAAATCCGCAGCACTTTATGATGAAAAGGAGAGCCTGCTCACAAGGCTTTCTGGAAAGCTTTCGGCCTTCTGGGGCTTTGTCAACGCAAAACCAGACGAATACGCGCCGGACGAGGACGAGCCTGTAAAGCAGGAGGAGCCGGCAGCTTCGGACGAACCGATTGAAATTCTTAAAAAGCCGGAGCCGAAACAGCGGGAAAAACAGCAGGCGGAGAGTCAAGCGAAAAAAACTGCCGTAAAGCCGCCGGTAACGGAACCAGCTCTCCAAAATGAAAACAAAACGGGAAAAGCGCAGGAAAAGACACGGAAAAAAACCGAAGATGCCTCTTCCGCGCCAAAACGCTATCCTGATTTTGTAAAGCTAAGCGTCCAGCCCCTGCCGGCGGGCGACGCTGAAAAAATGCTCGTCAATGGCGTGCGTGTGCCGGAATATATCCATGAAAACGACGTAAAGAAAATTGTACTTCCCGGCGATAAAATCCAGCATGCCATAAAAAAGGAATACGAGGAATACATTAAGCTCGAGGTTTTTAAGGAAACCGTCGGGAAAAAGGCTCCCAAGGAGGAAAAACCGAAGGAAAAAACTTCCGCAAGGGAGCCCGAGCCAGCCGCTGAGGGCGGTACACCCCCTGCGGAGGACCAGCACAAAACGCTCAAGGACAAGCTGTTCGGCAGTTATGAAAGCTCAGCCGCCGATTATACCGAGTTTATCCCCCCGCAGCCAGCGGAAGAAGCCATCGAGGACTTTGAACGCCCCGAGGACGTCCGCGCGGTGCGCGCTGAAATCAACATGGAACGCAGAAAGCTCACGTTCCGCAGCGTGATGACGGGTATCGCGTTCGTTTTGTCGCTGATTGTCGTGATTTTACAGCGCAATTTTCCCGATATGCTCACGGAGTCCGTCCCGAACGCGGACATTATGTACTGTATCGTCAATCTGCTGCTTCTGGCGCTCGGAATCGCTTTGTGCCATGTGACGGTTTTAAACGGGCTGCGCCCGCTGCTAACCTTCCGCGGCAACTCCGACACAGCAGTCGCGGTCGCCGCCGTCGCGGCGGCGGCGCAGGGCATTGTAAGCTTTTTCGACGCTCCTTCGTATTTCAGCGGGGAAAAAAGTCTTTACGCTTTGCTTGTGCTGTTTGCGCTGCTGCTCAACTCCCTGGGTAAGCTGTGGATTGAACGCAGGATTCACGGCAACTTTAAATTTATTGCCGCTCCCAGCAGAAAATACGCGGCAAAAGTTCTAAACGATACGACCCTTGCGGAGAAAATGCTCTCCGGCACAAAGGCCGACCAGCCAATCGTCGCGTTCCAGCGCAGGACAAAATTCCTCAAGAACTTTTTAAAGCTTTCCTATACGCCCGACCCATGCGAAACGGCGGCGGCAAAATTCGCACCCATCTGCGCGGCGGTTTCGGTCGTTGTCGCTATCGTGTTCGGCATCATATCAAAAAGCGCGTCCGACGCGGTTTCCGCATTCACGGCGGTCGCGTGCGTCGCTGTCCCTGCCTGCTGCCTGCTTGCGGTCAACCTTCCCATGCGCAGCCTGTGCAAGTCCGCTGTACGCAGCAACGCGATGGTCGTCGGGTTCCCGGCGGTGCGCCAGTTTTCAGACACCCGCGCGCTGATGGCCGATTCCCGCGAGCTTTACCCGCGCGGCAAGGTAAACCTGCTGAGCGTCAAAACGTTCAATTCTTATAATATAGACAAGGCGCTCATGAACGCAGCGGCTGTCATGAAGGTCGCGAACACACCAATGACCTATATGTTTGAGGACGTAATCGTCGATAAGGGAGAAGAGCTCCCGCCGGTCGAGAGCGTCAAGTATGAGGACGGCAAGGGCTTGATTTGCTGGGTGGACGGCGAACGCCTGCTGCTCGGCACACGCGAGCTCATGGAGAAGTACTCCATAGATTTGCCGAGCCTCGACTTTGAAGAAAGCAACAAGCTCGACGAACAAAACTGCGTGACCTACCTTGCAAATGCAGGCCAGCTCGTCGCTATGCTGATTACCGAATACACAGCGGACAAATATATTGTTTCGGAGCTTAAACGCCTGGAAAAGAGCGGCGTTACGCTGCTGGTGCGCACAGCCGACCCGAACGTTACACAGGAAAAGGTCGCGCGGGACTTCCGGCTGTATTACCGCTCCATCAAAATCCTGCCGACGAGCCTCGGCAACCTCTGTAAGGAGGAAATGTCCGTTAAGGAAGACGAGTCGCGCGCCTATGTATCCACCAGGGGCAAGCTCTCTTCCCTTGCCAGGGCTATCACGGGCTGTATCCGAATCAAGAGCAACATTTCTATCGCTGTATTTTTGCAGTGCTTCGCGGTGGTTATTGGTATCCTGTTCGTTTCAACCGTCGTGATTGCCTCCGGCGTCAAGACGCTCGGAACCATAGAGCTGTTCTTTTTCATGCTGCTTTGGGCGGCAGCCTCGGTTATCGCGCCGATGATACAAAAGCCCTGACAGACGTATTTAGATTCTTGGGAAAGGTCTGGTGTTTTCATGAAAATCGCCCCGTCGTTATTATCGTGCGATTTTTCGCAAATTGGCAATGAGGTCCGGCGGATGGACGACGCAAAGGCCGATTTTATCCATTTAGACGTTATGGACGGCCACTTCGTGCCGAACATTACCTTTGGCGCGCCTGTCATCGCCTCGGTGCGGGGTTTTACAGGTATACCGTTCGACGTCCACCTGATGATAGAAGAGCCTCTGCGGTATATCGACGATTTTGCAAAGGCGGGCGCCGATTATATCACGTTCCACGTGGAGGCAAAATCCAACATAGCTGAAACCATTGACAAAATTAAAAACGCCGGTGTAAAGCCAGGCTTGGTAATAAAGCCCGGCACACCGGCGCAGTCGGTCTTCCCGTATTTGAAAGACCTCGATATGGTGCTTGTCATGACGGTCGAGCCCGGTTTTGGCGGGCAGTCGTTTATGGCGGACATGATGCCGAAGGTCAAAGAAATCCGCCGGGAGGCGGATAAGCTGGGTCATACGGTTCTCATCGAAGCGGACGGCGGCATCAATGAAGCGACTATTAGGACCGCGGCGCTTTCAGGCGTAGACGTAGCCGTTTCAGGTACCGGCGTTTTCAGGGCCAAAGACGCGAAGCTTGCAATTGAACATTTAAAACGTGCGGCCCACTGTTAACCGGCCATCGCGGAGCCAATCTGCATGATTGCGTGCGACGGCGCGATAGGTGTGCCGTATTCCGTAATCTTGGCGGCTTCCAGCCTGCCGCTCATACAGAAATCAGCATATTCGTTCAATAATCCCTGTGCTTTAAACGGCAGATAGCCGCCTGTCGATAAAATCAGGTAGTAAACGCAATCCAAAAGATACGCCTTGCTGCCGCGGAAAAGAAAGCCCGCCTGATACAGCTGCTGCGTGCAGGAGAGAAAGCTCTCCACGTTGTCGAACGCGCAGATGAAGCAGTCGCAGGGCTTTTTGATTTTATACGTCCTGCGTTTCTGTTCGCTTTTCGGCAGGAGTGTGACGAGAAGGATACAGCCTTCGTTGTGGGGCATCGCCTCTACCATCAGGCTCTTGTCGCTGACAGAAATTCCGGTTCGCGAGCCCGCAAGGGACAGGAGCCGTTTGAGCACCCTCCTTGAATGCGGGTCGTCGAACCCCATGCTTTCGTATTCCAGAGAGAACACCTGCATATCCTCGTTGCAAAGCGAAATGATAAGCCGTGTTTCGTCAAGCTGTTCAATCGTCATGTTTCTGCCTCCGTTCTCGCGCGGGAGACGTCCGCGCGGTTTAAAAAATCAGACTCTATTACTATAATATTAAGCGGACAGGCAGTGTGCAAGGACGTATTTCTGGATGGTTCAAATTAACATGGTCAGACAAGCTTGTTATATGATATGATTGTTGCAAAGGATAGGTTCATCATGAAAATGACAGATTTCCACACACATAGTTTTCCGGACCAGCTCGCGCCCCGCGCGGTCGCTTCGCTTGAGAAATCGAGCGGCGGGAAGGCCGTTCTTGACGGCACTGCGGGCGCGCTGAAGCAGTCGATGAAGCAAGCCGGCATTTCCCTGAGCGTTCTGCTGCCCATTGCCGTGCGCCCAAAACAGACGCCGACCATCAACACAGCCGCGATTGCAAACGACCGCGACCCGTACTTTGTTTCGTTTGGAAGCGTACACCCCGGTTATGAGGACTGGAAGGGTGAGCTTGTGCGCATCAAAAGGGCGGGGCTTAAGGGAATTAAGCTCCATCCTGATTTTCAGGAGGTGTTCCTCGACGACCCGAAGATGGTCGAGGTCATGCGCACTGCCGCGGATATGGGGCTTTTGATTACCATTCACGGGGGGATGGACGTGTCTTACCCCGATTTGCACCGCAGCACGCCTAAGCGCCTTGCGCGCGTTTTGCCGGAGCTAAAGGGCGCAAAAATCATCTGTGCGCATTCCGGCGGGTTCCGGTATCTCGATGATGTGGAGGAGCTTCTGCTCGGTCATGAGGAAATCTATATTGATACGAGCTTTTCCATTGGACAGCAGGGGATGGATACCCGCCAGTTGGAACGGATTTACAATCATATAGACCCCACGCATCTTTTGTTCGGGACAGATTCCCCGTGGGATAGCCAGAAGAAAGCGGCAGAGGCGTTTTTGGCGCTCGACATCCCAGATAAAACCAAGCAGGCAGCACTCTGTGACAACGCACAGCGCCTGCTCGGATAACGTTACATAAGGAAGGAAACGGAGCATGAAGGAAAGAAAACACGGCGGGCTGAAATATTTGCTTTTACTCTTTATCCCCGCGGCGGGCGTTCTTGTGTATTTTGCCTCGCAGAACGCCTCCTTTGCGGAGTGGTATGCAACGAATTTTTATAAATGGCTGTCGTTAGGCGTGGATTTCGTCACCTCGCTCCTCCCCTTTTCCCTTGCGGAAATCCTGATTTTACTTTTTGCGCTTTGGGTATGCATTTATATCGTTAAATTCGTTATTAAGCTCATCCGCGGCAGAAGCCCGCGGGGGCGCACAGTGCTCAACTTTTTTGTCAACCCGGTGCTTTTGGCAAGCGTTTTGCTGTTTGTTTTCGTAATAAGCGCCGGCGTAAACTATTACCGTCAGCCGTTTGCCGATACCGCGGGGCTCAACGTCACAAAATACAGTGAGCAGGAGCTTGCGGAGCTTTGTTATTCTCTCGCGGAAGAAGCAAACAGTCTGAGAAGCAGCTTAAAGGAGGACAAAGACGGCGTGATGAAGCTTTCCGGTACATTGGAGCAGACGTCACAGAAGACAAAGAACGCCTATGACAAGCTGCAGGACAAGTACGAAACGCTCACAAAGGGCTATGGAAAGACGAAGCAGCTTTATTTGTCGCACTATCTGTCCTATACGAAAACCACCGGTTTTTTCTTTCCCATTACAATGGAGGCAAACATCAACGGCGATGTGTCGGGCTACACCATCCCGTCCACCATGTGCCATGAGCTTTCACACCTGCGCGGCTATATGCGTGAGGACGAGGCAAACTTTATTGCCTATCTCGCCTGCCTGGAAAGCGGCGACAGGGAATTACAGTATTCCGGCGTAATGCTTGCGTTTGTACACGCGGGCAACGCGCTGTCCGCGCAGGACAGGGCCGTTTATACCGAGGTGTTCCGAACGCTTGACGAGGCGGTGCAGCGCGACATCCGCGCAAACAACGCGTATTGGGCGCAGTTTGAAGGGCCGGTGGCACAGGCGGCAAGCACCATCAACGACACCTACTTAAAGGCCAACAGCCAAAAGGACGGCGTTAAAAGCTACGGAAGGATGACCGACCTGCTGCTCGCCTACTATCAGGATACGAAGGCGGGTAATTAACCTGCCGGCCTTCGTTCTATTTTATTGGAAAACAAGCTTTTGTTATGATTATGGGTACAGGCAGGCTCCCTATTTTCGTAGGGAGAACTGGAAAGACAAGCGGAAAACAAGCCCGGGGACTGGCAAAAGAACGAAAAAGGAGACAAGTAATGAAGTATACCGGAACCGTTTTATCAGTAAAAGACATAAAAAGGCCAGGAAATTCTATGAGGATTTATTCGGGCTGGAGCTGTTCCAGGATTTTGGTATCAATATTTCATTTTACGGCGGCCTTTCCCTGCAGCAGGATTTCAGCTGGCTTGTAAAGCTGCCGGAAGATAAAATTCAACATAAGTCTAACAATATGGAGCTGTGCTTTGAAGAAGAGGATTTTGACCGTTTTCTGGAAAAGCTGGAGAAATACCCTGACATCGAACCCCTTGGCGGTGTAATAGAATATAGCTGGGGACAGCGTGTCGTCCGTTTTTATGATTTGGACGGGCATTATTTGATTGAGGTCGGTGAGAATATGAAAATGGTTGTTAACCGTTTTTTATCGGGCGGCATGAGCATGGAGGAACTCTCTAATAAAATCGATGTCTCCGTTTCCGGCCTTGAAATGCTGTTAAAAAGCTAATTTGAAGAATAGATAGCATTTCATAAGCATATAAAACGCCCCGGCGGTAGAATCCGCCGGGGCGCAGTCGTAATGTTTTATTATTTAATAATGCTTTCTCCGTCCATTTCCGCAGGCTGCGGCAGACCCATAATTTTGAGCATCGTCGGCGCAATGTCGGCAAGCTTGCCGCCCTCACGCAGCTCACAGGGGTATCCCACCACGCAGAATGGGACGGGGTTCGTCGTATGCGCGGTAAACGGTTCGCCGTCCTGCGCGACCATTTTGTCGGCATTGCCGTGGTCCGCGGTAATAAGGGATACGCCGCCCATTTTAGAAATGGCGTCCGTCACCCTGCCGACGCACGTGTCGACCGCCTCTACCGCCTCTACTGCCGCCTCGAACACACCGGTGTGGCCGACCATGTCGCAGTTGGCAAAGTTTAAAATAATCACGTCGTAATTTCCGCTTTCAATGCGTTCGACGCACTTGTCCGTAACCTCGTATGCGCTCATTTCAGGCTGCATATCGTAGGTTGCGACTTTTGGGGAATTGACGAGCACCCTGTCCTCTCCGGGGTACTGCTTCTCCACGCCGCCGTTAAAGAAAAACGTAACGTGCGCGTACTTCTCAGTTTCCGCAATGCGCAGCTGCGTCATTCCTTTGTCGGAGACATACTCCCCAAAGGTGTTTGCAAGTGACTGCGGCTTAAAGGCGACCTCTACATTCGGCATGGTTGCGTCGTACTGCGTCATGCAGATATAGGTGAGCGGGAAAAAGCCCTTTTTGCGCTCAAAGCCCTTGAATTCAGGGTCCACAAAGCAGCGGGTGATTTCCCTTGCCCTGTCGGGTCGGAAATTAAAGAAAATTACGCTGTCGTCCGCGCTTATCCGCGCGTTCTCATCGCAGACAACCGGAACGACGAACTCGTCGGTCACATCCTGCTTGTAGGACTGCAGGACCGCCTCGACCGGGTCAGCGCATTTTACGCCCTCTCCATAGGCCATCGCGGCATACGCCTTTTCCACACGTTCCCAGCGGTTATCACGATCCATCGCGTAGTAGCGGCCCATGACGGTCGCTATCTTACCTACGCCGATTTCCTTCATCTTGTCTGCACACTGCTCCACAAAGTCCTTGCCGCTGCTGGGCGGCACGTCCCTGCCGTCGAGCAGCGCGTGTACATATACCTTTTCAAGCCCCTGGCTTTTTGCAAGCTCCAAAAGCGCGTAAAGATGGCTGTTGTGGCTGTGGACGCCGCCGTCCGAGAGCAGCCCGACCAAGTGCAGGGCAGTCCCCTTTTCCTTTGCGTTATGAATAGCGTGGAGCAGCGCCTCGTTTTCCTCAAACTTGCCTTCCTTCGCGGCCTTGGTAATGCGTGTCAGCTCCTGATAAACGACGCGGCCCGCGCCGATATTTGTATGACCAACCTCGCTGTTGCCCATTTGCCCGTCCGGCAGGCCGACGTTCATGCCGGAAGCTCCGATTTGGGTCAGCGGATTGTTCTGGAACAGCCTGTCAAGGTTCGGGGTTTTTGCCGCGTCGATAGCGTTTCCGCAGTCGTGCGCGCCGAAACCAAAACCATCCATGATGATTAAAATCAACGGTTTTTTCATAAGAAATCATCCTTTCTGTTGTAAAAGACAAACCTCGTTTGCCCTTTCACCCGTCTAATCCTTATTTTGTCCCGTTTTGGAGTAAAAAGGTGAAAAAACAAACAGTTTTTTGAAGCCGGCTGCCAATGTCTTTTCTTTTTTCCTTCTGGTTTATTATTAGTAAAAGCAAGTCCAGAATACCGTAAACCAATGATGCAGGGATTTTTTTGCCGGAAGCGGTAAAACCGCTTCCGGCCCGGTTTTCATGTTATTTACTTGCCGCTTTGATGATTGCCGCGAACTTTTCAGCCACGAGCGACGCGCCGCCGATTAAGCCGCCGTCGACGTCTTCCTTGCTCAAGAGCTCGTCTGCGTTGCCTTCGTTCATGGAGCCGCCGTACTGGATGGTCATTCCATTTGCCGCCTCCATGTCGTAGGTTTCAGCGACAACGTTGCGGATAATCGCGCAGACCTCCTGCGCCTGGTCCGCCGTTGCCGTTTTGCCTGTTCCGATTGCCCAAACCGGCTCATAGGCGATAATGACGCGCTTCAATTCCTCCTTGCTTACGCCGTTTAACGCAAGCTTAGTCTGCGCCTCGACCAGCGCCGCCGTAATACCCATTTCGCGCTCGGAGAGCAGCTCCCCGACGCAGAGAATAACGGTAAGCCCTTCGTCGAGCGCGGCACGCACACGCTGATTTACGGTAATATCGGTCTCTCCGAAGTACTGCCTGCGTTCGCTGTGGCCGATGATTACATATTCAATGCCCATTTCCTTGAGCATCTCGGCGGAAACCTCGCCGGTAAACGCGCCGTTTTTCGCCCAATGGCAGTTTTCCGCGCCGATTTTAATATTCGTACCCTTTGCCGCCTCCAGCGCCGTGCACAGGTCAACATACGGCACGCATGCGATTACGTCGCAAGCCGCATCCTTAACAAGCGGGGCAAGCTGGCTTAAAAGCTCCTTTGCCTGCGCGGGCGTTTTATTCATCTTCCAGTTGCCGGCAATGACGGCTTTCCTGAGCTGTTTGTTCATGGTAATGACATCCTTTCAAAATAGACTGTATTCAAACGTTGAGGGCGGAACCTTCTCCGCCCTCCGCAAAGTTTTTATTTTTCGTCCAAGCAGGCGATACCCGGAAGCTCCAGTCCCTCAAGGAATTCAAGGGAGGCGCCGCCGCCCGTGGAGATGTGTGTCATCTTGTCGGCAAAGCCGAGCTTTTCAACCGCAGCCGCGCTGTCGCCGCCGCCGATGATGGAAATTGCGCCGCTGTCAGCGACCGCTTTCGCTACCGCAACAGTGCCGGCCGCGAAGTTATCCCATTCGGAAACGCCCATCGGCCCGTTCCATACGACCGTACCGGCGCCCTTGATGGCGTTTGAAAACAGCTCCATCGTCTTGGGGCCGATATCGAGGCCCATCCAGCCGTCCGGTATATTGTCGGAATCGACCGTCATGGATTCCGTATCCGCCTTATATTCCTTACCGAGCTTATTGTCTACCGGAATGAGAAAATTGATGCCCTTTGTTTTTGCCTTTTCCATCATTTCCTTTGCAAGCTCTACCTTATCGTCCTCACAGATGGAGGTGCCGATGGTATAGCCCAACGCCTTAAAGAAGGTGTACGCCATGCCGCCGCCGATGATAAGGGTATCGACCTTGTCGATGAGGTTCTGGATTACGCCGATTTTATCGGAAACCTTCGCGCCGCCCAGAATCGCGGCGAACGGCCTTTTCGGGTCGGCAAGCGCGCCGCCCATCACGGTGATTTCCTTCTGGATGAGGTAGCCGCAGACTGCGGGCAGGTAATCGGCAACGCCCGCTGTAGAGGCATGGGCCCTATGGGCCGTACCGAACGCGTCGTTTACAAAAATTTCAGCCATAGAAGCGAGCTCTTTCGCAAGCTCCGGGTCGTTCTTTGTTTCGCCCGGCATAAAGCGCACATTCTCAAGCAGCTCGACGTCGCCATCCTGAAGAGAAGCGGCAATGCCCTTCGCGCTTTCACCGACTACATCCTGTGCCATTTTGACTTCCTTGCCGAGCTTTTCGGAAAGGTACGCGGCAACAGGCTTGAGGGAATATTTCATGTTGAACTCGCCCTTCGGGCGGCCGAGATGTGAGCAAAGGATGACCTTCGCGTTATGGTTTACGAGGTAGCTGATGGTCTTCATCGCCTCGTCGATACGCTTCGTGTCGGTAATGCTACCGTTGTCGTCAAACGGTACGTTAAAATCGCAGCGCACCAGAACTTTTTTTCCGGCGACGTCGATGTCCTCCACGGACTTCTTGTTGAGATAATTCATGTTCGTACATCCTTTCAATTAAATGGAATAGAATTCACGCTTGATAATTTATTAACATGTGCAAGCCTATTTTATAACAGAACAAGGGAGAATTCAATAGCTATCATCTCTTTATTTACAATAAATTCCTGTATTTTTCATGCTTTTTTCATAAAAGAGGATTGGTTTTCGCACAATCAGTCAGCGCCGTCCTCCCATTTGAGCGTATGCAGCTTTCCCTTACAAGAAAGCTGAGGATAATCCCACTGCCGTAAAACTTCGTAGGCCGCCACAGCGACGGAGTTTGCAAGATTCAGGCTGCGCGCCTGCTCTATCATTGGAATGCGCACACAATCATCAGGATGCTCGAAAAGCAGTTTCTCCGGCAAGCCTTTCGTTTCCTTGCCAAAAACTAAATAAGCGCCGTCTGGATAGCTGATTTTGGAATGTATATGGCGCGCTTTGGTGGAAAAATAGAAATAAGGCCCGTTTGTCTTTCTAAAAAAATCGGAGAGTCCATCGTAATAAGTAATATCGACCAAATGCCAGTAGTCGAGTCCCGCACGCCTGACGGCGCGCTCACCCGTATCAAAGCCTAGCGGACGTACAAGATGAAGCCTTGCACCTGTGGCGGCACAGGTACGCGCGATATTTCCGGTATTTTGCGGAATCTCAGGTTCTACCATTACTATGTTCAATTCTGCCATTGTTTATAACGGTCCTTTCATTTTTGATTTCTAAAAACTCACTGCAATAATATAGGGATGGAGTGGAAAAATAATGACGACGCAGGATGCGTTAATCACAATTAGTGAAATACGGAGGTGTTATACGTTGGCTAGAGGTGCAATGAATGTGGTCAAGGGTATCGGCGCGGGAATCGCCACCGGCGTGGTTGTAGGCTATATGGGCAGTAAAATGATGAAGAAAAGCCCCAAGCAGATGAAAAAGCGCGCAGGTAAGGCGATGCACGCGATGGGTGAGCTGGTAGACGGCGTGTCCTATATGTTTAAATAAGGGCATTTGTGCAAGAAAAGGGGGAGGTATCCTCCTTTTTTTGCTGCGGTTTTTATTAAAATACTAAGGTCATAAATTGATTGTAACATAAAAAAAGACAAGAAACGCATAAGCTTTCCTGTCTTTATCCCTTTTCTTCTGTTTCATTTATCCCGTCTATCAGATATTTATAGGAAACGTGGAAAATTTCCGCGAGCGCTTTAATTTCAATATCTGTTACATATCTTTTATTCGTCTCTATCCTTGTGATTACATTTTTATCCATATCCATACCGATGGTTTGCAGGATACTTGCGAGGTCACGCTGCGAATAATGAT
>UQHH01000015.1 GCA_900540865.1 uncultured Oscillospiraceae bacterium
TGACCCTTTCCAGCCGAGTAAGGGGCTGCGCCCCTTACAATCCCCGTTTTATAGAAAATGTAGCCGTTTCTCGTTTGATATAGAAATTGAAGAAACAATACTGCGGGACCGCCCAGCGCCGCGCCTGCGCGCGGAGTTCTTCGCGGGTGTGGTACTTTTTTCTACACGATTCATTGAATTCATATGCAGGCTACGTTCTCTTAGAGGGATTTTCGAGGGGCTTCGCTCCTTGAGTCGGTCGTGGAGGGCATGGTGCATGAGTGCGCAGATAACAGTAGAGATAACCTTTTTAAACCGTATTGGCTCCGGTCACTGATGCCCTTGGGAGGATCAGCCGCAACTGTTCCCTCTCCGTTGATTTAACATAGAAAATTCAATAAAAAAATCAAGAAACGGAACAAAAACAAGAAGCGGTACGTTTTATACAAATAAAAAGAGGATTATAAAGGAGGAACCAGCAAAGGTTCCTCCTTTTTCTCAAAGCTCAAATAAAACAGGCTTATGCTTCTCATAAACCGTATAATGCGTAAACCCGCATGCGCGCAGGAGCGCATACGCTTCCTCCGCGCCGCTCGCCAAGTCCTCACGGCGGTGCGCGTCGGAACCGACCGTCACGTATTTGCCGCCAAGCTCTTTAAAGCGTGCGATTACCTCCCTGCCGGGCAGCGTCTTGCCTATCTCCTGCCGAAGCCCGGAGGAATTGACCTCCAGCGCCTTACCGTTGACCGCAAGCGTACGTAGGATTAAGTCTATTTGGTCTTTAAAAAGCCCTGTGTCCACGTCAAGCCCAAGCTTTTTCTTAATGTACCGAAACGGATAGGTCAGGTGGGCAAGGCTGTCAAAATGGTTCCATCTGGCAGTCAGGAGCACCTCCGCAAAATAGCGGCGCAGCAGCTCTTCCACCGTATCTTCCCGGTAATCGAGCCAGTAAAAATCCTGCTCGCCCGCAATATTGTGCACAGACGCGAGCACGAAATCGAAATCCGCAAGCTGGAGGGCGCGCGCGGCGGCGGAAAGGCTCTGCACCGGCTCCCCAAGCTCCAGCCCACAGTATAACCTGAGTCTGCCCTCGTATTTCTTTTTTGCCCGTGCTATATCCTTTACGCTCTGCGCAATCCGCTTGCTGAAATCCCCGAATTCGCTGTGCTGCGGGTCGTCGTAAAAATTCGCCTCGCAGTGGTCTGTAACCGTAAGCGCGTATAGCCCAAGCTCTATGGCCCGTTCGCACAGTTCCTCCACCGTGTTTTCCGCGTCGAACGAATTGCTGCTGTGCGTGTGGCTGTCACAAATTTTGCGTTTGTCCATAAAATCACCTTCCGCATAAAGCTACATAAAATATGCTGACATTCATTTTATCATATGCGGCCGCGGCGCGCAAATCCCGCGCGATAAACGGACTGGCTGATTTTGGTGAAATGGGCGTTTTCTATTGACACCCTGTCATAAAACGGTCATAATAATACCCGAATCATATGAATGAAAAGATGGAGGTATTCCCTATGCGTGCGTTTATTACAGTGATAGGCAAAGATATGGTCGGCATTCTTGCCAAGGTGTCGCAGAAATGCGCCGAGGTCGGCGTAAATATTACGGAGGTCACACAGTCCGTTTTACAGGATATGTTCGCGATGATTATGCTGGTGGATATTGAGAAATCCACCGTGTCACTCGACCGGCTTTCGGATGATTTAGAAAAGCTCGGCGACGGGCTGGGGCTGAAAATTCACGTGATGCACGAGGATATTTTTAACTCGATGCACAGAATATAATAAAAAAAGCCGTATATATATGAGTAGAGCCAAAAGGAAAGTGAAACCGGAGGAACAACATGATTAATTCCCATGATATACTGGAAACAATCAACATGATAGACAACGAAAATCTCGACGTGCGTACTATTACGATGGGCATTTCCCTGCTCGACTGCATTGACAGCGACATCGATACCGCATGTGCTAAGATTTACGATAAAATATGCCGTTACGCGAAGGACCTCGTAAAAACGGGCGAAAACATCAGCAAGGAATACGGAATCCCGATTATTCATAAGCGTATATCCGTCACGCCCATTGCCATGGCTGCCGCCGCCTGCCAGGCGCACAGTCCCGTAAAATTCGCGCACGCGCTGGAAAAAGCGGCGCGGAGCGTCGGCGTCAACTTTATTGGCGGCTATACGGCGCTCGTGCAGAAGGGCTTTGCGGCGGGCGACTACGCGCTGATTGAAAGCATCCCGCAGGCGCTTGCCGAAACGGAGCACGTCTGCTCCTCCGTCAACATAGGCAGCACAAAGGCTGGCATCAACATGGACGCCGTCGCAAAAATGGGCAGGGTTGTAAAAGAAACCGCCGAGCTTACCGCCGACCGCGACTGCATCGGCGCGGCAAAGCTCGTCGTGTTCTGCAACGCGCCGGAAGACAACCCCTTTATGGCGGGTGCGTTCCACGGCCCGGGCGAGCCGGACTGCGTCATCAACGTGGGCGTATCCGGCCCGGGCGTTGTGCGTGCGGTGCTTGCGAAAAACCAGGACTGCGATATTACGGAAGTGGCAAACCTCATCAAGCGCACGGCGTTTAAAATTACAAGAACAGGCCAGCTCGTCGCGCAGGAGGCCTCGAGAAGGCTCTGCGTGCCGTTCGGCATCGTCGATTTATCCCTCGCTCCCACGCCCGCCGTCGGCGACAGCGTGGCGCATATCTTAGAAGAAATGGGGCTTGAAACCTGCGGCTGCCACGGCACGACCGCCGCGCTCGCGCTTTTGAACGACGCGGTCAAAAAGGGCGGCACAATGGCCTCTTCCCACGTGGGCGGCCTGTCCGGCGCGTTTATTCCCGTTACGGAGGACGCCGGTATGATTGCCGCGTCGCGCAGCGGGTGCCTTACGCTCAACAAGCTTGAGGCGATGACGGCAGTTTGCTCAGTCGGGCTCGATATGATAAACATTCCCGGCGACACCACGCCGGAGATTATTTCCGCAATCATCGCGGACGAGGCGGCCATCGGCATGGTAAATTCCAAGACGACCGCGGTTAGGCTAATCCCCGCCATCGGCAAAAAAGCGGGCGACGAGCTCAATTTCGGCGGCCTTTTGGGCGGCGGCCCGGTCATGCCGGTAAACACCGCTTCTCCCGCAAAATTCATCGCGCGCGGCGGCCGTATTCCCGCGCCTTTGCAGAGCCTGAAAAATTAACAAATCCGACAAGAATCCTGTCAGTTTTCCTCAAAAAGACAGGCCGTCTGTGTAAGGTTTGTTGGTATAAATTAACATTGTCAAATACATCAAACAGGAATATAATAACGTTTAGATTTTCTGAGGAAAAGGCGCATTATATAAGTATATTATTTATCCTATATATAAGAAACCGTTTCTTGAAGGCGAGGGATTCCGAACCTCGCCTTTATTTTATCAGCTTGGAGGTGTCCGCATCATGCAGGATATGATAGCGAAGATAGTTGAAATGGACGAAAAGGCCAGGGAGCTTACGGCGCAGGCCCAGCGCGAAAAGGCAATGTCCGAACAGGACATTGCGACAGCCAAGGAAAAAATTTACAACGATTTTATCGAGCGTGCCCGCCGCAGGATTCAGCTCAACGAGGAAACCGAGCGCAAAACCGCAGAGGAAAACTGGAAGCAGGCAGAGGCCAAGCACCAGGAAACACTCCGGCAGCTCGAACAGGCGCGTGTGGAAAACAGCGGCAAATGGGCCGATGAAATCGTTGGCCGCGTACTCGGCTGAGCCTTATAACGAATCAAACGGAAAGGGAGTGTTGGGCATGGCTTTTTCTTACGCCTCAAACGCGATAACCGCCAAAGCGAGAACCATGTACGGCAAGCGGCTGACGGCCAAGGATTACGCGAGCCTTCTTTCCTGCGCTACGGTTTCTGAGGTTCTCTCCTACCTCAAGAGCCATACGAAATACGCGCCGCTTCTTAACAGCGTAAGCGAGCGCGACGTGCACAGGGGCCAGCTCGAGCTGATTTTGCGCCAGCAGCTTTTTTACGATTTCGCGGCGCTTTGCCGGTACGAAATTTCCGCGGGCGAGCATTTTTCGCAGTATATCATCCTGCGCACGGGAATCGAGCAGATTATGCATTTTTTAATGCTTTACAGCTCAGGTAGGGCTGAGGAGTACCTCTATGTACTGCCGACGTATTTCGACAGCCACACGACCATTGATTTAAAGGCGCTTTCCAAGGCGCGCACTTACGACGAATTTTTAGACGCGCTCGGCGCGCACAGCAGGTTCCGCTCCATATTGAGCGGCTTCAAGCCGAAGGATGCCGAGCCGCTCGACATGCCGGCAATTGAAAACGCCTTGTATACTTACCTATACGAAACGGTGTTCGGAATTATCGACCAGTACACCAAGGGAAAGCAGAAGCAGGAGCTTCAGCATATTTTCACGAGCCATATCGATTTGACGAACTTTGTGCGTATCCTGAGGCTGAAAAAGTACTACCACCTGGACAGTGAAAAAATCAAAACGCAGCTTCTTCCTTTCGGGACTATCAGGCGCGCGCAGCTCGACGCGATGTGCGCCGCCGAAAGCTCAAAGGAGGTCTTTGCCATTATGGAAAGCACGCCGGCAGGCAAGGTAATTTCAAAAATGGAGTACAATTACGCCGGTGAAATTTCTGAACGCGGCAAATACAACCTCGGCAGGAGGAACATCCATTTTTCAAATTATCCAACCGTCGTTTTGATGTCCTACATTTTTTTGGAAGAAGAAGAGCTTTCCAATGTTATAAATATCATCGAGGGCGTACGCTATAAGGTCGACCCCGATACGATAAAAAATTTACTGATTTACAGTTAGCCTGACAAACGGCTAAAGGAGGGTACCAAATGGCTGTCGCTCCAATCAAATCCATTGGAATCATCGGGCTGATGTCGGAGCTCGATAAGGTCATAAAGGTCTGCGGGCAGTCGCAGGTCTTCCATCCGGACGAAGCCACGCACTTTTATTCGGATACCAAAAATTTCGTGCCAATTGCGGACAAAAACCCCTATTCCGATTTTTTGTCGGAGCTGGAGGATTTGCTCCAGCTGGCGGGCATAAAGCCGGAATATACGGAAACGCGCCGCTTTAAGGTGAACGAGGCCGAGCTGCGTGAATTCCTCGACAAGCTTAATGAAGAGCTTGGCGGTTTAATCCGCGAGCACACGGTAGTCGAACAGCAGATGGAGCAGTGCCGCCGCTCACTTGAGGAAACCTCCCATTTCTTTGGGATGGACCTCGAGATGGACAAGATTAACGACTGCAGGTTCATCAAGGCAAACTTCGGCCGCCTGCCGAAGGAAAGCTACCAGAAGCTCGACGCGTACAGCGACAACCCATACCTTGTTTTCTTTCCGTGTACGTCTGACGAAACGCATTACTGGGGCGTTTATATCGCCCCGGTCGAAAAAAGCGAGGACATCGACCGCATTTTTTCGGCGCTTTACTTCGAGCATTACGAAATTTCCGGTATGGACGGCACGCCGGAGCAGCATTTCGAAAAGCTGCAGGGCGAGCTTTCTGAGCTTGAAAAACGCTTTGAAGAAACCTCAGCGCTCGTAGAGGAATATAAAAAACAGCATCTCGAGGAGCTTATGCGGTATTATTCCAAGCTGAAAGAGCTCGATACCTGTTATTCTATCAAGAAATATGTCTTAAAATATCATAAAAGCTTTATTCTTGTCGGATGGATTCCGGCGGAGGAAGAGGAGCAGCTGCTCAAAAAGCTTAACGCCGTCAACAGCGTGGAATGTACGGTGAGCGACGGCAAGGATGAATTAAAGCACATTCCGCCGACAAAACTCAAAAACAATTTCTTTGCAAGGCCGTATGAATTCTTCGTCGATATGTTTGGCCTTCCAAACTACAACGAAATCGACCCGACGCCCTTTGTGGCGATTACCTTTACCCTGCTGTTCGGCATTATGTTCGGAGATTTGGGACAGGGCCTTGTGGTGTCGGTTGCCGGCTACCTGATGTGGAAGCTCAAAAAGATGGCCGTCGGCAAGATTTTGATTCCCTGCGGTATTTCCTCGGCAATATTCGGCTGCGTTTACGGCTCGGTATTCGGCTTTGAAAACGCGCTGGACCCAGTTTACCATGCCCTCGGCATGGAGGGAAAGCCGGTCGAGGTCATGGAAAGCGCGACCATGCTTTTGATTATGGCAATCAGTATCGGCGTGGTGCTCATCTGCTGCGCGATGTTCCTCAACATGTATTCTTCCCTGCGACGGCGCGATTTTGA
This sequence comes from uncultured Oscillospiraceae bacterium, assembly GCA_900540865.1. GTDB lineage: Bacteria > Bacillota > Clostridia > Oscillospirales > Acutalibacteraceae > Scatavimonas. The sequence goes on from UQHH01000015.1 coordinate 6,242, forward strand.
AAGCGGCGTCTTCGGGCCGAACGGTATCGCGGGCTTTGTGTTTTACGCCTCCCTCATCGCGGCGGTCGTCTGCGAAATCGTTTTACAGATACATGTCGTAAATCTTGCATATATCTTAGTATTGATTGTCGTCCCGCTGATTTTGATGTTCCTGCGCGAGCCGCTGGGGCGGCTCATGGCGGGAGAGAAAAACTGGCAGCCGGAAAAATGGGGCGAGTACTGCGTCCAGAATTTCTTTGAGCTGTTCGAGATGCTTTTAAGCTATGTAACCAACACCATGTCCTTCCTACGTGTCGGCGCGTTCGTACTGGTCCACGCGGGCATGATGATTGTTGTGTTTACGCTTTCCGACCTTGCGGGCAAGGTGCTCGGCGCGCCGGGCTACATCCTCTTTGTCGTGCTCGGCAACGGGTTGATTATGGCGCTCGAGGCGCTGCTCGTCTGCATTCAGGTATTAAGGCTCGAATATTATGAGATGTTCAGCCGTTTCTATCTCGGCTCCGGCAGAAAATTCGAGCCGGTTCGCGTAAAAAGGACAGACTAATTCCCGTATTTTTCCGCAAAAGCGGCTAAAATAAAAATATTTTTTACATTTCGGAGGTTTTATTATGGCTTATTTACTTCTTTTCTTACCGGTCGTATTTCTTGTTGGTTCCGTACTCATGGCAATGCGCGCTGTCCAGCACGGACAGAAGAGGAAAAAGGCGCTCGCTACCCAGATGATTACCTTCTTCTTCACCTCCCTGCTTTTTGTCGCCGTCCCGATGGGCGTATCCGCGGCAACGGCTGACCCGGCTGCGGCAGGTGCAGCGGCGGCCGACGGCATGAAGTACCTCTCCGCGGCGCTCGCGACAGGCCTTGCCGGAATCGGCGGCGGTATCGCGGTTGCCTCCGGCGCTTCTGCGGCAATCGGCGCGACGAGCGAAGACCCGAAAACCTTCGGTAAGGCTTTGATTTTCGTTGCGCTCGGCGAAGGTATCGCACTGTACGGACTGCTCGTTTCCATCCTGATTCTTTTCACCTGATATTTGATACCGTATCCTAACGCCAGAAAGCAGGTGCGCCCATGCGTTTTTATTTAATCAGCGACAACGTCGACACCCAGATAGGCATGCGCCTTGCCGGGATTGACGGAATCGTCATCCATGAGGACAAAGAGGTCAGGAAAGCGCTGACCGAGGCCATGGAGATGGAGGACGTCGCCGTTATTCTGATGACGGAACGCCTGATGTCCCTGTGTCCCGAGCTTGTGTATGATTTAAAGCTCAACCGGCAGCGTCCCCTGATTGTGGAAATTCCCGACCGCCACGGAAACGGACGTACAAAGGATTCCATTACAAAATATGTACAGGAGGCAATCGGCGTAAAGCTGTGACCCTTAGCGTACATAGGCGCGGGCCAACATCCGCCCGCGTCCCCGTTTAATCTATTCGGAGAGGAAGGTTTCCTATGGCAAATCCAAACGACAAAACCGGTAACTTTTTGAATGCCATACAAAAATACGCCGACGAACAAAAGCATAAAATCGAATCCGAGGTGGAGCGCTTCAAGCGCGAGGAACTCAAAAAAGCCGAGGACGAGGGACTCAAGGACGCCTATGCCCTGATTCAGAAGGAAATGGGCGCAATGCGCATCGGCATATCGAGCGAAATGGCAAAGCGTGAGGAAAAAAGCAAGCAGGCGCTTTACCAGAAGCGTATGGAAATCGTGGAGGACGTCTTCCAGAAAGCGTCCGACAAGCTGCTTGCCTTTACCAAAACGGACGGCTACGCAGAGCTGCTTAAAAAAAGCGCGCGGGAAATCGCAAAGTGCTTTGACGAGCACAGCTGCGTGCTGCGTATCCGCAAGCAGGACGAAGCCATGAAGGAAGAACTGCTCTCCTGCTTCTCCTACTCCTGCAGCGTAGAGTACGACGATTCCATTAAAATCGGCGGGGTCATCGGCAACTGTGAATCGCTCGGCATTGTAGCCGACGAGACGCTCGATACAAAGCTCAGGGACCAGCTCGAATGGTTTCTGCAGCATTCCGGCCTGCGGGTCGTTTGACCGGTATATCCCGGTATTTATCTGAAATCCTGCCGTGTCCGCGGCAATCGGAGAGGATTGGTTTTATGGAGAATCAAAACGTAATTTACGGAATCAACGGACCTGTCGTAACTGTAAAAAAGACAAAATCGTTTTCCATGATGGAAATGGTTTATGTCGGTGAGGAACGGCTTGTCGGCGAGGTCATCGGTATTACCGAAAAATATACAACCATCCAGGTATACGAGGAGACGACAGGGCTTATGCCCGGAGACCCCGTGTTTGGTACTGGCGCGCCGATGAATATAACGCTCGGCCCCGGCATCATCGACAATATATTCGACGGCATCGAACGCCCGCTCAAGGCAATCGAAGAAAAATCAGGCGCGTTTATATCACGAGGCGCCTCCGTTTCTTCCCTTGACGAGAACCGGGAATGGAAGACCGAAATTAAAGTAAAAGAGGGCGACCGCCTAACCGGCGGGCAGATATACGCGACCCTGCCCGAAACGGCGATTATCGAGCACCGCTTAATGGTACCGCCGCTGATTAAAAACGGCGTTGTTGTAAGCGTAAAGCCAAACGGAACATATAAGCTGAACGACACCATCGTAACAATAAAGGACGAAAAAGGAATTACACACGAGCTGACGCTCTGCCAGAAATGGCCCATCAGGCAGCCGCGCCCGGTTTTAAACCGCCTGCCGGCAAACGTACCGCTGATTACGGGCCAGAGGGTCATCGACACGCTGTTCCCCATCTCAAAGGGAGGCACGGCGGCCATTCCGGGCGGGTTCGGAACAGGCAAGACCATGACGCAGCACCAGCTTGCGAAATGGTGCGACGCGGACATTATCGTCTACGTGGGCTGCGGCGAACGCGGCAACGAGATGAGCCAGGTGCTCGACGAGTTCTCGGAGCTTATCGACCCGAAGTCCGGCCGCCCCATGACGGACAGGACCGTGCTGATTGCGAACACCTCGAACATGCCGGTCGCCGCGCGTGAGGCTTCTATTTATACCGGCATTACGCTTGCGGAATATTACCGCGATATGGGCTACCATGTCGCTATTATGGCCGACTCCACCTCCCGCTGGGCGGAAGCGCTGCGTGAAATATCGGGACGGCTTGAGGAAATGCCCGCCGAGGAAGGCTTTCCGGCGTACCTGCCGTCGAGGCTTTCTGAATTCTACGAACGCGCGGGCCGTGCCGATGTATTATGCGGCGGCGAGGGCTCCGTTACCATTATCGGCGCAGTATCCCCGCAGGGCGCCGACTTCTCCGAGCCGGTTACGCAGAACACCAAGCGCTTTACGCGCTGCTTCTGGGCGCTCGACAAGTCGCTTGCCTATTCCAGGCATTATCCGGCCATCAACTGGATTACAAGCTACAGCGAATACTTCACCGACCTCGACCCATGGTATATGGAGAACGAGGGACGCGATTTTATCAAATACCGCAGAAAAATCAACGGCATCCTTCAGGAGGAAAACCGTTTGATGGAAATCGTAAAGCTCATCGGCGCCGACGTTCTGCCCGACGACCAGAAGCTGGTCATTGAAACGGCGCGCGTTATACGCGTCGGCTTTTTGCAGCAGAACGCGTTCCACGCGGACGACACGTTCGTCCCGCTTGAAAAGCAGAAGCTGATGATGAAAACGATTCTGTACCTCCACAAACGCGCAAAACAGCTGATTTCCGCCTCGATTCCGATTTCCCGCGTTATGGAGCTCGGCCTGTTCGACAAGCTTACCAAGATGAAATACGATATTCCGAACTCCAAGCCCGAAATGTTTGACGACTATATCAAGGAAATCGACGAGGCTCTGACGAGGCTCGCGCAGAACCAATAAAATTCTCCAGCGAAAGAAGGGTACCGCCATGATTATAGATTATGTTGGCGTGAAGGAAATAAACGGCTCGCTGATTGTGATTGACGGCGTCAAGGGCGCCTCTTTTGAAGAAATCGTCGACATCCGCCTGGACGACGGCACGACGCGCCAGGGAAGAATCGTCCAGATGGAGGGAGAACGGGTTGTCGTCCAGGTATTTGAAGGGACGCGCTCCATCTCCCTGGAAAACACAAGGACCCGGCTGACCGGCCACCCAATGGAAATGCCGCTTTCGCCTGAAATCATCGGCAGGGTGTTTGACGGCGCGGGCAAGCCGATTGACGGGCTGGGCGAAATCTTCCCAGACAAGCGCATGAACATCAACGGAACGCCGATTAATCCCGTATCGAGGGTTTATCCGAGAAACTACATCAATACCGGCATCTCGTCCATCGACGTGCTGATGACCCTCATCAGAGGCCAGAAGCTGCCGATATTCTCCGGCTCCGGTATGAAGCATAACGAGCTTGCCGTACAGATTGTACGCCAGGCAAAAATCGCGGACGAGGCCGGCCAGGGCTTCTGCGTCGTATTTGCCGCCATGGGTGTTAAGAACGACGTCGCGGAATATTTCCGCAGGAGCTTTGAGGAATCCGGCGTTCTGCAAAGGGTCGTTATGTTCTTAAACCTGTCAAACGACCCGATTATCGAAAGAACACTTACCCCCCGCTGCGCGCTGACGACGGCGGAGTATCTTGCGTTTGAGCTTAACATGCACGTGCTCGTCATCATGACCGACATGACGTCCTATGCCGAGGCGCTGCGTGAATTCAGCTCCTCCAAGGGCGAAATTCCCGGCAGGAAGGGCTATCCGGGCTACCTTTATTCCGACCTTGCTTCCCTTTATGAGCGCGCGGGCATGATTAAAGGCAAAAGCGGCAGCGTTACGCAGATTCCAATCCTAACAATGCCCAACGACGATATTACCCATCCTGTCCCGGACCTTACGGGCTACATCACGGAAGGCCAGATTGTTCTGGACCGCTCCCTGCAGGGCCAGGGGCTTTACCCGCCGGTAGACGTGCTTCCGTCCCTTTCCCGTTTGATGAAGGACGGCATCGGCGAGGGCTTTACAAGGGAAGACCACAGCCCGCTTGCAAACCAGCTGTTTGCATCGTACGCGAAGGTTATCGACGCCCGCTCACTCGCCTCTGTTATCGGTGAGGAGGAGCTGTCCCCCATCGACAAAAAATACATCGAGTTCGGCAAGCTTTTTGAATCTGTTTTCGTTAACCAGGGCTTTACCGACAACCGTTCCATCGAGCAGAGCCTGGAGCTGGGCTGGAAGCTTTTGGGAACGCTTCCGCGCGCGGAGCTCGACCGTGTGGACGACGCGATACTCGATAAATACTACAAAGAAACGACGAAAGAGGACATCGTCGCGTAACCTGTCCTCTTTTTCTGCTGATACACTCTGATAAAGGCGGTGGTCCTTGTGGCTGTGCAGGCAGTACCGACCAAAGGCAATCTCATCAACACGAAAAAATCGTTGTCCCTTGCGAAGCTCGGCTTCGAGCTCCTGGACAAAAAGCGCAACATTCTCATCAGGGAAATGATGTCCCTGATTGAGCACGCGAACGCCATCCAGGATAAAATCGACAACGCATACAGCGAAGCATACATTGCTTTGCAGCGCGCAAACATTACGCTCGGCTTTTGCTCAGAGCTTGCAAACAGCGTGCCGGTCGAGGAATCGTTAAAGCTTTCCTACCGCAGCGTTATGGGCGTTGAAATCCCAATTTTATCTATCCAGAACGAGGGTACGCCCGAGCTGCATTACGGGCTTTATTCCACGAACTCCACCCTCGACGACGCCTACCTCAAGTTCAACGAGGTCAAGGTTTTGACCGCGGAGCTCGCTGAGGTGGAGAACAGCGTCTACCGTCTGGCGGACTCGATTAAAAAGACGCAGAAGCGCGCAAACGCGCTGAAAAATATTATGATTCCCCGCTTTGAAGAGACGGTAAAATTCATTACCGACGCGCTCGACGAAAAGGACAGGGAGGAATTCTCCCGTTTAAAGGTCATCAAGCGGCAAAAGCAAAGCAGCGAGGCGGAGGAATAATCACCCGTTTTATTTACGCGCGTGTTCGCTCAACTTACGAAGCTATTCGCGCCGCGTAATATACTGTACGGCACGTCTTGGGACGCGCCTCTCAGGGAATTGCTGGCGGTTCCCTGCTGAAGGATACCGGCAATTACAGCGGCGCATAACATGCGCCTTGTTCACGCCGGTTTCCCCGGTACCCCCTTCCGGTTGAAAAACAGCCAGATGCACGCGAGGCCGTTTTTCTTAATCGGTGTAATTTGGCCGGCACATGTCTGTCCAAATTACGAATACAGCTATTACTCCGCGTTATATACCGTACGGCACGCCTTGGGGCGCGCCGTTTTCGTTTCTATAAGGAGAAGGAAATAAATGGAACAGGATAAAATTACACCAGCCGTATGCCCGTGCAAAAAGAAGAATTGTGAGCGCCACGGCGACTGTGAACGGTGCCTTGCGCACCACGCAGTTCACAAAAAACATCCGCCCTACTGCAAACGTCCCGGCCGGAACAAAAAAAGGACAAAAAATGATGAAAATTCTTGAGACAGAACGTTTGATTTTAAGGGAGCTGACGCAGGACGACTACGGCAGCCTGTGCGATATACTCCAGGATAAGGAAGCCATGTACGCCTATGAACACGCCTTTTCTGACGCTGAGGTGCAAGACTGGCTTACTAACCAGCTGCGCCGCTACCATGAGGACGGTGTTGGCCTGTATGCGGTTATATTGAAGGAAGCAGGCAGGCTCATCGGGCAGGCGGGCATTACCATGCAGAAAACACCGGATGAAACCGTACCGGAAATCGGTTATCTCTTTCAAAAGGCATACTGGCACAAGGGCTATGCCACAGAAGCCGCCACAGCCCTTCGGGAATACGCGTTTGAAACGCTTCAAATGAGTTGCGTCTACTCCATCGTACGCGACAGCAACACGCCTTCCCGCAGAGTCGCGGAGAGAAACGGCATGAAGCCTGTGAAAAGCTTTGTTAAGCGTTATTACGGGATAGCTATGCCGCATGTCGTTTATTGCGTAAAAAGGGAAGATTTTCCCAAAAAGGGCTTGCAAAACAAGCTTTGACCTTTTATAATAGGCTTTGTTCAACTCAATACGCTTGGGTGTCTTTATCGCCGGATAAAACGCCACAAATAAGCGCCGGAAATTTATACCGTCAGGTCTTAGGGTATAAATGGAACCGGCGCTTTTAAAATAGTAGAAAGGAATTTTTTGCAGGGACTGCTTTTATGGAATCAAACAAGCTTCTTACAGGCAACATTTATAAGCCTTTTGCCAAATATGTGTCGCTCAACATTTTGAGTATGATAGGGCTGTCGTGCTATATCCTCGCCGATACGTTTTTTATCGCTAACGGGGTCGGGCCGGATGGCCTTACAGCGCTGAACCTCGTACTGCCTGCCTTTTCCCTGCTCACAGGGACGGGCATGCTCCTGGGAATGGGCGCTGCGACGCGCTTTGCCATACTGAAGGGCGAAGGACAGCAGGAAAAAGCAAACACCATGTTTACCTACGCAATGGGGGCGGGCGCCGTACTGGGCATTATATATACCGTGCTTGGCGTCGTTTTTGCGGAAGATATTTCCCGCCTGCTCGGCGCGGGCGGGGCAATTCTTCCGATTTCGGCTGAGTACCTGCGCACGCTGATGATATATTCCTGCGCGTTTGTCCTCAACAATGTACTGATTTGCTTTATCCGCAACGACCACGCGCCAAACCTTGCGATGACAGCGATGATTACCGCTAGCCTTTCTAACGTCGTGCTCGACTATATTTTTATTTTCCCGCTTGGTATGGGAATGTTTGGGGCGGCGCTTGCGACGGGCATTGCGCCAATCATCAGTATAGCGGTCTTATCTTTGCATTTTGCGCGCGGGAAAAACTCGTTCCGCCTGCAAAAGTGCAGGCCCGATTTCAAAAGCATCGGCGGCATTTTTTCGCTCGGCTTCCCCTCCTTTGTCATGGAGATGTCGAACGGTATCGTAATTATTATTTTGAACTTCGTAATTTTGGGTATCAGCGGGAACATGGGCGTTGCCGCCTATGGAATCGTCGCGAACCTCGCGCTTGTCGCTGTTTCGGTCTTTAACGGCGAGGCCCAGGGCATCCAGCCGATTATCAGTTATAATTACGGCGCGGGGAACGTGCGCAATATCAAAAAAACCTACCGTCTCGCGCTCATTACGGCGCTGTGTCTCGGCGTTGTGCTGTATTTAAGCGGAATCCTGTTTACAGACCAGATTGTGTCGGTTTTCAACCGGGACAACGACCCGCAGCTTTTAGCCCTTGCAAGCCGAGGCGTACAGCTTTACTTTATCGTGTTTTTGATTATGGGAATCAACATTGTCACCGTTTCGTTCTTTTCCTCGACCGCCAGGCCCGTACAGTCTTTTGTGCTTTCCATCCTGCGCGGCTTTGCGGCGGTGATTCCGTTTGCGGCGGCTCTCCCCGCGTTTTTCGGGCTGGATGGCGCGTGGCTGTGTATTCCGGCGGCGGAGGCCGTCACGCTCGTGCTGAGCGTTATCCTGATTAAAAAAACGCGTTTGAAAGCGCCGAATCCCGTTCAGGCGGAAATGGCAGCATAAAAGAAAGAAGGGGTTACTATGATGTATGTCTGGCTTATTTTAGGCTTTGTCCTGCTGATTAAGGGCGCCGATTTGTTTGTAGACGGAAGCTCCTCGGTCGCTCGTATTTTTAAAGTTCCCGCGGTCATCATCGGTCTTACTATCGTCGCAATGGGGACAAGCGCGCCGGAAACCGCGGTGAGCATTTCGGCGGCGGCACAGGGACAAAACGAAATAGCCCTGAGCAACGTCATCGGCTCCAACCTCTTTAACCTGCTTGTCGTTGTGGGCGTATGCGCCACAATCAAGCCGGTTATCCCGGCAAAAGAAATCATCAGGCGCGATTTGCCGATTTCCCTGCTGTGTGCCGTGCTGCTGCTCGTTGCCAGCCTGAACCTTGCGCTCGGCAGGATAGAAGGAATCGTATTGCTCTTAGGGTTTGTTATCTATATCGGTTATTTGGTTTATACCGCACGGAAAAAACCCGCCGCAAATACGGAAGAAAACACAAAAAAAATGAGCCCGCTCAAAAGCGCGCTCTTTATCCTAATCGGCATAGCGGGAATCGTGCTCGGCGGTCAGCTCGTCGTCAACAGCGCGTCGGACATTGCCGCGTCCTTTGGGCTGAGCCAGACGCTCATTGGGCTTACGATTGTCGCGGTGGGCACCTCCCTGCCGGAACTTGTGACCTCAATTGTTGCTTCCCGCAAAGGAGAAAACGGACTTGCGCTCGGTAACGCAATCGGCTCGAATATCTTCAATATCCTGCTCGTCATGGGGCTTTCGACCGTAATCTCCCCCATTGGGGTCAATATGCAGTCCGTTTGGGATTTGGTCGTCCTGATTGCAATGAGCGCGGTTATACTCGTTTACCTGCTCATACGCAAAAAGCTGGACAGGCCGTTCGGTATTCTGATGGTGCTTTGCTATATTGCCTATATGGCCTATATTATTCAAAGATAACGCTTAAAAAGGTTGACAAATTCCAGCCTACGGCGTTATGATAATATAAATCAAAAAAGAATGGAGTGGAAAAATGCGTATTCTTTCTTGCTGAATTAAATTTGCACGATAAAACGGAAAAGCGTACAACCGCTTGTTTTGTCATGCAGTAAGCAGGAAAGTTACCGGATTTTTTCGCTCTTTATAATACGCCCGCGCCGTTTTGGGCGCTTTTTGCCGTATGTTTTGAGCCGTAGGAATTTGCTTTCCTGCGGCTATTTTTATGCGACAGGAGGCGGCTTTTTTATGTCTTTAATCAATGTATCGAACCTAACCTTTGCCTATGACGGCAGCTACGACAATATTTTCGAGGAGGTATCCTTCCAAATCGACACCGCATGGAGGCTCGGCTTTACCGGGCGCAACGGGCGCGGTAAAACCATCTTTTTAAAGCTCCTGCTCGGGCAGTACGAATACAGCGGGACAATTTCATCCAGTGTATCGTTTGAGTATTTCCCCTATGAGGTTCCCGACCCTTCACTTTTCACCTGCGACATTATCGATACCATCCATCCGGACTGTATGCAGTGGGAGCTGCTGCGCGAGCTTTCGCGCCTGGAGCTGGACGAGGACATGCTCTACCGCCCGTTTGAGACGCTTTCAAACGGCGAGCGGACAAAGGTACTGCTGGCGGCGCTTTTTCTCAGGGAAAACAGTTTTTTACTCATCGACGAGCCGACAAACCACCTCGATTTGCGCGCCCGGACGCTTGTTGGCGACTACCTGCGCACAAAGAGCGGGTATCTGCTCGTTTCGCACGACAGGGCGTTTCTTGACCGGTGTATCGACCACATCCTTTCCATCAACAAAATGAACATTGAAATACAAAAGGGCAATTTTTCCACATGGCTTGAAAACAAGCAGCGGCAGGATGAATTTGAGCTTGCAAAAAACGAAAAGCTCAAAAAAGACATCAGGCGGCTGGAGCAGGCGGCAAAACGTGCGGGCGCTTGGTCCGAAAAGGTAGAGAAAAGCAAGTACGGGGACGATTTATATGACAAGGGGCATATCGGCCATATGGCCGCAAAAATGATGAAGCGCTCCAAAACAATCGAGGCCAGGCGGCAAAACGCAATGGAGGAGAAATCGGGTCTGCTTAAAAACATGGAAACAGCGGACGCCCTAAAAATTACACCGCTCCCCTTTCACAGCAGCCGTCTGCTATCCTTTAGCGGCGTTTCCATTGCCTACGGGGAGAAGCAGGTATGCAAGGACATCAGCTTTAAGCTGAGCAGGGGCGAACGCGTCGCGGTCACCGGCAGAAACGGCGCGGGCAAGTCGAGCATATTGAAGCTCGCCGCCGGCTTTGACGTTGTGTACACCGGAGTTTTAGAACGGCCGCAGAGATTGCTTGTCTCTTACGTGGCGCAGGATACCTCGTTTCTAAGCGGAAGCCTTGACGATTACGCGCGGGAGCAGGCAATCGACGAAAGCCTGTTTAAGACAATCCTACGCAAGCTCGATTTTACACGCGTACAGTTTGAAAAGGATATGCGGGCGTACAGCGGCGGCCAGAAGAAAAAGGTGCTGTTAGCCGCGAGCCTATGCAGGCGCGCGCACCTGTATATCTGGGACGAGCCGTTAAATTTTATCGACGTGTTTTCCCGTATGCAGGTGGAACAGCTGCTCTTGACGTGCGATGCGTCCATGCTTTTTGTCGAGCACGACCAGGCGTTTACAAAAAAAATCGCGACAAAGCAAATCTGTTTACCGTAATCGCAAAAAAGAGGGACAGCCTTTTGGCTGTCCCTCTTTCCTTTTTATTTCCCATTATCTTTTAAGGCTTCAAAGTAAAGCGTTTTTTCCATAAGCGTTCTGTCCCCAGCGTTAACCGCGAGGCAGAGCTTTGCATACGCCGCCTCAGGCGAAATGTTGACGAGCGGTTTTACATCATGTGCAAGCAGCTCCTTTGCCGTCGCGTAGTTTGTTTCAAGGCCCGCTTCCTTAAACGACGCGGCATAAACCGGTATATTTTTTTCGCGGCACCTTTTGATAAAGTCGATGGCATTGCCTTCCCCCTGCGCGGTACAGGCGGTCGCGCTGTGGTAAAGGTATAATAGAACCGCGCCGTACATTTCCGGTTGAAACGCGGTATAGTCGATTCCCGGGTACTGGCGGATAAGCAACACCTTCTTTTGCAGCTGAATTTCTTGAAAAAGCTTTTCAAAATTACGGTTTAGCTCCCGTGGGGAAGGGTTTACAGGTGAAAGCGCGGGAAAGAACACGCCGCGTTCCATCCTGCCGAGCGGCTCACCGCCGAAGGAGGCGTATGCGTCCCGGTACGGGTCGGATTCACACAGGCGCGTCGCAAGGTAAACCGCTGCTTCCCTTTCCGTATTCTCATAAATTACAAAAACGCCCTTGATTCTGCATTTGATAAAATCAACCGCGCTTTTAAAGTTCCGTAATCCGTTGCTCCGGCTGTCGGTAAGCGTATAATTTGCCGCCGTCAAAACGATTGGAATAGGTGTATGGCGCATGACCATGCCGACAAGCGCAGCCGTATAGGAGAGCGTGTCGGAGCCGTGCGTTATAATCATACCGTCGTATTCGGAAAGCGGCAGGGATAAAAGCGTATTGCAAAGGGTGTTCCATTCATCAAACCCGATATTTTCGCTTAAAACATTGAGCGGCTGAACCGTTTCAAACTGTACGCCTCCGCCGTATTCCCCGCGGTAGTATTCAAGCAGCTGGCAGGAACCGGACTTTAAAACGTCGACCGTGCCGCCCTCCTGCGCGCTTCCAATCGTGCCGCCCGTAAAAATGGCAAGAATTTTCTTCATAGGCTTTCCCCTTATCCTAAATTACTCTGTATCTATCATACCCCAATTGTTTTGATAACGTTCCTGTTTCCTGTTAAAAATTCTTCTTTATTGTAGCGCCCGGCTTTTTGTTCGTCAATCCCCGAGCATAAAAAGGCCCCGCGTCAAACCGCGGGACCTTTGGGTGAGGATTCGGTATTTAAAATCATTTTTTGCTTTCTTTTAAACAGGACAAAACCGCTTCTTCTGTTTTAAGCTCCATAACCCGCTGCATAAGGGCGTCGGCTTCCTTTTTGCTCCACAGGGAAATTGTTTTTCTTGTGGACAGGACAGCCGTTGGGCTGACGCTGAATTCATCCAGCCCAAAGGAAATCAGCAGCGGTATGAGCAGCGCGTCCGCTGCCGCCTCGCCGCACATGCCGACCGGTATTCCCTCCTGCTTGCCGCATTCGATTATTCTTCTTATTGAACGGAGCACCGCGGGATTATAATGGGAATAGAGGTAAGAAACGCTTGCGTTTCCCCTGTCTACACACATGGTATATTGCGTCAAGTCGTTTGTGCCGATGCTGAAGAAATCCGCTTCCTTTGCAAGTAAATCCGCGATAATGCTTGAGGCGGTGGTTTCCATCATCACGCCTGTTTTAATGCCGGGGTCATATTTTTTCTGCTCTGAGTCCAGCTCTTCCATGCACTCTTTTACAAGCGCTTTGACCGCTGTGACCTCTTCCACACAGGTGACGAGCGGAATCATAATCCTCACGTCGCCAAAGGCGCTCGCGCGCAGCAGGGCGCGCAGCTGCGGTTTAAATATGTCCGGCCTTTTCAGGCAGAAACGCACGGCGCGGAAGCCTAAAAACGGGTTTTCCTCCTTTTGCAGGCCGAGGTACGGGATTTCCTTGTCGCCGCCGATGTCGAGCGTCCGGATAATAACCGGCCTGTCCTTCATGATAAGCGCGGCCTTTTTGTATGCCTCGAACTGCTCCTCCTCGCTTGGAAGGGAAGCCTTATCCATGAATAAAAATTCCGTACGGAACAGCCCTACGCCTTCCGCGTCACAGTCGAGCGCCTTCTGCGCGTCCTCGGAACTGCCGATGTTCGCCGCGAGCTCAAAGCGCCTGCCGTCCGCCGTTTTGGTGTCCCTGCCGATAAACCTGCCGAGCGCTTTGCGCTCCTTGATAAACTCGTCGCGCAGCCTTGTATATTCCGTTACCTGCTCGATTTCCGGGTCGGGGATAACTCCCCCTTCGCCTCCGTCGATAATGACCGCCTGCTTGTCGGCAAGCGCCCGCACCGCGTTTTCCACGCTGAGCACCGCCGGGATTTCAAGCGCGCGGGCAAGGATTGCGGAATGCGATGTTTTGGAGCCCATTTCTGTAACGATGCCGACGACGTTTTCCTTACGGATGCCAGCCGTCATGGAGGGCGTAAGCTCCTTTGTAACGAGCACGGTGTTCGGCGGCGCGTCGGAAATATCGGTTTCCTCAATTTCAAGCAAAATACGCAGGATTCCGTCTTTGATGTCCCGCACGTCTGCGGCGCGCTGGTTTGTAAGGTCGTCCTCTGCTGAGGAAAATACATTGATGAACATATCGCAGATGGTTTCCAGCGCGCTTTCGGCGCACTGTCCGCCTTCGATGAGCTTTTCAATTTCGCCGGTCATGTACGGGTCCTGTATCATCAGTACATGCCCTCTTAGGATTTCCGCCTCTTTCTCACCGACGTTTCGTTCAATTTTGTCAGCCTTTGCCTTCGTAGCGGAACAAAAGCTTTCAATTGCTTCGCGCAGGCGTAAAAGCTCCGCCTGTACGTCGTTTACCTGCCTTGGCGTGTAGCTTAAATTATGCTCCCGGATTAAAAACACCCGGCCAATGCCGATTCCGGGGGACGCGCCAATCCCCTTTAACATAACGCTCACCTCTTTACCTGCCCGTTTATTCGCCGAGCCCCGATTCAATCAGCTTCACGGCCTCGTCGAGCGCCTGCTGTTCGTCCGCGCCGCTGCATTCGATTTCCACCTCGCTGCCGCATTTGATGCATGCCGCGATAATGTTCATCAGGCTTTTTCCGTTGACCTTATTTCCATTGTGGTGAATCCAGACGTCGCTTTGGAACTTGCCCATCGCGTTCGCGAATACGCCCGCCGGGCGCATGTGGAAGCCGGAACCGTTCGTCAGCGTAATTTTTTTCGATACCATAATAAAGACTCCTTTGGTTTTAAATTATATTAAAGTGGTTAATTTGCCTTTTTCTGCTTTTTTTCTACTGTGTATTTTGGTTTTTTCAAGATAGCCAGCATAAACATGCCGACGACCGCGCCCACAAGGATTGAGACCGCATACCATCCGATATTACCCATAACCGGCAGGACGAAAATTCCGCCGTGCGGGGCCATCAGCGTACAGCCGAACGCCATCGACATGCCGCCCGCGACAGCGGAGCCGACAATGCACGCGGGAATGACGCGAAGCGGGTCGGACGCGGCGTAAGGAATTGCGCCCTCCGTAATAAAGCAAAGGCCCATAATATAGTTGACGACGCCCGATTTGCGCTCGTTTTCTGAAAATCTGTTCTTAAAGAACGTGGTCGCAAGCGCTATGGCAAGCGGGGGAATCATGCCGCCAATCATAACGGCAGCCATGATTTCGTAGGAGCTGTTGATGGTTGCCTGCGACGCGGCGTCCGCCTGGCCGATGAGCGCCGCCGCCTGTGTAAGCGAGCCGGTGCCGAACAGGTAGGCCGCCTTGTTGAAGGGTCCGCCCATATCGATTGCCATCATGCCGCCGAGAATACAGCCGAGCAGGATTTTACTGCCGCCGCTCAAGGATGCAAGCAGGTTATTGAGCCCCGTGTTAATCCAGCCCATAATCGGGTTGACCGCGCACATGACCACGGCGATAATCAAAAGCCCCAAAACCGGGTAAATCAGAACCGGCTTGATGCCCTCGAGCGCTTTTGGAAGGTGGTCGCATAGCTTACGCAGGCCGAGCATCAGGTAGCCGCCGACAAAGCCCGCGAAAAGCGCGCCGAGAAAGCCGGACGGAATGTCGCCGCCGGGCGCCATGAAGGTGGAGCCGAGCGCGGCAAGCGAACCGCCGACAAAGCCGACGAGAAGCCCCGGCCTGTCTGCGATACTCATGGCGATATAGCCCGCAAGAATCGGCAGCATGAAATTGAACGCATAGCCGCCTATCGATTTAAAGAAAGCCGCAACCGGAGTGGTGGAACCGAAATTCGCTCCTGCGGGGGCGCCCATAATTGTATCGATTAAAAACGCGACCGCAATCAGAATACCGCCGCCGATAACAAACGGGAGCATATGGGAAACGCCGTTCATCAGATGTTTGTAAACGGTATGGCCAAAGCCCTCTTTTTCCTCCTTGGAGGACGCCTCTTCCTTTCCGCCTGCCGCGTGATAAACGGGAACGTCTCCGTCGATGATACGCTTAATGAGTTCTTCCGGCTTGTGGATACCGTCCGCGACCTTTGTTTTCAAAACTCTTTTGCCGTTGAAGCGGGCCATTTCCACATTTTTGTCAGCCGCGATGATAATACCGTCGCATTCGTTGATTTCCTTAGCAGTCAGGATATTTTTCGCGCCGCCGGAGCCGTCCGTTTCCGCCTTTAGTGTAACGCCCAGCTCCTGCGCCTTTTGTTCGAGCGCCTCCGCCGCCATATAGGTATGCGCAATCCCTGTAGGGCATGCCGTCACCGCGAGCACCCTGTAGCCGCTCTTCACAGGGGCGGGCTGCGCTTTTGCCTCTTCCCCGAATTTTTCCGTTTCTTTTTTATCGATGACGGAAAGGAACGCTTCCTTCGACTTCGCCGAAAGCAAATTCTTCCTGAAGCCCTCGTCCATCAGCAGAATGGTCAGGCGTGATAAAACCTCAAGATGTAAATCGCCGTCTGGCGGCGCCGCAATCATAAACACCAGGTTCGACGGCTTGCCGTCCATCGATTCGTAATCCACGCCGCCCGGCACGGTAATTGCGGCAAGGCCCGGCCGCCTGACCGCTTCGCTCTTTGCGTGCGGGATTGCAATGCCGTCTCCGATTGCCGTGGTGCCGCCAGCCTCCCTGTCGAGAATGCCCTGCCTGTACTTTTCCGTGTCCTTGATGTTGCCGGCCTTCTCATGTAAAGCTACGAGCAAATCGATTGTCTCACGTTTTGAGCTTACCTTTGCATTCAGAACAATTGCTTCTTTTTGCAGTAAATCTGTAATACGCATCGGTTTTTCCTCTCCTTTACAATGTTTTATATACGTTTATAATTTCTTCTTTTGACGCTAACCCAGGCGAAAACGCCGTAGCGCTTCCCGCGGCTGTTCCCGTTTTCAGGGCCGTTTCAAAGTCCCCGCTTTCCAAATAGCCCGCCAGGAAGCCCGCGACCATGGAATCACCCGCGCCGACGGAATTTATCACCTTTCCGTTTGGAACGCCCATCTTGTGGCAGCCGCCCCGCTCCGTTACGAGGATTGCACCGGCGCCCGCCATGGATACAAGCACGTTGCGTGCCCCCAGCTCCCTGAGTTTATTAGCATAGAGAATAATTTCCTCATCGCTTTCAAGCCTTTTTCCAAACATCTCCCCAAGCTCTTTATTGTTGGGCTTAATTAAAAACGGTTTGTACTTGAGCACATTTAAAAGCAAATCCTTTGTCGCGTCCACCACGAACAGAACCTCTCTGTCCTGCAGGCGCTTCAGTATTTTCTCGTAAATGTCCTCAGGAAGCGTTTTCGGGATACTCCCCGCAAGCACGAGTATATCGCCTTTTTCCAAGCGGCTGAGCTTTTCAAAAAGCGCGTCGATGCCTTCCCTGCCGATTTCCGGACCCTGCCCGTTGATTTCCGTTTCAACGCCCGATTTGATTTTAACGTTGATTCTTGAAAAGCCGGCGGGCAGCCTGATAAAATCGGTCTGGATTCCAAGCCCGCTTACGCCCCGTTCAATCGCTTCTCCCGTAAACCCCGCGATAAAGCCGAGCGCTTTGTTTTCTACACCGAGGCTCGTCAGGATAGTGGAAACGTTGATTCCCTTGCCGCCGTAATAAATTTCTTCCCGCGTGGTCCTGTTCACCTCGCCCGGCAGGAACGAATCCATATGGACAATGTAATCGAGCGCCGGGTTGAACGTTACCGTATAAATCAACTTTTACACCTCCTTTATCACCGCAATGTCATGGTATTTAGTATCGGGAACGCTGTCCGTAACTATACACGCCTGTGATAAATCGGCATAGGTAACAGAAGACACCAATCCGAATTTACTGCTGTCCGCAAGCACATAGGAAACAAAGCTTCTTCCCATCGCTTCCGTTTTGATGAGTGCTTCCTCAATATCCGGCGTACTGTAGCCGGATTCAATAGAAATACCGTTTGTTCCCATAAAGCATTTTGTAAAATTATATTTTTTCAAGTTATTTACCGCCTGTGCGCCGATGACCGCCTCTGTCGAAAGCTTTAGCTGCCCGCCGATAATAAAGGCGCGCAGGCCGCGGGAAATCAGCTTTTTCGCGTGGACGATACCGTTTGTAACAAAGGTCGCGCGGGTGTTCGGCAAAAACTCAATCATTTTTTCGGTTGTTGTCCCGGCATCAATAAAAACAAAGTCCTCGTCGTTGACGGTGGAAGCCGCGTACCTGGCAATCCGTTCCTTCTGCTCCACATAAAGCCTCGATTTCGTGGAAACGTCCTCCTCAAGCGCCGCAAAACTCCGGTCGAGCAGCGTCGCGCCGCCGTGCACCTTTTTGAGCTTTCCCATTTCGTGCAGGGCGTTCAGGTCGCGCCGGATGGTCGATTCGGAGGTATCGAGCAGCTCAGTCAGCTCCGCGACGGTAACCGCCTTTTTTTCCTGCAGGATGTTTAAAATTTCAGCAAACCTTTCTTCCGATAACATGGGCGTTTCCTCCTTGTTGATTGTATCATATCATCATTTTCGGTCAAAGTCAAGCGATTTCTTTCAAAATAAATCAAAAACATTCAAAATCAATTAAATTGCTTTTTTACACAAAAACATTAAGCTATTCATGCATTATGTTATGATAAAATTAAAGAAAGGCAGGTGTTGAAATGATTTAATAAAGGTTTGATATGATATTTATAACTTTTATCAGCGGCTTTTCCATAAAACATACGGTTGCTATAACGCATGCAATTGAAGTTTTGTGGAATCAATTAGTAAAGCAAAAACGTGACAGAGGAGGATTCAACATGAAAAACATCAAAAAAATTCTATCGATTATTCTAGTAGCAGTTTTTTTACTGTCTTTTTCGGTATATCACCCCTTACTCTCCGCGGGCGCTCAGGAAGACAAGCAGGAAATAATCTTTGACAGCATAGACATTTCTTCCTTGAAGGACGGCGAATTTGATTTGGACACGGTCGTCGTCATCATAAAAGAAGCGTACAGCGGACGTCTCTCCAAATTTGACAAAGGGTGCTTTTCCGTTGTCGAAAACCAAGAGGTCAAGAAGACGATGGACGCTGACCTGAGTACGAATGAAGCGGCAAAGGATATTTACACGATTAAATTAAAAAAATCCGGGCGTGACGAAGTGCGCAGGGCGATTGAGAAATTGCAGAAAAGGAAAGAGATATTGTATGCGGGTCCAAACCTCAAGATAGAAATGCAGGGACAATATTATCCTGACGATCCATATCTGCAAAGCAGCAATAACAGAAAGCCCTATGAAAACATTTCTCTTCCGCAGGCATGGGAAATTACGACGGGCTCCAGAGATATCGTCGTTGCGAACAACGAGGCCATCCAATATGACCATGAGGACCTTGCAGCAAATATCTGGGACAATCCCAATCCCACTATGGGAGATTACCACGGCTACAACTTCAACGACCCCAACGGAGATATTTATCCCAAAAGCGAAAACGAGGGGCACGGGACTATCACCGCCGGTGTAATCGGCGCGGTAGGAGACAATGGGCTCGGTACGTCGGGCATATCCCCAAAAGTCAGCCTGATGGCGGTTATGGCGAGCGGTAGCGCGCAGTTTTCCCAACTAATCAATTATTTAAATCAGCATAAGGCAGAAATTTTCAACATTTCTTTGGGCTGGAGCACTTCAGAAGACCCGGTTATTACGCAAAGCTTTTTAAACTATAATGGCCTGGTTACGATTTCAGCCGGAAATGGCACCCGCAGCGGAGCGTCACCCCTGGGCTTTGATTTAGATAACCCGCCCGAAAACGCTTTATACACCTACCCCGCCCTATATAGCCGTCTCTGCCCGAACGTATTAGCGGTTGCAAACGTGGATAACAACGATAACCTTAAGGTATCCTCAAATTATGGCGTCAATTCTGTTGCAATCGCGGCGCCTTCCGCTGTGCAGACAACAAACATTTTTGACGCGTATTACACAGGAAGCGGAACCTCCTGCTCCTCTCCTGTCGTAGCCGGCGCTGCGGCGCTGATTAAAAGCGTTGTTCCGTCTTTAAGCTGGCAGCAGGTTAAGGCCGCCTTGCTCGATAATGTCGATGTCATTCCCAGCCTTGTAGGCAAAGTGAAAAATGGGGGCCGTTTGAATGTTTACAAGGCAATAAAATCAGTTACTGTCGAAAACGGGAGCTACCATATCCGTAATGTGGCAACAGGCAAATATCTGGAAGCCACCACAGACAATGCCAGCATAAGCTCCTCCTTCTTTGAACAGAAGAATTCACAGAGCTGGAAAATTACAAATCGGGGCAACCATTATTATACGATTAGCCCAAATTCAAATCTGGCAAAGTACTGGGATGTCTATAATGCCTGGGACACAGAAAACAACCGTATCGGGCTATTCCAAAAAAATGATGCTTACGCCCGGGCACAAAGCTATCAATTTGTAAAAAACAGCGACGGTACCTATCGGATTATACCAAAACTGAGCAGTACGCGGTGCGTCAGTATAACGACCGCGGAAGAAGCACAACCACACCTGGCTACAATCAACGAAAACGACCTTAGGCAAAAGTGGGTGCTAGAACGGTTTGAAACATTAAGCGGCACCTATTTTATCCGGAACCAGGGCACGGGGCAATATCTGGATGCGGCGGCTCCCAGCTATGAAAACCTCATTCAAAGCAACTTTATTGGAGGTGACAATGAAAAATTTATAGCGGGTCCCCAAAGCCTCAAGTGCGTTAAAAATAATTATTACCTCAATAAAGGAGCGCTATACGACACGAATTTTTACCGGGCTGTTACAAACAGCACTTCCACCCCTATTTATTATTTAAGAAATTCTGACGGCAGTTACTGTATCCTTCGTTATGAAAATAACGTCTGGAAAGCACTTGACGTATATAGGGGTTCCTACGCAAGCGGTGCTGTAATCGGATGGTACAGCTATCAAAGAAGCGCAAATCAGCGCTGGTATTTCGAAGAAGGCGGACAATCATCCGTTACACTGGGAACTTATTATATAAAAAACAAATACAGCGGGCATTACCTCGACTTAAAAGAAGCAACAGGCGGGCTGCTGCAGCACGGATTTAACGGTGGAAAAAATCAACAATGGGAAATCAGCAGAACAGGAAACGGAAACTATAAGCTCAGAACAAAATCCACCGCATGTCCAGGTGCCATCGGTTTTCAGAATACAGATGGAGTATATAAAGCTGTCGTCCAGAACAGTACAGGAACAGACATCGGAATATACAAAAACAGCAATGGTACGTACCGGCTGATGATGGCGGGCTATTCTTATAGCCTTGTCGTACGCAACGCGTCATTGGCCGCAAACGCTGAGGTTATCTGGTATCCATATAAAAGCTCAATGAACGACCAGTGGGAATTGATTCCCGCATAGCAGCTAAAATTCAATGAAGCAAAAAGGGGCATACGGAAAAATCCGTATGCCCCTTTCTATTTTTAACAGCTCAGCGCTTATTCCTGCATGTGCTGCAGCCGCTGCTTTGGCAGCCTGCGCAGCCGCCGCAGCTTTTTTTCTTCTTTTTTACCGTTTTATATACCATCAGCCCCACAAAGAAAACGGCAAGGGCCGCTATGATAATATCGGCAGCCATACCGCCGCCTCCTTTCCTGTGTTAAAATAAATGTCCGGCAAGCGTGCCCAGCTGAAAAACCAATGCCGAAGCGAACCACGCTACAACGAGCTGGTAGCCTATGGAGATTGCCGTCCACTTTGCGCTGCCCATTTCCTTACGAATGGCGGAAAGCGCCGCGATGCACGGCGTATAGAGCAAAACGAACACCATAAAGGAAAATGCGGAAAGCGGTGTAAACGCTTCGGAAACCGCCGCGGCAGAACCGCCGTAAAGCACCGCCATGGTGCTGACGACCGATTCCTTTGCTACAAGCCCCGTCACCAGCGAAACAGACGCCTTCCAGTTGCCGAAGCCGCACAATGTAAAAATGGGGGCAATCGCAATACCGATGGAAGCAAGCATGCTCTGCGAGCTGTCCGAAACCATCTGCATGGAAAAGTCGAATGACTGTAAAAACCAAATCAATATAGACGCGCCCATCAAAACAGTACCCGCGCGGACGAGAAAATCCTTGAGCCGTTCCCATACGTGAAGCCACAGGCTTTTGGGCGACGGCAGGCGGTAGGGAGGCAGCTCCATGACAAACGGCGCGTTTTTACCCTTTAATATCGTATTTTTAAAGAGCAGCGCCGTAAGTACGGCGACTACCATGCCGAGCAGGTAAATCGCAAAAATGATAAGCGGGCTGATTTTTGGGAAAAACGCGGAGATAAACAAAAGGTAGACCGGCATTTTCGCGCTGCAGGACATAAACGGCGTAATCATAATCGTAAGCCTTTTGTCCTTTTCGTTTTCGAGCGTGCGTGTACCGAGCACGGCGGGTACCGTACAGCCAAAGCCCATCAGCATTGGGACGAACGCCTTGCCGGAAAGTCCAATCATACGCAATAGCTTATCCATAATGAAGGCGGCACGCGCCATATAGCCGCTGTCCTCCAATATAGACAACAGCGTAAACAGCAGCATAATCTGCGGCAGGAAGGACACGACAGCGCCCACGCCCGCAATTACGCCGTCCACCACCAGGCTGTGCGCCCAAAGGGAAGCGCCCGCCGACGTAAGCAGGCCGTCTATAAAGCCCGAGAACACGTCGGTTATCAGGTACTCCGCCCCGTCCTTTAAAAAGGTACCGAGCGGCCCGAACGTAATGAAGAACACGAACAGCATCATCAAAAGGAAAAGCGGGAGCGCCAGAATCTTATTGGTTACTACGCGGTCGATTTTATCTGAAAGCGTGACAAAGCCCTGCGGGTGCTTTCTATGTACCGCCTTTTCACACGCCGCGCAAATGTATTTGTACCGCTCGTCCGCGATAATCATTTCGCGGTCGATATATTTCGTTGTTTCAATTTCATTGATATGGAACTCGATGTGGTCGCGCTGCTGCTTGGTGAACCGGTACTGCTTCCATGTGACCTTATCGCCTTCAAACAGCTTTACCGCCGTCCAGCGCCGGTGCTCCGGCTTGCTCTGCTCTACCTCTTCAAGCGCCTCTTCTATATCGCGCAGCACCGCATCCACACGCCTGGAATATGTATTTTTCACTGGTACGAAATCGTAGCGTCCGGCAAGCTCCACAGCCTTTTCCACCAGCTCGTCCACGCCTCTTCCCTTGCTTGCGGAAATTGGCACGACGGGCAGCCCCAGCTCATGCGAAAGCAGGGCGTAGTCGATTTTGTCGCCCTCCTTTTC
Organism: uncultured Oscillospiraceae bacterium; assembly: GCA_900540865.1. Classification (GTDB taxonomy): domain Bacteria; phylum Bacillota; class Clostridia; order Oscillospirales; family Acutalibacteraceae; genus Scatavimonas. The sequence goes on from UQHH01000015.1 coordinate 29,250, forward strand.
CAGGATGTCCACCATATTGAGCGCAATGACCACGGGCTTTCCCAGTTCCGCAATCTGTGTGGTGAGATAGAGGTTTCGCTCGATGTTCGTCGCGTCCACAATATCGATGATAACGTCGGGGTCGTCCTTCAGCAGGCAGTTGCGCGTGACGATTTCCTCTGGCGTATAGGGCGAAAGCGAGTAGATGCCCGGCAAATCGATTACGCTGATATCCCTGCCGGAGAATTTGACCCTGCCTTCCTTTTTCTCCACGGTAACGCCCGGCCAGTTGCCGACGTATTGGCTTGAGCCGGTCAGCTCGTTGAAAAGCGTCGTCTTGCCGCAGTTCGGGTTGCCGGCAAGCGCCATTTTAATTGTTTTTTTCTCCTCTTTGACTGCTTTCTGCATTACAGCCTGCGCCATTTGTGCACCCTCTTCACCTTAACTTCTCGACTGTAATTTCCTTTGCCTCTGAGCGGCGGATACTCAGCTCGTACCCGCGCACGTTTATTTCAATCGGGTCGCCCAGCGGCGCCGTTTTACGCATAATGACGACCGCGCCCGGCGTAATGCCCATATCGATAATCCTCCTGCGCAGCGCGCCCTTGCAGCCGATGCTCACAACCGTGGCCTTTTCCCCGATTTTCAGTTCATTTACCGTCTTCATCCGCTTAAGGCCCCCCAATTAAAAAGTTAGATTTTTCTAACCAAATGCGCCAAAAAAGTTAGCAGTTGCTAACTTAATAAGAATACCACATACATATTCGCTTGTCAATGCGGCGGCGCCTTGACCCGCCCTTTTTAAAAGCCATGCTGCCCTGCATTACATACTATGAAATGCTTGTACAAAATATACATTACAATAAAGCGCTGGACGGTAGGGTTCCTCCTTACAAATTTCACAAAATAATTCTGTTTTATCTTGCAAAATTACAGCGAATCGTGGTATTATGATGGAGTATATCAGTCCAATAAACCAGTCTGGAGGCTTTTGATATGATTGTAAGCGATATTATCAAAATTTTAGACGCCGACGTAATTCTTGAAGGCGACCTGGACGCCGAGATTAAAACGGCGTGCGGAAGCGACATGATGAGCGACGTACTCGCCTTTGTAAAGGACCAGTCCGTTTTGCTGACCGGCCTTGTAAATCCCCAGGTCGTGCGCACAGCAGATATGATGGATATGGTCTGTATTGTTTTTGTCCGGGGCAAGATGCCGGACCAGACGATTATCGGCCTGGCCAAAGCCAGGGGCATTACGCTTTTGAAAACGCGCCTGCGGATGTTTACCGCCTGCGGCCTGTTGTATTCGGGCGGATTGCGGGGAGGCTGTGAGAACGATGAGTGTGATTAACCTGACCTTCGACGTACCGGGCGACGACTTCACCCGCGCGGGCGAGGCCTCAGGCGCGGTCAAGCATAAGCTTCGGAAGCTCGGCTACAATTCCGACGCCATCAGGCGTATGGCAATCGCCATGTATGAGGCGGAAATCAACATGGTCATTCACGCCGGCGGCGGCCAGATTTATGTAGAAATCCACCCCGACCGCGTAGACGCGAAGCTTGTAGACCAGGGGCCCGGCATACCCGATGTGGGTAAAGCAATGCAGGAGGGCTATTCCACCGCGCCCGACAATGTACGCAACCTGGGCTTCGGCGCGGGCATGGGGCTGCCTAATATTAAAAAATACGCGGATGAAATGAAGATAGACACCAAAATCGGCGAGGGTACCACCATGTACCTTTCCGTGCATGTCAACAAGGCATAATTCAATCGATTACAGAAACCGGGAGGGATTCGGCCATGTCCGAATACTATCACTCCGTTACGCTCGACAAAGACAAGTGCTGCGGATGCACCAACTGCATCAAGCGCTGTCCGACGGAGGCAATCAGGGTGCGCGACGGAAAGGCAAGGATTATTTCCGAGCGCTGTATCGACTGCGGCGAGTGCATCCGGGTATGCCCGCACCACGCTAAGCGCGCGCAGTCCGCGGAGCTTTCGGAGCTTCAAAACTGGGAATACACCATCGCCCTGCCCGCACCCGCACTTTTTGGACAATTCAATAACCTAGACGATATCGACATCGTGTTAAGCGGCTTACATAAAATAGGCTTCGACAGTGTGTATGAGGTGTCACGCGGGGCAGAGCTTGTATCGGAGGCGACACGCCACCTGATGCAGTCCGGCAAGCTCAAAAAGCCGGTCATCAGCTCAGCCTGCCCCGCGATTGTACGTCTGATTAAGCTGCGTTTTCCCGATTTAATCGACAACGTCCTGCCCTTGAACGCCCCGATGGAGGTGGCGGCCATGTGCGCCAAAAAACAGGCGGCAAGAGAAACGGGGCTTCCGATTGAGAAAATCGGCGTATTCTTCATTACGCCGTGCCCCGCGAAGGTAACGGACGTTAAAAACTCAATTGGGCGGGACAAATCCTGGGTGGACGGCGCGATTGCCGTCAGCCGTGTTTATCCCGTCTTGACCGAAGCGATGGATAAATTAAAGCCTGAGGAGCTAACCGTGGGCGCGAACTCCGGCATTATCGGCGTGAGCTGGGCGACCAGCGGCGGAGAAGCCGCCGCGACGCTCAACGACAAGTATCTTGCGGCAGACGGGATAGAAAACGTTACCCGCGTGCTCGACGAGCTTGAGGACGAGCGCATCGGCGATTTGGAATTCGTGGAGTTGAACGCCTGCTCCGGCGGATGCGTCGGCGGCGTGCTCAATGTGGAAAACGCGTATGTCGCGCAGGCGCGTATCCAGAAACTGCGCCGGTATTTGCCCGTTTCGCAGAACCATCTCATTCCCCAGGGCGAGGACGGCGTGCCGGAGGATATGCGCTGGACAAACAAGCTCGAATACTCGAACGTCTTGAATTTGAGCGACGATTTGGAGCAGGCCATGCAAATGATGACGCAGATGGACGAAATCCGTTCCCACCTGCCGAACCTCGACTGCGGCAGCTGCGGCGCGCCCTCGTGCCGCGCAATGGCGGAGGACGTGGTCAAGGGGCTTGCGAAGGAGACGGATTGCATCTTCGTTTTAAGGGAAAAGGTCAAAAACGTCGCGGATACCCTTTCCCTGATGGGCGGCTATACGCCTCCCATGAGCTCAGACTAATAATTTTTTGATTCCTTTTTACACTGGAGGTTTTCAAAATGACTGTTGAACAACTGGCAGAAAAGCTGGATATAAAAATTTACGCGGGTAAGGACGGCGCAAACCGGCAGGTGCGCGGCTGCTATATCGGCGACCTTCTAAGCTGGGTGATGGGACGCGCGCATGAGGACGACGCGTGGCTCACTGTAATGGGGAACATAAACGCCATCGCCGTCGCAACGCTCGCCGATACCGCGTGCATTATCCTGACGGAAAACGCGCCGCTCGATTTGGAAGCAAAGGAAAAGGCCGACGAGCAGGACGTCCCCGTCCTGGTAACGGAGGAAAACAGCTACGACACCGCCGTTAAAATTTATGAGCTGCTCAAAGCGGAGCAGACATGAAGGCTTTCTACGATTTACACCTGCATTCCTGCCTTTCTCCCTGCGGCGACCAAGATATGACGCCGAACAATATCGCGGGCATGGCAAAGCTCTGCGGGCTTCAAATCATCGCGCTGACCGACCATAACACCTGTAAGAACTGCCGCGCAGCAATTGAAGCGGGCAGAAAGCAGGGCGTGTGCGTCGTACCGGGGATGGAGCTGTGCACGGCGGAGGAAATCCACGTCGTATGCCTGTTCCCCACCCTGCAAAGCGCGCTTTCTTTCGACGAGGCGGTCTATCCGCACCTGATGGATATTAAAAACAGGCCGGACATCTACGGGCAGCAGCTTTTGCTCGACGAAAACGACGAACCGGCGGGTATTGAGGAAAAGCTGCTGATTACGGCGGCGGACATTCCGCTTTACGGGCTTTCCCAATTTGTCGCAGGCTTCGGCGGAACCTGTTTTCCCGCGCATATCGACCGCGACAGCTACAGCGTCCTTTCCGTGCTGGGCGAAATCCCGCCGGAGGAGCAGTTTGCCGCGGTGGAAATTACCGCGGGCGGCGACACCGCCGCGCTGAAGAAACAGCATCCCGTCCTTTCTGAAATGATTCTGCTCAAGGACAGCGACGCGCATTATCTCGAAAACATGCAGGAGGCGTCCTCCTTTCTCGAGCTGCCAGAGCTTTCCGCGCAGTGCCTCATACAGGCGCTCAGGGATAAGACGACAAAATGGCGCCGCTGAAAGAGACGCCGCTCCTCAGCCGTACCCGTTCAAAGGGGTTCTTTTATCTGAACAGAAAGAACAGGCGGCGCTGTTTTGACCGGCGAACCTTAACCGCTGCAAAAGCACATCCAATGCTTTAAAACGAAAGTATAGCTCTCTGATGATTTATAATTTCAGAGAGCTTTTTTCACCAAACGGACAAATACCTTCTTGTCCGCATAGAATGTAAGGGAGCTTTTTTCCCAGACAGGCATCCGCCTGAAATTCAAACAACAGGAGGACATCAATTGAAACACATACCAAGAATATTAAGCATTTTTCTCTCTGTGCTTCTGGTAGCGGGCATTGCCGTTTTCCCGGTATCCGCTGAAGAAGGCCTTACGCTCGACAAGGAGCGCGCCGCCGTTCAGCTCGGCGCAAAGCTGCAGCTCAGCGCGTCTGTAAAGGACGGCGTAAGCTGGAGCTCGTCTGACGATTCCATCGCGCAGGTGGACGAAGGCGGCCTTGTCACCGCAAAAAAAATGGGCGAAGCCACCATTACCGCTTCCCTATCCTCCGGTGAGGAGGCAAGCTGTATCGTTACCTGCGGCTTTTACACGGGAATCGACGTATCTTCCTTTAACGGCGATTACACCGGCGGGGAGGAAGGCGGCCCCGTCGACTGGAAGCTTGTAAAGGAGCAGGGCATCGATTTTGTCATGATTCGCGCGGGCTACGGCTGGGAGGATTTCCCCAACCAGAACGACAGCCGCTTTGTTGAAAACGTCAAGGGCGCGGTGGAAAACAATATCCCGTTCGGCGTTTACTTCTACAGCTACGCGGAAAATACGGACGACGCGAAGGCCGAAGCCGCCTATTTCATGCGTGAGGTAAAAGAATATATCCCCGACCTGCCCGACAAGATAGCGCTGCCCGTGGCCTACGATTTAGAAGAGCCCGACATGTACACCATGCCCGCTTCACAGCTCACGGACATTGCGCTTGCCTTCTGCAACGAGCTGAAAAAGGAAGGCTTCGACACAATGGTGTACGGAAACTCCAGTATATTCGCCAATATGGAGCTTGAACGGCTGCAGCAGGACGGCGTCGGCCTTTGGTACGCCCTTTGGCCCGACACGCCCGATTTCAATACCCATGTGACGATTAACGACACGGGCATTATCCCCGACATCTGGCAGTACCGCTCAGACGGCTCTGTTCCCGGCGCCACCGGCTCGACGGGCGACACCGACATGGATTTGATTTATATGCTCAGCTCCTTCAAGGACACGCTGGAGGCCCCAAAGGTCACAAAGGCGCAGGCAGACGATAAGACGGGAACCGTCGAGGTCGAATGGAGCGAAACAAAGGGCGCCGAATCCTATACGGTGCACCGCGCGCCTATAAAGGACGGTAAGCCTGACGCGGCAGAGGCCGTTTACCTTGGAACGGCAAAGGCAGACCGCCGCGTCTACAGGGACGAAACGGCACGGCTCGATACAGACTATTTCTACTATGTAATCGCTCACGTAAAGGGCGATAATCTCGACCCTTCCTATACCCTGCCGGTTGACGGCTTCCACGAGGGCAGGTCCGTCAGGACCCCGGACCTTTCCTATCTGCCGGGCGATGTAAACGGCGACGGAAAGGTCACCATCGACGACGTGCTGATGATTCAGAAATTCCTTGCCAAGATGATTACCTTAGACCCCCTGCAGCGCGCGGCGGCTGACGTCGACGGCAGCGGAAGCATTACGGTAAACGACGCCATCATGATTCAAAGGTACCTCGCTAAGGAAATTCCAGAGCTTTAAAGCAAGCCTTTCAGTGTTGCGCATGCCGCGCAAATCCTGCACACAAATAGTAATGGGAACCGGATGAATCCGGTCAAATTAGAACAATTTGTCCACCCGCTTTAAAATCGCCCCGCGGCGGTTTTAAAGCGGGCTTTTTATTCATATGGTTATAATATTCGGCCCATAATCCACACGCCTAGAAATTACCAGCGTTTTTTCGCTAAATTTCGGGATTTTGTAGCAGAAAAACTGGACTTTTTTGAAGAATTATAGTATCATTAAACCATTATGGCTGTATGCGCTCGAATCATAAAGCTATGGTCAATTTTACCGCAGGGAGGAAGCAATATGCTAAAGAAAATCAGCACAATCCCGTTCAAGGGTACGCCTGAACAGGAGGCTTCGCTGAGAGAGATTATCGAAAAACACAAAAACGACCCCGGCGCCATCATGCCGGTATTGCAGGAGGCGCAGGAGGTTTACGGTTATCTGCCGATTGAGGTCCAGACGATTATCGCACAGGGCCTTGGCGTTCCGCTTGAGGAAGTGTACGGCGTTTCTACCTTCTATTCCCAGTTTTCGCTGACGCCGAAGGGCCAGAACAACATCTCTGTATGTCTTGGCACCGCGTGCTACGTAAAGGGCGCGGGCAAAATTATCGAAAGAATTTCCGAAATTATTGGAATTGAGCCGGAGGAATGTACCGAGGACGGCAAGTTCTCGCTGACGGCGTGCCGCTGCATCGGCGCCTGCGGGCTTGCCCCGGTTTTGACAATCAACGACGAGGTTTACGGCCGTCTTGAGCCGGAGGATATGGACGGTATTCTCGCAAAATATCAGGACTGATATGCGGGAATTGTCTTTGAACGTCATGGATATTGTCCAGAACTCCGTCCGGGCGGACGCAACGCTCATTGAAATTACCGTTACGGAGGACAAAAAAGCGGACAGCCTTGTCATCGTCATAAAAGACAACGGCAAGGGTATGACGCAGGAGCAGATAGACCATGTGATAGACCCGTTTTTCACGACGCGCACCACGCGAAAGGTCGGCCTGGGCGTTCCGCTGTTTAAAATGGCGGCGCAGCAGACGGGCGGCGGCCTTACGATTGAATCAAGGGTGGGAGCCGGTACAACGGTTACGGCGCGGTTTGTCCCGTCGCATGTCGATATGACCCCCTTGGGGGATATCAACTCGACGGTAAGCCTGCTCATCCGCTGCAACCCGAATATCGACTTTTGCTTTGTCCACAGCGTGGACGGCAACGCGCTTACGCTCGACACGCGCCAGCTGCGCGAAATTTTGGGGGACGTCCCGCTCGACTCCCAGGATGTTATGCAGTGGATAAACGGCTTTTTAAGCGAACAGACAGAAATCATTTATGGAGGTGCTTCACCAGATGAAGTCATTGGCTGAATTACAGGCAATCAGAGATAAAGCGAAAACCCAGCTCAATATGAGAGAAGAAAACCCGGACGCCATCCGCGTGCTCGTCGGCATGGCAACCTGCGGCATTGCGGCGGGCGCGCGCCCGGTGCTCAACGCGTTTGTGGAAGAAATCGCAAAGCGCGGGCTAACTAACGTGACCGTCACGCAGACGGGCTGCATCGGTATCTGCCAGTTTGAGCCGGTCGTGGAAATCGAGGTTCCCGGCGAGGACAAGGTTACATATGTAAAAATGTCGGCGGAAAAAGCCGTACGGGTCGTCAACGACCATCTTGTCAATAAGAATGTCGTGTCCGAATTTACAATCGGCGCGAACTCATAAAGGAGGAAACTAAATGTATCGTTCCAATGTGCTGGTATGCGGCGGTACCGGATGTACCTCCTCGAACAGTGAAAAGATTATCGAAGCCCTGGAAAAGGAAATCAAGGCGAAGGGGCTGGAAAAAGAGGTCAACGTCATCCGCACCGGATGCTTCGGCCTTTGCGCTCTGGGCCCGATTATGGTCGTTTATCCCGAAGGCAGCTTTTACAGCATGGTCAAGGTGGAGGATATTCCCGAAATCGTAGAGGAGCACCTCTTAAAGGGCCGTATCGTCACCCGCCTGCTTTATCAGGAGACGGTCGACGAGGACACTATCAAGTCCCTGAACCAGACCCCGTTCTATGCAAAGCAGAGAAGAATCGCGCTGCGCAACTGCGGCGTTATCAACCCCGAAATTATCGACGAATATATCGCGATGGACGGCTACGCGGCGCTCGGCAAGGTGCTGACGGAAATGACGCCGCAGCAGGTTATCGACGAAATCAAGGCCTCCGGCCTGCGCGGCAGGGGCGGCGGCGGCTTCTCCACCGGAATGAAATGGTCGTTTGCCGCCGCGAACCAGGCGGACCAGAAATACGTCTGCTGTAACGCCGACGAAGGCGACCCCGGCGCGTTTATGGACCGCTCCGTACTGGAGGGCGACCCGCACTCCCTGATTGAGGCCATGGCGATTGCCGGCTATGCAATCGGCGCGAACCAGGGTTATATTTATGTCCGTGCGGAATACCCCATCGCGGTCAAGCGCTTGCAGATTGCAATCGACCAGGCGCACGAATACGGCCTGCTCGGCAAAAACATTTTTGATACGGGCTTTGACTTCGATCTCCAGCTCCGTCTCGGCGCGGGCGCGTTCGTCTGCGGCGAGGAAACGGCGCTTCTGACCTCTATCGAAGGCAACCGCGGCGAGCCGCGCCCCCGTCCCCCGTTCCCGGCGGTCAAGGGCCTGTTCGGCAAGCCGACTATCTTAAACAACGTGGAAACCTACGCGAACATCTGCCAGATTATCTTAAACGGCGCGGAATGGTTTAATTCCGTCGGCACGGAAAAATCCAAGGGCACAAAGGTATTCGCGCTCGGCGGCAAAATCAAGCATACCGGCCTGGTTGAAGTCCCGATGGGCACCACCCTGCGTGAAATCGTCGAAGAAATCGGCGGCGGCGTTCCGGACGGAAAGAAGTTCAAGGCGGCCCAGACGGGCGGCCCCTCCGGCGGCTGCATCCCGGCGGAGCACATGGACATTCCAATCGATTACGACAACCTGATTGCCATCGGCTCCATGATGGGCTCCGGCGGACTGATTGTCATGGACGAAACAACCTGTATGGTCGACATCGCGAAATTCTTCCTGGAATTCACGGTTGACGAAAGCTGCGGCAAATGCACGCCGTGCCGCATCGGCACAAGGCGCCTGCTCGAGCTGCTCGAAAAAATCACGAGCGGCAACGGCGAGCTTGAGGATTTGGACAAGATGGAGCAGCTGTGCTACTACATCAAGGAAAACGCGCTGTGCGGCCTCGGCCAGACCGCGCCGAACCCGGTGCTCTCTACGCTCCATTTCTTCCGCGACGAATACGTGGCGCACGTCAAGGACAAAAAATGTCCCGCGGGCGTATGTAAGAAGCTTTTGCAGTACTCCATCGTGGCCGATAAGTGCCGCGGCTGTACCGCGTGCGCAAGGGTCTGCCCGACCGGCGCAATCAGCGGCAAGGTCAAGGAAGTACACACCATCGATACAAGCAAATGCATCAAGTGCGGCGCCTGCATGGAAAAATGCAAGTTCGGCGCAATCGTCAAGGGTTAAGGAAGGAGTGTGGCATCAATGGCAAATATTAATGTAAAAATCAACGGTATGCCCCTCTGCGTACCTGTCGGCACAACCATTCTGGAAGCGGCGAAAATGGCCGGAATCAACATTCCGACGCTCTGCTTCTTAAAGGACATTAACGAAATCGGCGCCTGCCGCATGTGCGTGGCGGAGGTCAAGGGCGCAAGGTCGCTTGTCGCGTCCTGCGTTTACCCGCTTGAGCGCGAGGGCACCGAGGTTTTCACCAATACGAAGAAGGTACAGGATTCCAGAAGGACGACGCTGGAGCTCATCCTCTCGAACCACGAAAAGAAATGCCTGTCCTGCTCACGCAGCGGCTCCTGCGAGCTGCAGCAGATGTGTACGGACTTCGGCGTTGAGGACGTGTTCCGCTACGAGGGTTTAAACCCCCAGAAGGAAGAGGACCATTCCTCCCTGCACCTTGTCAGAAACAACAACAAGTGCATCCTCTGCCGCCGCTGTGTCGCGGCCTGCGAGGAGCAGTATGTCGGCGTAATCGGCGCGAACAACCGCGGCTTCGATACGGAAATCGGCTGCGCGTTCAACAAAATGCTCGCGGAAACCTCCTGCGTTTCCTGCGGCCAGTGCACGGCGGTATGTCCGACCGGCGCGCTTACGGAACGCGACCAGACCAAGGAAGTATTTGAAGCGATTGCAGACCCCGAGAAGTTTGTCGTCGTCCATACGGCGCCCGCTATCCGCGCGACGCTCGGCGAATGCTTCGACATGCCCATCGGCACGAACGTCAAGGGCAAAATGGTATCCGCGCTTAAAATGCTCGGCTTCGATAAGGTGTTCGACACCGATTTCGGCGCGGACCTTACCATTATGGAAGAAGCAAACGAATTTATCGGGCGTGTACAAAACGGCGGGACTCTGCCGATGATTACCTCCTGCTCCCCCGGCTGGATTAAATTCTGCGAGGCCTACTATCCAGAATTTATCCCGAACCTTTCAAGCTGCAAATCCCCGCAGCAGATGACGGGCGCGATTATCAAAACCTATTACGCGCAGAAGGAAAACATCGACCCGGAGAACATCGTGGTTGTTTCCATCATGCCCTGCACCGCGAAGAAATTCGAGGTAAAGCGCGACGACCAGAACGCCGCGGGCGTACCGGACGTAGACATTGCGCTGACGACCAGGGAGCTTGCAAGGATGATTAAATCCGCGCAGATTGAGTTCAAGAACCTGCCCGACGGCGAGTTTGACCCGGCGCTCGGCGTGACAACCGGCGCGGCCGCTATCTTCGGCGCGACGGGCGGCGTTATGGAGGCGGCGCTCAGAACGGCTGCCGATACGCTGACCGGACAGTCGCTCGACAGCATCGAGTATACCGAGGTCAGGGGAACAGACGGCATTAAGGAAGCCACCTACAATGTCGCGGGCATCGATGTAAAGGTTGCGGTTGCAAGCGGCCTGATGAACGCGGCAAAGGTGCTCGACAAGGTGAAAAACGGCGAGGCCGACTACCACTTCATCGAGATTATGTGCTGCCCCGGCGGCTGTGTAAACGGCGGCGGACAGCCCATCCAGCCCGGCAGTGTGCGCAACTTTACCGACCTGAAGGCCGAGCGCGCAAAGGCGCTCTACGATGAGGACAAAAACCTCCCGCTGAGAAAGTCGCACGAAAGCCCGATTATCAAAAAGCTTTACGATGAGTTCTTAGAGAAGCCCGGCAGCCATAAGGCGCATGAGATTCTCCACACGAGCTACATCGAGAGAGATAAATATTGATATTTACTGAAATACCAAATTCCCCGGTACATTTGTACCGGGGAATTTAATAGAAAGGAGAAATTCCTTTGACAAATAAAACCGCCCTGATTGTGATTGATATGCAGGAGGACTATATGAAGCCGGGGGACTACCCCGATACGCTTATCGATAGAATCAACGACAAAATTGCAGCAGCATCCCAAAAGAATCAGATGATTGTTTATGTAAAAAACAAAGGCAAAAAACATAAGCTCAGCTACGTTTCTGATTTTGTACCGGAGCTGATGATTGTACCCGGTCTTATTATAGAAAAGGGCCGGCCAAGCATGTTTGACGGGAAGCTCCTGCTTTCGGCCCTAGGCGAACAGGGAATTTCAGAAATTGAGGTTACAGGGATTGACGGAAATTTTTGTGTCGCAGCATCTGCGCTGGATGCGGCGGCGTTGGGCTTTTCGGTTCATTATCCCCTGGATTGCATCGGTATTAAAAATCAGCAGCGGTTTTTAAAAACAAAAAAGAAGCTGGAGTCAGCTAAAATAACGATAACCGGAGAATGATAAGCCCTGCTACCCGGTTTATTATGGCTGCACACAGCATCAACAGGTAACAGGCGGCCATAACAGAGCCTTTCTAACGCTGTGGTGAAAATTCTCCTCTTTTGTTGTATTTCCCTGCCGGATACTGTAAGATAAAGGGGAACATAAGAGGGAAGGATTTGGAAAAATGGAGAAAAAACACACTGCTTACGTTATATTCCGCATCGTCTCCAGCATACTGGCGCTCATATTGTTAATCCTATTTATCGCGCCGCTTGCCATGCACAACATCAAGGACATCGGCAATATATTCGGCATCGTAGCCTGCGCGGTTTATCTCATCTGGGTAAACAACCTTTTCTGGACAGGGCGGCTTAAGAAAAAAATCAAGGAGCACAAGGGAACGAAAATGGTTTTAAATGTAATTTACGCGCTCGTCGTTATCGGCGTGGTTTACGGCATCGCGGTTTCCGCCAGTATGGTGACGGCAATCGTAAAAACGCCGGAGCCGCAGTCCACTGTCGTGGTGCTCGGCTGCAAGGTAGACGGGGAGAACCCAAGCCTGATGCTCAGCAAGCGTCTGGAGGCGGCATACGATTACCTGAGTAAAAATCCCGAAGTCCCCTGCATCGTATCGGGCGGGCAGGGCCCGAACGAAGGTATCAGCGAAGCGCAGTGCATGTACAACTATTTGACGCAGCGCGGAATCGATTCTTCCCGTATATATATGGAGGACAAATCGACCGACACGGACGAGAACATCCGCTTTTCCCAGAAAATCATAAAAGAGAATAACTTAAACGGCAATCTGGCGATTGCGACCGACGGCTTCCACGAGCTGCGCGCCGCAATCATCGCGCAAAAAAACGGTGTGGAGACAATCGGCGCCGTTCCCGCGAACACGCCGCTGTACCTTCTGCCCACCTACTGGGTGCGCGAATGGTTTGCTATCCCTGTGGAAATTATAAAGCCCTGATAAAAGGCAGCGTTCAAAAAATGAACGCTGCCTTTTCTGAACTGCCGGTTATGCATTTGGCGGCAGCAGCGGAGACGCTTCTCCCGTATAAATAAGCGTCAGCCGGTGCATGGCCCTTGTGCAGGCGACGTACAAAAGCCTGCGGTCATGCTGCGTTTGATACGTTTCGCTGTCCGCATCGGGGATGACAACCTCGTCGAACTCCAGCCCCTTCGACATTTGGATTGACGTGACGGACACGCCGTTTTCAAAGCCGGTGCTCTGCGGGGAAACCAGGTGGATTACAAGCTCTTTTGAAAGCTCGTTATAAAATTCCCGCGCCATTGCGTTTGTTTTAAGAAGGATTCCAAGGGAAGCGTTTTCGCTCTTTTCAAACGCTTTGATGATACTTTTTATCCGGTCTATTTGCTCTCTTTCCGTCCCGCACGAAATGATTCCGGGAACTGCTCCATGCCGCTCCATCGGCAGAATTCCATGTACCACTCCTATCTCCTGCGCAAACGTTATGATTTCGTATGTAGAGCGGTAGCTTTTGTTGAGCTCCACAAATTCCGCTTCCCGGTACAATTGCCTGATATCGTGAAGCGTATGGTGCAGGTTCGGGTTGAGCGCCTGGCTGAAATCGCCAAGGATGGTCTTTTGACACGGAAACAGCAGGTTTATCACAGCAAATTGTACGGGCGTATAATCCTGCATTTCATCAATTACCAGGTGTCGGATGCCGCGGCTTTCTTTCAATCCCTCAAACGCCGCGTGAAAACACAAAAACGGGTACACGTCCGCCCATTCCAGTGTGTTTTTTGAAGGCATTTGGAGCATGTGCGGCTTTTTTATTGTTTGATAAAAGTCACGGTACAGCGCAAGCGTGCATTTTACCTGGAGCATAGGCTCAAGGCTTTTTAAGATAACGCCCAGTTTCGGCACTTCATCATCCATAATGTTGTCCGATTGAAACTTATCGTGTATGTCTGCCGCTATCATTTTAAGCCTGCGTTTGACCGGATGCCTGTGGTACGCGTCAAACCGCTGTTGTATCCAGTCCGCTTTCGCGGCAAACCCTCCGATACGGCAGTCCGCCGCATGAAACACCTTTTTTGGCATCTGCCCAAGGTACTGTTCCATTTGATTCAAAAAATCCAGGGTCGATTTAAAGCGCACCCTTTCCGCCCATTTATCATCCCCCGTTTCCAGCGGCTCTTTGTCGGCTTCAAAACCAATAACCCTTTCTAGCTGAATATCAGCTATATCCTGAAAACCAAGCTCATAGATGGGCTCCTCGCCAAGCTCCGGCAATACGTTCGAGATATAATCCCCAAACACCTTATTGGGCGATAAAATCGCGACGTTTCTGGCGCTGAGCTTATCCTTGAGCCGGTACAGTAAAAAAGCAATCCTGTGCAGGGCGATTGAGGTTTTACCGGAGCCCGCCGCGCCCTGGATTAACAGTACCTCGGTTTTTTCATTTCGGATAATCCGGTTCTGCTCTTTTTGGATGGTCGAGATAATGGATTTCATTTTCTCGTTCGAGGTATGGCTTAATTCCCGCTGCAAAATATCGTCCTGAATGTTTATTGCGCTTTCGAGCGTGTATTCCAGCTTCCCCTTTTGGATTTTAAACTGCCGTTTGCGCGTAAGCTCCCCGGCAATCCTGCCGGATGGCGCGTCGTATTGCGCGGGGCCGGGCTCGCAGTCGTAAAACAGGCTGGACACCGGCGCGCGCCAATCAAAAATGAGCGGCCTGCTTTCGTAAAGGAAGGTAAACCGGCCGATGTAGTATTTTGCCGCTTCGTCCTTCCCCTCCGCTTTAAAATCGATACGGGCAAAATAAGGGGAATCCTTCATTTTTAAAAGCTTTTCATGAACGCCTGCGGCGAACGCGCCGCTTCGGTCTATCTGCTTGAGCGACAGCTCGTTCTGGAACATTTCGTGCGGGTCGATTTCCCCGCGGTTTTGCGCCATATAGCGCTTCATGTCCATATATTCCCTGTCAATCTGCCCCACGTTTTCCGACGCTTCGTTTAAAGCGTTTTGAAGCTTCTCGTTGATACCGGCAAGATGGAGCACCTCGTCAGGGAATTGCACGTTACCGGCAGTATTAAGCTTGTCCGTCATCAAAACCCTCCCTTGACAGAATGAAACGCTGTGTGGGGTAGCCGAATTCAACGAGCAGCTCAGCTTCTGAAAAACCAAGCTCTTTTACCGCCTTGCGGTGCCCTGTATCGGCTTTGTCGCCCTCTCTGTAGGTCGTTATGCTGATTTCTTTGTCCTCCAGCAGCTCGTCCATCGCCTTGTCAAGAAGCGCGCGGGGAATTCCCTTGTTCCGGTACAGCGGATGCGTTCCCATAAAGTCGATGCTGCCTGTTTCATAAGAGAACAGCATAATGCCCGCCGCCGTTTCTCCGTCCTTAATCATAAGCGCCTGCCTGTTCTCTATCCGCTTGTTAAGCTCTTCCATATATTCGTCTTCATAAAGGTGCGGAAAACCGTCGATTACAAGGCGGACAAGCTCCATCCAGCAAGGAATATCTTCTTTTTTTGCAAAAAAGATCTCCTCCCTGTCCACTATGCCGGTGGGCATTACGGAACCCTCTTTCAAGCTGAATTTCAATTGCAGCGGATAAAATTTTTCCTGCTCCCTGTATTTGTTGGGAGAAAGCTTATACATTGCCGTAAATATACTTGTAAAAGCCTGCTGGCTTTCGTACCCCGCCATCAGTGCGATGTCGAGAATCGGCTTATCTGAAAAAACCAAAAGCTTCGCGGCCTCGGTCAGTTTGCGCCGCTGCACATATTCATGCAGGGTGAGGCCGACTGTGCCTGTAAACGTGCGGTGCAGGTAATATTTTGAATAGTGGCTCGCGGCGGCAATACTGTCCAAATCGAGCTTTTCTGTAAGATGCGCTTCAATATATTCGATAGCGGACATAATGTTTTCAAGAATTTTGTCCGGCATTTGTTCCCCTCCCTTCAAAATGAAACTATATCTGATTATACCAAAGCTGGCCTTACAGCTTTTCATTATTCTTGCTGTTTTGCAGGAAACCTATTACTGTTCTATATGAAAATTAAAGTCAATATCCTCTTGCGGTTCGCCTTTTGGAAAGGCCAAGAATATACTGGAATAGGACCGTCCAAGGAGGTGAATGTAAAATGTTTCAATATAAAAACCCGGAAGATTGCATAGGAAAAGGGTCAAAGACAGGGTATCCCTGCCATATTTATAAATGCAGTGAAATTTGTGAGGAAGAACCATGCTTTTCTTCATGCGGCGGCTGCTGTTCTCCGGGCCCGGCAGGGCCACAAGGACCAACCGGACCGACAGGCGCGACGGGTGTTACAGGGCCGACAGGCACAACAGGCGCGACGGGTATCACTGGACCGACAGGCGCGACGGGAATTGCTGGGCCGACAGGCGCAACGGGAATTGCAGGACCAACTGGGCCGACGGGCGCGACGGGAATTGCTGGGCCGACTGGACCGACAGGCGCGACGGGCATTGCAGGACCGACCGGACCAACAGGCGCGACGGGCATAGCTGGACCGACCGGACCAACAGGCGC
>UQHH01000016.1 GCA_900540865.1 uncultured Oscillospiraceae bacterium
TGCCCTTTCAGCTGCTTAATCCATAATATTTGTCTAACTTTTTGGGGTCACTTCATGTACACCCGCGGCTTTTATTTATATTTTCCGCATTCCTTACATGAAAGGCTCGTAGCCGTATTGTGCACGCCGCAGTCCGGGCAATACCAGGAACCGTCCCGAAGCGGCGAAACACGCGCGCCCGTCTCGTCAAAGGATACGCCGTTTTGCGCCTGCATCTTACGCTCGAAGCCTTTAATCGTAAACCCGCCGAGCGGCATAATCGATACTTCCCTGTCGTTGATTCCGCCAATATTAGCGACGACCGTTTCCGGGTCGCTGAACATATCCCGCAGCGTCATGTGGGTTTCAAAGTACCCTCCGCAGCCCTGGCAGTAACGCGTTTGCGGGTCGTTTTCAAAATAACAGGCGGGACAGATTTTCCTTTGCTTTTCTTTTTCCATACGAACACTCCTTTGTAATTAGTATGCCCTGATTACAAAGGAACATGACTGAATGGTAAAATAAAAGTACAAGCCGGTCTTTATTGTTCCGTAAGCTCAGACAGTACGCGATACGCGGCCTCATAATCCGGATGCTGCGTAATTTCCGGAACATACTCCGCATACCGGACCTTCCCTTCCTCGTCTACAATAAAAACGGCGCGCGTAAGCAGCATAAGCCCATCGGCCAGCGTACCGGTTGCAAGCCCAAAGCTCCTGTCCTTGTAGTCGGACAGTGTCTGCACCTTATCCACCCCTTCAGCGCCGCACCAGCGGGCCTGCGCGAACGGCAGGTCGCAGCTGACGGCATATATATGAACCCCAGGCAGCTGTGCCGCTTTCTCATTGAATTTTTTAATTTCCGCGTCGCATACGCCCGTGTCGAGCGATGGGACTGCCGCAAACACACGGACGCCCTTAAGACTCCCGCTATGCACCTGCCGCATGGAATTGTCCGTCAAGCTAAATTCCGGCATCTGGTCTCCGGCTTTAAGCGGTATACCTTTTAACGTCACGGGATTGCCCTGGAATGTAATCTGCATATAAATCTCTCCCTGCAATTTGTTTGATGTTAGTATTCCGCTTTTTTCACCGCTTCATACGGCTATATCAAATCAGCAGGCAGAAGGTACCGGCTACAATCAGGATAAGCCCCAGAAAGGATTTTTTTGTGAGCCGCTCCTTCAGGAACAGCCAGGAAAGCGCAACCGTCACGACGATACTGAGCTTATCGATTGGTACGACAATGCTTGCCTGCCCGTCCTGCAGCGCCCTGTAGTAGCAAAGCCAGGAAAGCCCCGTCGTTACTCCGGACAGGCAGATAAAAAGCCAGCTTTTCCGGTCGATACGCCTGATTTCCCCCTGCTTTCGTGTGACGAACACCATTGCCCATGCCATAAACAGAACCACTATCGTACGGATTGCCGTTCCGAGGTTAGAATCGATATGCGTAATTCCGACCTTTCCCAGGATTGCGGTCAGGCTTGCAAAGACCGCGGAAAGCACGGCATATAAAAGCCAGCTCTTCCCCTTTTCCCTTTTTTCTCCGCCGCGCCGTTCGAGCATCAGCCAGGTGCCGAGGCCCATGACGATTATTCCCGCGCCTTTTCCAAGGGTAATCGGTTCCCCAAGCAGCAAAAAGGCCAGCAAAATCGTCAGAATCGTGCTCGATTTATCGATAGGCGCCACCTTGTTGACGTCTCCGTTTACGAGCGCCTTAAAATAGAACAGCCAGGAAGCGCCGGTGGATAGGCCCGATAAGATTAAAAACAGAAGCGTTTTTCCATCGACTAACGCAAGCGATGCCTGCGCACCCGTAAGAAAAACTAGAAGCCAGGAAAACAGGAGGATGACGACTGTCCTAATCGCTGTCGCTACGGTTGAATCGGTTTTCTTAACGCCTATTTTCGCAAGGATTGCCGTTATACCGGCAAAAAACGCGGAAGCGATTGCAAAGAAAAGCCACACATCATTTTCTCCTTTCCAAATTCACTTTTTTATATACGCTGCAAAAAGAGCGGCAAATGTCCCCGTTTCTTCCTGCTTTTAAAACAGCATGTTTTTTGCTATAATCGTGTATAGGGGGGATTTACCATGAAAAGCAATCGAAACAGGCGGCCGCGCAGGACAGGCAATCGGGGCAGGCCGTTTCTTCCCTGCAGCTTCCGTGAATGGATTTTGATTGCGCTGATTTTCAGCACGCTGGCCTTTGCCCTAATCGCGGCGGTATTCTTCTTATATCGGTTTCATTTCAGTACGGATGTGCGTTCACCACTGTCGATTATTTACATCAACTTTATTCTATTCGCAAATAACGTAGTAACGATTGCCGGCTATAAAAAGCTGCGCAGGCAAAGGAAAATAGCGTCTAAAAAAGCAGTTTTTACTTTTCTTATGATATATCAGTGGGGACTGCAAGCAGCAGGGCTATATCTCACTATTTTATTCTTTTTAAATAAACCGTTCGTTCCTTAAGGTTGACATTGCCCGCAAACAGAATATAATAAATGATAAACGCCGGATTTTAAGGAATGATAAAAATGAAGCACTGTGAATATTGTGCCAAGGAAATTTCATATTACGAGCAATACTGCGGCAAACGCTGCGAAGAGCAAGCGGGTAAATATTACCGTTTGACCAGGAATAAAAGAAAATTGTTTTCGTTTATTAATTTTACCGGCCTGCTTGCGCTTACCGTCGGGCTGTTCTGGACGCTGTTCCAGGCGCAGGTCGGCGCGTACATTGCGGGAACCGCCCTGATTTTCCTGGGGCTTTTATATTTTTTCTTTCCCTTCGGCACGCCTGATATGCTGCAAAAATATAAAATTCAAAAGACGATTAAAATCGTGAAAATCATTGGAATCATCGCAATCGTAATCGGCGCTGCAGCCATTGTTTTGGGCTTGGCCGTTTTAACCGCATAATTCTTTTTCCTATGGGAATGATAATCCCAAAAGGAAAAGGAGGAAAAAAACATGCTCGACAAAATTTGTCTTACCCTGGCAATTATCGGCGGTATCAACTGGGGCGCTATCGGCATCTTCCAGTTCGACCTCGTCGCATGGATTTGCGGCGGACAGACCAGTATCGTAAGCAGAATTATCTACACGCTTGTAGGACTTGCGGCAATCTGGTGCATCTCGCTTTTGTTCCGCGACCGCACAGAAGCCGGCGACGGCCATCTCCGTACCCAGTCCTGACGATAAAATCGCTATAAATAATGGGGCTCTGTTTTGGCAGAGTCCCATTTTTTTGTCTCAATACGTATATCACGCAATGGATTAAAACAAACCGTTTCGCCTTATTCCTCATTTGAGGTATATATTTTCCCGAAGAACCGTGCAGGGGCTGCTTGAATCGAATGCATGCTTATACCCTTCTGCTATTTCCTCGACCGGAAAATATTTTGCCGTCGATGTCCTCAATGGTAACGCCTTCTAAATGTTTTCCGCAAAGCTGATTGAGCTGCGCGTAAATACCATCCATGATTCCCGCCATGCCCGACGCGATATAGCAGTCCTTTTTCTCGTTCCCGCTTTTCCAGGATACGGAAACATACGCCGTACCGAGCGCCTTTCCTACCTCGCTTAGGGTTACTTCTTTCGCTTTCCGGCAGAAAAGGTAGCCGCCCTCCGCTCCTTCCTTTGTCTCAATCAGCCCCGCCCTTTTCAGCAGCGCCATAATTTTGCGTACACGCGCCGGATTGGTACAGATATTCTCCGCCAGCTCCTCGCTGGAAAGCGTCCTTGCTTTGTGGTTGAGGTAAACAAGCGCATGGACCGCAATTCCAAATTCACTGGTCATGCGTCATTCCTCCCCGGTTACCGTATCATACGGCCAGTCGGTGATTCCCCCAAAATCGTATATATGCTTGTACCCAAGCTCCTCGAGCTTCTGAGACGCCTCTCTGCTCCTGACGCCCGTACGGCAGTAGACAAGCAGTATGGCGTCTAAATCCGGCAGGTTTTCCGGACGCTTGCCGCTGTTGAGGGTTTCGTTCGATACAAGGATGGCATTTTTGATATGCCCTTCCCGGTATTCTTCTTCTGTCCTGACATCGACGACTGTTACACCGCCGCCCTTGTCCATTATCGCTTTTGCGTGCTCCGCCGTTATTTTCGTATAGACTTCCGGCTCAACAGCGGAGGTCGCCGCCGCGGTTTCTCTTTGGTAAGTGCTCGTCGAAGCAGGTACTCCGGCCTCGGGAGAACAAGCGGCGAGGAATACCAGCATGCCGCAAAGTAAAATCAACAATCCATTACGTTTCATCATTCTTTCTCCTTTGATTCATCTTTATTGTTTTTTATACGTATTTGTACATTGTTTTAAATTTCGAATCTGCTCTTTAATTAGATGGCAAGTCCGTTCTATTTTCCGCAGAAGCAAGAGGCATACCGTCAGCAGGGCAAGCAAAAAGGCGGCAAGACCCGCGTAAAAAACCAAATCCATTACCGTAGGCAGCATACAGGTGATACCGCAGCGTTGGGAAACCAAGCACTCCGCAAAGAGCAAGGGCTCCCGCCGTTTTTTTCACGGTTTTTATTTTCTCAAATAGTCCGCCTTTCAAAAATTTTTATGGGGCATGGTGAGCGCTGAATTTTCGGTTCTATCTGTAATTATAAATATTACAGATAGAACTGTCAAGCCTTATTTTAAAACTTTTCCAGACATCAAAAAACAGCCGGAAACCTGTTCCGGCTGTCCAAGACAGAGGTTTATTATCCCTGTTGTACATAGGCAAAATATCGTTCATACGCAGTTTTAATTAAATCTTTTTTAATTGTTCGAGCAGCTCCTCGAGCTTCTGAGGAGGAATTTTTCCTCCCGCAAAGGACAAAACCTGATTGAGCTTCATGGAAGACGCCATTGCTAAAAGCGGGGAGCACATAACCTGCGGCAGCTCACGCTCAAGCAGCGCCTTTGCCTGCGGGTTTCCCAGGATTTCACGCACTGTGATGTTACCGTTTTTTAAATCCATTGACTTACACCTCCATGTTATCCTATGCGAAAACGCTGTTTATGAAACCGGCAAAGAGTTTTTTTCGGTCAATTAAAACCGGCGGGTAAAAATATCGCTGTAGCGCAGCAGCTCGGAAACAGTATCAAAGCCCAGCCGGTGCAAAAGTTCCATCACATACGGGTTTTCAAGCGGCGTTGCATATGCGGCTTCATCCCCGTAAGCGGCTACATGCCTGCGCCCCTCTTCCCTGTCTATAATGGCGCGCGGTCCGCCGACACAGCCGCCGACGCAGCCCATGCCTTCAAAAAAGTTCGCGTCCGTCTCTCCCGCCTTCAGCTTCTCTATCATTTTGCGGCAGGCCGGTACGCCGTCCGCCTGTTCTGTCCGTACTCCAATTTTGCGGTCCGGGCTCAGTTGCTCCACTGTCCGGCGCACCGCCTCGCTCACACCGCCGGTATACGCATAGATACGCCCCGCGCGGGAAGAATGGTCGCGCTCACTTTCAGGAAGCGCCGCAAGGTCAATATCCGCCGCCTCGAATACGTCGCGGATTTCCTGAAACGTCAGGACATAATCTACAGCGTCGGCAATATCCGGCTCGCGCGCTTCGCTCTTTTTGGCGATACACGGCCCAACGAAAACCGTAAGGGCGTCGGGATGCAGTTTTTTGACGACGCGCCCGCAGGCTATCATCGG
This sequence comes from uncultured Oscillospiraceae bacterium, assembly GCA_900540865.1. GTDB lineage: Bacteria > Bacillota > Clostridia > Oscillospirales > Acutalibacteraceae > Scatavimonas. The sequence goes on from UQHH01000016.1 coordinate 5,635, forward strand.
TGAAACGGCGCCAGGGACATGCGGCATCAGCTCCTGGTAAACCTTGCGTATCATGGCAATCCAAATTGGGCAGCAGCAGCTCGTGAGCTGGTAATCGTCCTGATGTATAATATTGCGGTCAAATTCGAGCGCTTCCTTCATCGTCAGGATATCGGCAAACAGCGCGACCTCAATCATGCCGTCAAAGCCAAGCGCCTTAAACGCGCTGCGCAGCTTTCCGGGTGTGACGTCCTCGCTGAATTGTCCAAGAAAGGCGGGGGCGACAAGCGCGTAGGCAGGGCCGCTTGTGTCCCTGACGGCTTTCATCGCCGGGAGGATGTCACGGCTCGCCTGAAGCTTTCCAAGGCTGCACGCGTCAATACAGGCCCCACAGCCGACGCACTGGTCCGGGTCAATCGTAAGGCTGCCGTCCTCCTTCTGCGCGATGGCGTCGAACATGCAGCTTTTCTGGCAGGCGCGGTCAAATTCGCAGGATTCCCCGCAGGGCTCTGTGCGCAGTACAGGGGCATATTTTTCAGGATGCAGCAGGCAGTCAAGATGATAAGGGTCGTAAAGCTGCTCCGGTACCTCCTCGGAATTCGTGGTACGCCGCAGCAGGTCTTTATACATTTGCTCAAAGGTCATCGGTTTCATCTCCGTTTTAGCGCTAAAGTTACTTCAAGTGTTATCATACCACAAAAAGGCAAAAATACAACATTGCGAACCACCGGCAAAAAATACGCCGCCCGCAGGCTTACAATTCAACAGACGGCAAACTAATGTAAAAACTTTATTTAATCTATTTAGTTTTTCTTTTTTTATCCGGCTGGTAAAAATCCTTGTTGCTGCAGCCTGCCCGGCCGCCTCTTCATCCACCGATATGTATATGATAGCCGCGCCAGGCCCCTTTGGATTTAATGTCGTATGGACGGCCCCGTTTTTCCAGGCACGGTATAAGGCCGCTTCATTTTTAATCCCCACAAAGCCCCTTCTTTCCGACGAGCACTGCCGCGGCGGGCCGCATTGTTTTTCCTAATGATAGCAAGGGCAAAAAACAATGTCATTGAGATTAAAAATCACCGCCGCGCTGTATAGCAGTTTAAAAACGTGAAAAAGAAGGCGGGCCGCATCCCGTTACAGCCCGCCCTTTCTCGAAGGATATGGTTATTCTTTTGTGCAGGCGGCCAAAAGCATCATCGGACGCCGCATTTCGTCGCGCATTCCGGGCAGCTCCAGCATTTCCTCAGGCGGCATCGGCTCTACGATATGCCTGAGATGGAACCCACAGCTCAGCAGTGTATTGATATATGTGGTGAGCGTCCTGTGGTACTTCGTTACCGATTCCCCTAAAAATACAGCCTTGCGCTTGCCTTCATAGTAGTAATTGTCGACTGGGAAATGCAAAATTTCCCCATTTCCCCCATAATACCAGTCCTGTGTCCCATGGGCTGTAAATACCGGGTGCTCCACAGAAAATACAAAGCTTCCGCTGGGCGTAAGCCAGCGGTATATCTTTTCTGCCAGCGCGCTGTAATCCTCAATGTAATGAAAAGCCAGGGAGCTGATAACCACGTTAAAGCTTTCGTCGGGAAAAGATAAATCCTCCATCGCACAGCAGCGATATTCTATATTTTCCTGGTTTGCCTTCTCTCTTGCTGCTGAGAGCATTTTCTCGGAAATATCTGTACCCAGTACATACGAGGCTCCACGCTGCGCTGCATAAATACAGTGCCAGCCATACCCGCAGCCCAAGTCTAATACGCGTTTTCCGCTAAAATCCGGAAGCAGCTTTTGTAGCTCCGGCCATTCCCCCGCGCCGGACAGCCCCTCCTTGGAGCGGTTCATCCGGCTGTATTTTTTAAAAAAGACATCGTTGTCATATTTATTTTCTTTCATTTGAATTTCTCCCATACAAATATATTTTTATTCATTTGTATGGAAAAACGCAATTTTCTGTCCTATCATTTTTTCACCCCTCCAGGTTGATACAATACGGCTTTGATTATAGCTTATTTCCTCCGGTTGTCAAGAGTCCTTCTTCCTTTCTGGCCTCTATAGATGGTGGCTATAGGAAAGTCTTTCCCCGCCCAACTCCTTTATATAATTTACCCTCCCGGAGCCCGCGGGGGGCGGCAACTGTTGATATGTTTCAAGTACAAGACGCTTTATCTATTTCAACCCACACCGCTCCGAGGAGCGGCGACTGGGGACGTGGAAATTTCAAACTGTGACATTCTATTTCAACCCACACCGCTCCGAGGAGCGGCGACCTGTGGTTTGTGACGAACTCCGCAAGAGATACGAATTTCAACCCACACCGCTCCGAGGAGCGGCGACTGCATGTGTCAGCAGACTGGATTCTGGGTCTTAAGATTTCAACCCACACCGCTCCGAGGAGCGGCGACGGCAACAGCGTCATCGATTAAAATATCGGCATTGCGATTTCAACCCACACCGCTCCGAGGAGCGGCGACGAGTTTTGCGGCGCGAATGGGGGCAAGGCTCGACAATTTCAACCCACACCGCTCCGAGGAGCGGCGACTCTTTATAAGATTATCGCCATACTTGCGAACAAATTTCAACCCACACCGCTCCGAGGAGCGGCGACATGTTGTAAACCGCGACTTCGGCAAAACCGCGCCATTTCAACCCACACCGCTCCGAGGAGCGGCGACTAGCATCATGCCCGTCAGATAAATTTTTTATTGAGATTTCAACCCACACCGCTCCGAGGAGCGGCGACAGCATAAACAACCAAAAAATCTTATACCTTTTGCTGCATATGCATAAAATTTACAAAAAACCAATTATTCTACCCCTAAATAGGCTTGCAGAATTTATTGAACAAATAAAAATTGAGCTTATCAAGGTGCGAACCTGCCTGGAAAAATATGTTTGCTTCCGGTTCGCACTAAACGAGCAATATGCCTTCCGCTTCGTAGGACGGCTTCGCGCCAACATGCTCCACCTTCGATTTATAGCTGTTTCCCAAATAATAAAAACGCAGGCTGTCAACCTCGGGGTCGATTATTCCCTCCAGCAGGTGCTTTACCTTGCGGCATTGCGCGGCGTCTAAAATACACTCAAAAACAGAATTCTGTACCCTTTGCCCGTAATTTACGCATTGCTTTGCAACCTTGCGCAGACGCTTCTTCCCCTCAGATGTTTCCGTGTTGACGTCATAGGTAATCAATACAAGCATTATTGTTCCTCACTTCCACAAAAAAGGCGGGTATTCCTCCAAATCGCCACGCAGGCTGCGGTTTAGAAGCAGCGCCTGGACATAGGGGACAAGCCCCCACGGTATTTTTTCTCCCAGGAATGGATGAGTAATCTGTTCCTGTTTACGCAGCTGCCAAGCGCTGAGAACCGCTTTGCGCGTTTCATCGTCCATATATACCGCGCCGCTCTCTTTTTGTTTAAAGCCGCGCGGAGTTACGACACGGTTATTAATCAATGACAGAACAAACCGGTCAGCCAGTACACAGCGCAGCTCTTCCATCAAATCGAGCGCAAGGGACGTTCTGCCCGGCTTTTCCCTGTGTAAAAAGCCGATATAAGGGTCGAGTCCTACAGATTCAAGCGCCGCGGCACAATCATTCCCAAGTAACGTATAAACAAACGAAAGCAGCGCGTTGATGTTGTCGAGCGGAGGCCGGCGCGATCTTCCGTGAAAGAAAAAGTCCTGTTTATCGCGGAGAATCAAATGGTCGAACACGCCGAAATAGATTTTTGCGGCGTCGCCCTCCAAGCCACGGAGCTCCCCGTCTCCTATACATTCCCGAATTTCCGGCAGCATACGGGCCAAACGCTTTGAAGCCGTTTTCACAGCCTCGCCATCTATCTTCAGCGCATGGTCGCGTACAGACCGTTCAAGTACCCAACGCCCATTGTAAACCTTGCCAAAAACAAAATTGCGTGCGAAGCGCGTCCGCGCATACAGGTCGTCGCTTACCCGGACCTGCTGGCACCGCAGCGTAACGTTGCCTTTCGTCCTGCCACAGGCGGCTGCTAAAAATTTGCCCCTGGGCGTTAGGAAAGCCAGCCGGACATTCCGCTCGGCACAGGCTCCCATCAAGGCGGGACTTGCCCCCTTGTACCCAAAATACAAAATCCCTTCCAGCGTATGCAGCGGAACACGAAGCAGGATTTGCTCTTCCTGATTCACAACTGCATTTTCGCCGTCGAGTGAAAGATAGGAATCCGGCGTTGTGACAAAAAGGGTATTGAGAAGCTTTCTCATATCATTTCCTCCTGTAAGCGGGATTCGATGTATTGGGAAGCGCCCAGCTTACCGCATAGCTTCGGTAAGCAAGCGGCCTTCAGGGAACAGGCGTTGCAGCTTTTCGAAGGCTTTACTTTCGGTGTATGCCGGCGGCTGTAAAGCTCATGCATCTCGGAAAGCATAGCGCTTACCTGTTCGCGCAGCCCGGCGGCGAAAGGCACGGCCTCCCGCCTTCTTGTTTCTCCATAAAAGAGAAACCCCTCTTCAATTTCACAGCAGAGCATTTCCTCCAGGCACATTGCCTGGCAGCAAAGCTGCAGCCTGTCCGCGTCGTGTATTTTGGAGCTGCCCCGTTTATATTCAATGGGAACCGGCCGCCATTTCCCGTCGCGCCCGTAAATTTTCGTTCCGTTTTCATCGCGGTGAAATTCTACAACGTCGCAGAAACCGCTTACCCCCAGCGCCGCGCTGTGCACAGAGAGTCCTCGGCAGGTAAGCAGGTCTCCTCTTTTCTCATTGAACGACGCGTCGTGCGCACGCTCATGCAGGATTTCCCCCTCCACGGTACGCAGGTTGTCCGCCCATTGCTGCTCAATGTGAATCAAAGCCCACTGTCTGCGGCAAAATGAAAAATGCTGCAGGCCGGAAATCATCAGGAAATCTTCCTCCGCATATATGCTCATATCATTCTCGTACAGGTCACGCCCTGGGGAAGCTCATCCTCGCGCACATCGACAGTATAATCACTATAGGAGCGCGCAGGGCCATCCTCCCTGCCCTGCGACCGCTTGACCGAAACGCTGTCAAAAAGCTTGTAAGACGGGGCGTTGCCTATTTCAGAATCGTGCTTAAACACAATCAGCTCCCGTACCGCCATTTTTCCGCGGGCGGCGGAGTGGTCGTGCTCAAACATATTGATGATAGCCTCCCACAGCAGGCTGAGGTCTTTTTCAGAAAAGCCGGTGACCTTCTGCGCAAGCATTGCCGAAACATATCCCTCCGCACGGTAAAGACCATAGGGAACGATAAATTTTCGGCCCATTTCCGTGCCCTTTCTTTCCGCGTCCAGTTCCGTTGTGATAGCCACGCGCGTAATTGTAATTTCCTGCGGCATGATGGGTTCCACGCTGCGCGCAAAGCCCAGTTGCACCGGCCCGCGAACCTGCCCGCAGTTGAGCGCCGCCTTGACAAAGGTCGTCATAACCGCTCCGAAGGTGCGGATATCATAAAAATTCCGGCACATAAAATCGCGGATTTTCTCATCAAGGTGTTCATCGTTCTTTTTCGCTGATTTGATTGTCTTTTCATCGACGTTTTCATGAATGTACGCCTCGTTGTCGCTGCGGTTGAGCGGAACGCCGTCCTTGATATAGATACGGTAATCCTTCCCGTCCGCGGCATCTTTTTTATCCTCTCCCACCAGCTCGACATAATTACGGATTTTTCTCTTCAGGCAAACGTCCGTCACGATACCGTAGCCGGTTTCCGGGTCGATGCGCGGCATATTTCCAGCGTCCGGGTCACCGTTCGGATTGCCGTTTTCCACGTCGAATAAAATGACAAACTCATACCTGTTTTTAATTGCTTCACTCATTGTTCTGCTTCCTCCTTATCGATTTCTTCTTGTCTCTTTTTTCTGTAGCGCATTTGTGTTTGATGAAAATAGCCAAAATAAAAAATTTCCTGGTCTTCAAGATTATGGCGTGCGGGCAGAGATTCAGTGATTTTTTCAGCCAATTCTAATATTATTTTATTATAGTAAACTTTTTGATTTTCTTTGAGCTTGCGGAGATAGTACCCTGACATCCGCGTCAGAACCGCGAAAATTGATGCGGGCGTCGCTGCGGCGGAATTAAAATATTTGTCCTTGATGGTTGTATTGATTCCCGGATTTGCCGCGTCCTGCAGCGCTTCATATACAGAAAACAGCCGTCCGAGTATGTAGGGCTGATAAGTACAAAGTTCATTGAGCTGCACGGTTAGTGCCTCCTTTATGTTTTGATTTGGTGTTATCTCAAGCTTTTTGAGCAGGCACGCCTTGATGATGGAGGCCCTGCCCCACGTAATTTTCCGTTCCGCCCGGATACGCATGAGCACGGCGTTCAAAAGAGCCTGCGGATAATCTGAATTGTTCAGGATTGCGCGGTAAAGCGCGCCCGAAAGCAGCGGGGACGCTGCTTTGTCACGCGCGTTCGGATTAACCGTCGCATACAGAAGATTGCCGACAGACAGCCGTTCAAACGGTTCATATGCAGGCTTTACAAGCTTGAGCCGTTCATAATGCTTCTCAATGTTTTCCAGCAGCTTGCCAAATGAATTCCGATAAAAGAACCGCACGGAAAGCCGCGCCGCGTTTGGAGCAAGCCCAAGCACATAAAAACGCGTGTCCGGCGATATTTCTACACCGCTCAAATCATACGGCCTGCCCTTGAGCAGCTCCGACACACAGCGGGAAAGCTCTTGCTCGCTGAATTTCTCGAGATGGTTGTCCATAAGGCAGCCGAAGATATCCTGGCATTCGGTTTGAGCTGTTTCCGCCCAGTAAACGACGGTTGTATCTCCGGCAAGCTGGACGTGTTCCTTATCGGAAAGCAGGCGGTTGAGCGCCAAAGTATAAGCAAATACCGCAGACTGCCCGACAGGCGAATTGTAGCCCTTCTCTTTACCATAGGATTCTACAGAATCGGAATTGAAGGACACAAGCATTGCGCCGCTCGACTGCGCGCCTCTTACATTTTTAATCGGCGGATGGAGCGGCGCAATCGGGCCGTAATTCCCGGTTATCAGGCACCGCCCCGCAATACCGTCAGCCACCTGCTTTTTTCTGTAATCGTCCCAAGCCTTTGCGACCGCCTCGTCCTCATGGACAAAGCCTCCCGCAAAACGGAACATCAGATTTGCGCCCTTTAAAATCTCTTCCAAATCATCCTGCAGCGCGGGATGGTTTTCCGCTTTTTCCGGCAGCCAGTCAAGAAAAAAGTTACAGACAGCCTTTGCCGCCCTGCTGTCCGCATGCGCAAGCAGCGATAAATGAAGCTTTTTGCAGGCATCGAAGCAGTCGCGTGTCCGCAAGCTGTTTCCTTTGGTGTCTATTCCAAGAAGATAAGTGGAGCTATCCCATAAAAAATTCGCCTTGATTCCGCTTGAACGGGTGACTGCCTGAGGCAGTTGAAATCCACAGGGAACAAGCACCGTCTTTTTTCCGCGCTGTTCTTCTTTTACGGTAGGCGTGACATCGACCAGCCTGCCCTCCTCATCGATGACGAGCGCATAAGTAATTTTCGCCGGCGCCCAGCCTTCGGGAGAAATTTCACCTTTTTCGGAAAGCTTACCGTAGTAGTCCGACAAAGCCTGTAAAATCATCGTACCACCTCGCAGTCACGCAGGTCGAGCACGCCGCTATGAAGCTTTGCACGGAAAAACATCGGCTCAATGTCCAAAGGGTTACTGTAATCCATGTCAAAAAGCATATAACCCAAGTCCTGCTCCAGCCCTTCATAGGCGGAGGTAATCTCCTCTTCCTCAAAAAGCCGGAAATTAGCGGGAAATTCCCTGCAGCCAAAGTAAGGCTGGTGGTAGCATTGGCCTCTTCGCAGCCTCCTCTTCATAATATCCTGAAATTTCCCTTCGTTATCAGTTTCGTTTGCTTTGTCCGTCATGGTAAAGTGAGCTTCAATCACATAGCGGACGTCGCGCAGCACCATTGCCGCGCGCTGCTGGATATCGTCCGGCGCGTTTAAGTAAAGCTGTCCGCCGCCCTTTTGCATGGCAGTCTTTGCTTTTTGGGCCGAGACCTTCGATTTGACCTCATTGCGGCGAATATTGGTAAACTGGATTGGGTTTAAAACACAAATCCGGTCGATATGCCATTGAAGTCCCGGATGCCAGTAAATCGCCTCAAGAATACCGCGCGCGGCGGACGGCGTCATTACATCGTAAGAAACGCGCTCCACCTTGAGCTCCGGCCTGGAGAAGCAGGCATAGTCTCCCCAAACCTCAACCTTTACAGCCATGACATCACCCCTTTCATTATTTTTGTTGGGAACAGAGATGTTCCCGTTATCCAAATAACGCCTTTCCGAAATCCGCTTCGAGCGAAAGCCCCTTATGCGAATCGTACAGGCTCAGGTTTGTTAAAATACCAAGGCCTTCATCGATTAAATCAATATCTCCCGCATTATACAGTGCCTCAAAATGCTTCGGATATATATTGACCATATATTTTCCGGCGTCTCTCAGCGTTTCTTTCGAGAAATAGCCCTGCTGCAAATCGTAAGCCAGCGATTTTGCCTTTTCTTCGATTGGAACAAGCAGCGCCCTTGTATCCGTATCGATTAAGCGGAACAGCTGCGCCACCTGGTTAAACGGCAGCCTGCAGCCTTCTATGCCAACTTCAAACGCCCTGACAATTTCATGACTGTCAAGCGCTTCATCCTTCAATTTATGCAGCGCATTGAAGTACGCGGCAACAGCCTGAGGAGAACCCAAATCCTCATACAGCGGCATGATTTCACGCAGAATGGAGATGTTCTGCTTAATCAGCTTTGGAGAGGTATCCTCCGGCTGGTAAATATAAACGACGCTTTCTTCCAAAGGCCGTTTTCCTTCCCTGTTGCAGCGTCCCGCTGCCTGGATAATGGAATCAAGCCCCGCCTCCGCGCGGAATACCACGGGAAAGTCGACGTCGACGCCAGCTTCAATAAGTGAGGTTGCCGCTACGCGGCAGAGCAAATTCTCCAAAAGACGAGTTTTGATTTCATCGAGTATTCTTTTACGGTGCGCGGGGTACATCAGAGTCGACAGGTGAAACCTGCCCTCCTGGGGCAGCGCGTCGTAAAGCGCGGATGCCTGTTTTCTTGTTGAAACGACGGCGAGCGCCTGTTCATGCCCTGTCATTTGTTCCGCAACCGACTCCGCTGTTTGTTTTCCGAGCAGCTCAAAGCGCGTTCTTTTAAAAAAGGCGTAAAGCTCCGGAATTTTTTCGCAGATTTCCTGAATCTCCATGTCCTTAGAAAACAGCTTACCAAGCGACGGCTGCGTTGCCGTACAAAGCACGGCGGACACGCCGTAACCGCGCACCAAAGCTTCAATCGCCCGGACACAGGGCTTTAAATACGGGAGCGGCAGCATTTGCGCTTCGTCAAAAATCACAACGCTGTTTGCTATATTGTGGAGCTTTCTGCACCGCGAGCTTTTGTTTGCAAACAGTGATTCAAAAAACTGCACATTGGTTGTCACGATAACAGGCATGTCCCAATTATCTGCCGCAAGATAATGCCGCCGGGCTAACACATCGTCTCCGTAGGCCTCTTTAAAATCGACGTTGGCGTGATGCTCCAGCACGTTTTCTTTTCCCAGTGCATCGCGGAACTTCTCCGCCGTCTGTTCAATAATGCTTGTATAGGGGACAACATAAATCACACGTTTCATCCCATGCGCCTGCGCATGCTCGAGCGCAAACGCCAGGGAGGAAATTGTCTTTCCTCCCCCAGTGGGAACCGTCAGGCTATATAGGCCTTTTTTTTCTTTCCCCATTTGAAAGCACCGGCGCAGGATTTCACAACGTTTTTCGTTCAGTTCATTTTTCGGGCTCCACCACCCCTGCTCTTCCAGATAAGCACAAAGCTTTTTATAAAGAGAAGAAATGTTTTCAAACCCGCCGCGCCCAGCACGCCCGCCGGACATAAAACGCTCTGTATCAATCCAATCCGCATCCACCAGGGCGGAATAGAGCATCCGTATATAAAACGCCATATCAAAATTAGAGGAAAACTGCGGGCTGCTTATACTGGTAAGCTTAATTTCATCGGAATAGCTGTGATAATCCTCCACCCGCTTTTTGAGCCTGCCACAGAAGGTAGGCGAATCTGAAGAATCTCCCGTCCCTCCTAAATCGGGCAGTCCGGCATGATGCCCTGCCACGCACATTGCGGCCGGAAACATTTGAAGCGCCGCAAGCTCCTTTGCGCCTGCCGTCGAATGGTCTACTTTAGGCCCGTTATGTAAAATACGCTTCTGAAAAGCTGCCGAATATTTTCCTATGTCGTGCGCCATGCCAGCCTGGAACGCGTAGTCTCCCGACCCGAAAGCATCGGCAAACTCCTTTGCAAGTGCGGCAGTTGCCTCCAGATGGTCTTGTAACGCCTGGAGCCAGCCACCATTATCTTTATGCGCCGCAAACATTTTGCTCCCCCTTTATTCTATTTTTTTGTTTTATTTTATACATTATATATCTTTTTACGATAAAATCAAATACTTTTAACAAAAAAACAATAAATTATTACTTAAACTGCTTATATTTTTTGTTTATTTTCTTTTTTTATATAATAAATTTTTTTCCTATTCGGATAATATGTAAAATAAATGCGGTTCAAGGGGGGGCACTATCGCGAGCATTTGAAATCCAGTACCAGCCTCATTTTCAAATAAACCGAATAAGCGGGCAAGAACTAAAAAAGAGCCGTAGCTGCGGCTCTCCTCCGTTTAAAATTTTGCACAAAGTGATTTATGTAATGGCTTCTGAAAAAGAGCGTATACTAAATTCAAGAGGGTGATTGTGATAAAAAAAACAATATATCTTGCGGGCGGCTGTTTCTGGGGCGTGGAAAAATACCTGTCATTGATTCCAGGCGTTCTGGATACGGAGGTGGGGTATGCGAACGGAAGAACGGAGAGCCCTACTTATGAACAAGTCTGCCGTCACAAGACCGGCCATGCTGAAACAGTCAAGGTAGTATACGACGCCGATAAGCTTCCGCTGCCGGAGCTACTTCAAAGATTTTTTGAAGCAATTGACCCTACCTCCGTCAATAAACAGGGAAACGACGTAGGCGTACAGTACAGAACCGGCATTTACTACACACAGCCGGAAGAGAAAATAATAATACTGGCCGCTCTTAAAAATTTACAGGCGCAGTTTAAAAATCCGGTCGCGGTTGAGGCAGCCCCGCTTGATAATTACGCACCCGCGGAGGATTACCATCAGAAATTTTTAAATAAAAATCCTGACGGATACTGCCATATTCCCTCAAAAGTTTTTGAACAGGCAAAAAGGCCTGTCGCGGCAGAACCCGGGGAATTAAAAAAGCGTCTCACGCCTCTGCAGTATAAGGTTACACAGGAAAACGGAACAGAGCCGCCTTTTCAAAACGAATACTATAATGAGTTCCGCGAAGGAATCTATGTGGATATTGTTTCCGGTAAGCCTCTGTTTGTTTCCACAGACAAGTTTGATTCAGGCTGCGGATGGCCCAGCTTTTCAAAACCTGTCGACTGCAGCTTCATACAGGAACAAGCCGATACAAGCCATGGAATGCACCGGACTGAAGTACGCGGCAAGGACAGCGGCTCGCATCTCGGTCACGTTTTTAATGACGGCCCTGCGGATATGGGCGGGTTACGCTACTGCATTAACAGCGCAGCTTTACGGTTTGTTTCAAAAGAGCAGATGGAAGCGGAGGGATATGAAGCATACTTGTCTTTGATTCAATAGCGGTTTTATGCGTTACGAGCTCCTTTGGCCTCGTCAAAGCTCTTCCCACGTATGCTTACCGCCTTTTGCCGTAAGAATCAGCAAATTTGCTTGTCTTTTTAATTTTATGCAACACTATAATTACTGCCGTTATAAACAATCCCATAAATGAAAAAAGGGCAAGCCACGGCATTTCTGCTGGAACTTGCCCTTTTGTTTGAGTGGAGTTACAGGAATTGTAAAAAGAAAAATAGGAGTGTTCTATAAGAACACTCCCACTGGTCGGGATGACAGGATTTGAACCTGCGGCCTCTTCGTCCCGAACGAAGCGCGCTACCAAACTGCGCTACATCCCGTGCTATGTAACATTTGAAAAATAAGCTCCGACAGGTTTTATCGGAGCTTATTTTATTGGCTGCGGAACTAGGATTTGAACCCAGACAAACAGAGTCAGAGTCTGCCGTGCTACCATTACACAATTCCGCATCACTAAACAGCAATAACTATTATATCGTTTTCAGAAGAATTGTCAATACCTTTTGCCGAATTTTTTACATTTTTCTGCCTGTCTCCGGTATTGATTCGCCCATAAAAGAAGTATATAATAAATGCATGCTTTTTATACACGGCAATCAAATATTTTTTATTTGGCCGCGGAAAAGCGGTACTGGTTTTGCTTGCGTTTTATCACTACAAGTAAAAACATTTCTAAAATGCTTCATGATTTAATTTATAAAGGTAAGGTGGTATATATGAAATACGCCGTAGTACTTTGCGACGGTATGGCAGATTATCCCGTAGAGGCGCTTCAAGGTAAAACGCCGATGGCTGCCGCTGAAAAGCCGTGTATGGACGCGCTTGCGGAAAAGTCGGAGGTCGGCCTGGTCAAGACGGTAGCCGACGGCTTAAAGCCAGGAAGCGACGTCGCGAACCTTTCCGTTATGGGATACGACCCCGCGGTTTATTATACGGGCCGCTCTCCGCTTGAGGCCGCAAGCATAGGAATCGACTTAAAGGACGACGACGTAACGCTGCGCTGCAATCTCGTCACGCTGTCTGAAGAAGAAAAATACGATGAGAAAACCATGGTGGACTATTGCGCGGACGACATCTCAACCGAAGAAGCCGAGCAGCTTATCCACTATTTACAGCTGATGCTTGGAAACGATGAATTCAAGTTTTACAGCGGCGTAAGCTACCGTCACTGTCTTGTCTGGGCTAAGGGCGACCCACAGCCCGGCGTGCTCACCCCGCCGCACGACATATCCGGCAAAAAAATCAGGGAATACACGCCGCAGGGCGAAAGCGCGCAGAAGCTCTACGCGCTGATGATTAAAAGCCATGAGCTGCTGCGCAACCACCCGGTCAATGTGAAGCGGGTTCAAAACGGCAAACGTCCCGCCAACTCCATATGGCTATGGGGCGAGGGTCAAAAACCCAAGCTCGACAGCTTTGAAGATAAGTTCGGACTAAAGGGCTCGGTCGTCTCGGCGGTGGATTTGCTCAAGGGTATCGGCATCTGCGCCAAAATGCGCACCTGCGACGTTCCCGGCGCCACAGGATATATCGATACCAACTTCGACGGCAAGCTCGACGCCGCCGTACAGGAGCTGAAAGACGGGCAGGATTTTGTTTACATCCACATAGAGGCGCCCGACGAATGCGGCCACCGCGGAGAAGTCGAAAATAAGGTCAAATCAATCGAGCTGATTGACAGGCTTATCCTCGCGCCGCTCGTGGAAGAAATGAAGGAAATGGGCGATTACAGCCTCCTCGTGCTGCCCGACCATCCCACCCCGCTGTCTATTCGAACACACACAAGCGACCCCGTCCCCTACCTGCTTTACCGAAGCAGTGAAGAAAAGGAAAGCGGCGTTTCGTTGTTTAATGAGGAAAACGCGAAAAGCTCCGGCGTATTCATTGAAAAAGGCCATACCCTCATGAACCGTTTTTTACAAACTGAAGATTAAAACAAATTCATACAAAACAACCCCGGCGGAAAACCCGCCGGGGCCTTTTCTTACTACATGCCATGTATTTCTTCCGCTGTGAGCAGGGTAAATCCGCTCGCGCTGAGCAGGCCGATTGCCCTGTCCTCGTCGTTTACACGCAGGATGACAAACGCCTTGCCCTTTTCCCTGCTGATAAACGCGTAAATATACTCTACGCCGATGTCGTTATCAGCAAGCAGGCGCACCGCTTTTGCAAACTCGCCGGGCTTGTCGTTCACGCCAATGGCGATAACGCTCGTGAGGGAAACGGTCATGCCCGCCTCGCGGAACGCAACCACCGCCTCCTCCGGCTTATCGACAATCAGGCGCAGGATTCCAAAGTCGCTCGTATCCGCGACGGACATCGCGCGGATGTCGATATCTGACTGCGCGAGCGCCTCGGTAATTTCCGCAAGCCTGCCCGACTTGTTCTCAACAAAAATAGAAAGCTGCTGTATTTTCATAAAATCATTCCTTTCACTCTATTAGTATATTCTTTGGAGTTTATACCATATGTATAAAATCACTTGTTTCTCTTGTCGATTACGCGGACTGCCTTTCCTTCGGAGCGCGGCAGGCTCTTTGGCTCGACAAGCCGCACCTTTGCGCTGATGTTAAGCGTGGAGTCGAGCGCCGACGCAATCCTGCGCTCAATCCCCTCCAAATCTCTGACCGTATCGGAAAAGCTCTCCTGCGTCATTTCGACCTGGACCTCCATAATATCGAGGTTGTTTATCCGGTCGACGACGATTAAGTAGTTCGGCGGCATCTTGAGGTCGAGCAGGACATGCTCCACCTGAGACGGGAAGACGTTGATTCCGCGTATGATAAGCATATCGTCGGTTCTGCCGCGCGTCTTCGACATCTTTACAAGCGTTCTTCCACAGGAGCATTTCTCATGCGAAAGCTTACAGACGTCGCGCGTGCGGTAACGGATGAGCGGCAGCGCCTCCTTGCCGATGCACGTAAAGACCAGCTCGCCGTATTCCCCGTCAGGGAGCTGCTCACCGGTGTCAGGGTCAATGATTTCCGGGTAGAAGAAATCCTCGCAGACGTGCATGCCCGTCTGTTCGCAGCATTCATAGGAAACGCCGGGACCCGCAATTTCTGAAAGCCCATAAATGTCATATGCTTTGATGTCGAGAATCTGCTCGATTTCCCTGCGCATGTTGTCCGTCCAGGATTCCGCGCCGAAAATGCCGGCGCGCAGCTTCAGCTTTTTCGCGTCGATACCCATGTCACGCGCAGTTTCGCCGATATACATCGCATAGGACGGCGTACAGCAGAGAATGTCGGAGCCGTAATCCTGCAAAATGGTGACCTGGCGCTTGGTATTGCCGGAAGATACGGGAATAGCGGTCGCCCCAAGCTTTTCCGCGCCGTAATGCAGACCCATACCGCCTGTAAACAGACCGTAGCCGTAGGAAACATGGACAAAGTCGGACTTGCTTCCTCCGGCGGCGACGATTGCCCTGGCGCAGCCCTGCGCCCAAACGTCGATGTCGTTTCGCGTATAGCCTACAACCGTCTGCTTGCCCGTCGTGCCTGAAGAGGCGTGGATTCTGATTAAGTCGTCATGCGGGACGGCAATCATACCGAACGGGTAATTATCCCGCAAATCGTCCTTATATGTAAAGGGAAGCTTTTTTACGTCGTCAATCGATTTAATGTCGCCCGGCAGAAGGCCGATTTCGTCGAACCGTTTTTTATAGAGCGGGACATTGTTGTAGCAGCGCTCTGCCATCTCGACAAGACGCTTAGACTGCAGCTCACGAAGCACCTCCCTTGACGCGCATTCAATCTTTTCCTCATAATACCGGTTAGCCATTGGAACCACTCCTTGATTTTCTTAAATCGCTAAGATTCTGGGATTTTTTCGCAATGTTTTTATCTACTTTATTATATAATATTTCTTTCTTACATACAATCCAAAGTTACGGTGTGATTTCTTTGCACTTTCTACAAAATATCCGTACGTATTGGCTCAGCAAAAAGAATAAGCGCCCCTGAAACCAAGAGCGCTTTATGTAAAAATTAAATTGAAATATCAGGAAAGCCCACGCCAAAGCCGGTGCCCATGGTAATGCAAACCGCGTCTTTGTAGCCGCTGAAATAAAGCGCCACCGCGGTGCCGTCGTGAACAAGTGTGACCCTTACCCTGCGCTTGAGGCGGCCGGAAAGCTCTTCAGACAGGCAGTCGGCGTAATTGCCGCACAAAAGCGTAAGCTTTGCGTAGCCGCCGCGCTTATCGTTGAGCCGCCCTCCTACCGTGTAGCTTGCGATGCTGACAATGATTTCGTCGCTCAGCTCGCCGTCCTTTTCCGCCTCGCGGTAGGTGCTGAGGATAAGGTTCATCAGGTATTTATGAAGCGCAACCGCTGTTTCCCGCTGTTCTTGGGGCTCCTCAAACGAGGATTTCATATACTTCGACTCAATAGAAGGAAGCGTGGTGATTCCCGCGATTTCCCCGCCGGATTTCCGGACGATACACCGTTTGACGCTGGTTTGGCCGAAATCGAATACGACGCTCAATCCTTCCGGCCTGCTGATTTTTGAGGCGCAGCCCATAATGCCGACGAAAGAAGCGTTTTCAAATAAAACAAAATCGTACGGTTCGATGCCCGCCGCCTGGAACAGCTCCAGCGCGTATTCCTTGAAGCGCGCACCGAGCAGGCCGTTTGTAAGCCCGCCGACGAGGATTACGGTTTTAATCTGCGCCCAATACTCCCAGTGCGCGTCTGTCCAGTCGGGACGTGACGCCCGGTTTTCAGGCTCTCCTTTTTTAAGCGCCAGGAATATCATCCCCAGCCGGTACCCAAACTTTTTTACAAGCTTCCTTGCCGCTGCCGCGTTTTCCGCTTTTCCGGAAACCAGGCGCTCCTCTAAAAGGAAGGGCAGCCTCGTTCGCGGCACGCTATCCACATCGATGTCGAGCGCCTCCGAGTTTTTTATAATTTCCTCAATCAATACAGGCGTACTGAATATCTTATCCGCCGTAAGCCCTGCAAGCCCATCCTCGATTCCTTCAGCCGGCAGCTTCTTCAGCGCCACCCTGTTGAGCGAGCAGTTTTCCGTCAGATACTGCGCGCCGCTTGTTTCATCCACACTGATAAATGGGTTCCCAACCATTTCATCACACCCTTACGTTAATCCTTCTCCTGCTTTCCCGCCCGCACGGAAAGCACCGTGCCAAGCAGAATCGTAATACATATGATACTCGTGGCAATCGTAAGCACACAGACCGCCTTGGTATATAGAGTTACCGGGACGATATCGCCGAACCCCACTGTCGCGAACGTCACACAGGTATAATAAAACATATCAAAATAGGTCAGCGGCCCGGCCGCTTCAAAAGCACGCGCATTGTGCAGCGCCCCAACATAGGACAGCGCCGATAGGATAATGAGAAACAGCGCTATAATCAAAAAAGTCGATTTCCAAAGATTACGGAAGGTCAGGCTGCGCTGCTTATCCCCCGCTTCGCGCAGCAGGAGCAGAAGCGACGCGACTGTCGCCAGGTAGCAGAACAAAAGATTATAAACTGCGAGCAGGAACGTCTCTGTCGATTCCATTTCGGCAAAAAAAGAAATATTGACAAACACCATAATCAAAATCACAATGACGATGGAAAAAATGGTATTCATCCGGGCGTTTTCAAGCGCAATCAGCTTTCTTACCCCGTAAGCCAAAAGCCAGATGGTTTCACTGAACAGGAAAGAAATACACACAGCACCCGGAATACAAAAAAGAATTGCGGCCGTTAAATTAAAACGGTACAGTAAAAATAGAAACGATGCGGTGGCAAACAAAAGCACCAGGAGGAAAAGAAAAACCTTCGGCGCGCCGAAATGCCCGCGCACCTGAGCCTTAAACTCCCGAAACGGCAGGTTCACCGCGGCTTTAAAGCTCCCGGAAGAACCCGACAGCTTCAGGCTGTTCTTTTTGACACGCCGGAACAGGAGCAGCGTCATCAGGGAAAGCAGCGCGCTTATGATTAAAATAATGTTTTCGCCAATGATTCGCATAAACAAAAAATCATCTCTTTTCCGCCCGGATGTAAAGCTTTTTTCGTCTAGCTGCCCGCGCTTTCATACGCAGACAGTCCCCTGTTCCACACGAGCACGGCAACAGTAAATAAAACGATAGAAACCAAAACCGTTCCGCCAATGGAAAGCAACGGGTTTTCGCCTGTCAGGAAATAGCTTGCCGGGTAAAAGCCCGTAAACGCAAACGGTAGGATAAACGTAACGACGCCGCGAATGACCTCGTTGTAAATTGTGGTCGGGTATTTTGCAAAATCGTTGCACATATAGCACATATGCATTACGTTGCCGCTGCGTTTCATCCAAAGGGCAAGCGCGGCGGTCACGGTTTTAATGCCCGTATAAATAAACGTCGCAAACGGTATGACCAGGATAAACAGCAGGACGTTTAAAAAGCTCCATTCAATGTTCAGGCCGCCGATGACAGAGCAAAGCAGCAAAACACCGACAAGCAGCTCGCCGAACGCATCCGGCTGGAACTTTTCTACCAAAACATGGAACAGCGGGTTGATTGGACGCGTGAGATATTTGTCGAAATCGCCCCTGCTTACGGTAAAATAGGCGATGTCCCACAGGCTATCGAAAAACAGGTGGTCGAGCGCCTTTGGTATCAATGAAAATCCATAGATAAATACAATTTGTTCAAAGCTCCATCCGGCAAGCGCTGGAATCTGGCTGAAAATAATCCATAAAAACGCAATATTGATGGCCTGGTTGATTAAAAAGCTTACAGCGCCCGTCAAAAAATCGATTTTATACTCCATCATGCGCTTAAAGTCCTGCGCAATGAAGATACGGTGCATTTTCGCCATGCGGCGCAGTGTGTTTAATTTACTCATAGCTTAACCTCCCTGCACGCACAGGCGCTTGACAGCCGCGCGCCAAATCAGCTTAGAAATTCCCCACATCGCAAACAGCCAGAATAGCTGGATTCCGATGAAAAAGCAAATCTGCGCGGGACCGTAGCGTCCCATATATATCATAACGGGCGTATAGCTCAAAGAAGCAAACGGCAGCAGCTGCAATATGCTCTGCATAACAGGCGGCATAAACGCGATTGGGATAATCGCGCCCGACAAAAAGTTGACGATGCTTTCCTTTAAAATGTTTGAGCCCCACAGGTTTTTAAGGAAAAACGCAAGGAACCCATAGCAAACGTTAAAGTAGAACGATACCAGGTAGGCAATCGTAACGCTCACAAGGAAAAGCAGAAAATTTACAGGCTGGAACATCAACTGCCCCGCCGCCGTGAAACGGTAAATTTCCACACCGATGATAATCGGCAGCATAAACATGCAAATCATGATGATTTTGTTGCCGAGCTCCTGAAAAAGGAACGCCATGTCGAAGCTTACGGGCTTAATCATACGCATGGCGACGCTCCCGTCGCGTATCTCTTGCCCCAGCGCGAACGCACCGTCGCTCGCAGTAAGGAACTGTGTCAGGAACGTAACAAAAAGGAACACGACCATATCCACCATGGTAAAGCCCATAAACGTGCCTTCGCCTGAGGATGCAAAGACCGCGCGCCACACGAAAAACATGATAAAGCAATACAGGATTTCCCCGATAACAAAGCAGAGGAAGTTGAAGCGGTAAGTGAGGAAGCTCAATATGCCCGCGCGCACAAACGGCTTATATGTATGGAAGAGTCTACGCATCGATGCGCACCTCCCGCCTGTAAATCCGGCGGATGATTTCCTCAATATCCGCGTCCTTGACGCTTACGTCCTTTACATGGATTTTTGAAAGCGTATACTGGAGCATATCGCCGACCGGAATCTTGTCGCTGTCGAAGCGTACACAGACGGAAAGCCCGTCGCTTATCAGCTCAACGTCCCCTTCTTTTACAGAAAACGCTTCTTCATAGCAAAGGGAATCAAGCTCCGACGGCTGTGTTACCTCGAAGCAAAGCTCACGCATCTGCCCATAGCCCGTTTTCAGCTCCTGAATGCTGCCGTCAAACACGTTTTTGCCCTTATCAATCATAACAATGCGCTTGCATAAAAGCTCAATATCGCTTAAATCGTGCGTCGTCAGGATAACGGTCGTGCGGTCCTCCGCATTGATTTTCGCAATCGCTTTTCTAATATTGTCCTTGACCACGACGTCAAGCCCGATGGTAGGCTCGTCAAGAAAGAGCACCTTCGGGCTGTGCAGCAGCGACGCCGCTATATCCGCGCGCATACGCTGGCCGAGTGAAAGCGTGCGCACCGGGCTGTTTATAAATTCGTCGAGCTCAAGTACCTCGTTTAAAAAGTCCATCCGCTTTTTAAAGCTCTGTTCGGGCACCTCATAAATCTCCTTGAGCACACTGTAGGTTTCGCACAGCGGTAAATCCCACCAAAGCTGGGTGCGCTGGCCGAAAACAACGCCAATTCCCTTGACGTATTCCTTCCTGTTTTTCTGAGGTATCTGCCCATTGATTCGGCAGGTGCCCTGCGTCGGCGTCAAAATCCCCGTCAGCATCTTGATTACGGTTGATTTCCCGGCGCCGTTGGGTCCGATAAAGCCGAGAATTTCCCCTTCCTCTACAGAAAAGCTGATGTCGTCAACTGCCCTGACAAGCTCTGTCTGTGGGCGAAACAGCGATTTCACGCTTCCGAGCAGACCAGGCTGTTTGATGGTCTTTTTAAAGTCTTTCTTTAAATGCTCCGCATATATCATCTAATTCCACTCTCATTTCAAAAAACTTTTTATAAAATTTATTCTATCATTTATTAATAAATTTGGGAATACCCTCTTTTATTTTTATACAAAATCAATAAATAAACGTGATGAAATTTAGATGCGGAACCAAAACAAAAACTATCCTTTTCTTAAATTGGACAGCCTGCCCTCTATATTTTTCTGAAATTCTTCATCAGAATAAGAAGGGTCACGCTGCTGCATCCATATATCACAGGGAACCTTTTCACATGAAGCACAGCTATGACGGTTGTTTTCTTCCGTACAGCAGTGATAAATCGGGCACCTGCCGCCTTCCATATAAAAAACGCTTCCCTTAGATTGGTTGCAGCCCTGGCACGCCGTTTTAAAAAAACCGCAGGCCGAGCAGTCGGTTCCGCAAATACTCATCGTGTTTTCCACACGCTCACCTAAATGGTTCGCAAGCTCACGCATAAATGGGGTATCGTCGATATTCTCGATTAAAATCATCAGCTGCTTTGAGCCTTCATACGGGTATTCCAGCTTAATGTCCCGTAAATACATTTTTAAAGCCTCTGTTTGCTTGAGCATAAAGCGGTCTTCATAAATTCCGCCGACAAGCCTGCCGCTGGAATAGATACTGTACCCGCCCATCATGCTCCTCGCCGTAACCTGCGCGTCGCCCAGCTGTTCCAGCACATAATTTTTGAATTCCTTTGAAGATGACATAGTAACGCCTCCTGTTTTTTCTTCATTTTACAAAAATACAGAGCGCCACGTATAGTAAAATTGCGACATCTTCTCCCTTTTTATGAGCTTACAGAAAAGGTGTTTAACGCTTTTTCCCTTGCCGCTTTTGGGGTCATGGAATGATACCGTTTAAAATCGCGTATCAGATGCGCCTGGTCGGTATACCCATAGCGCTCCACAGCGTCCAAAGCGTGGTACGGCCGGTAAAGGATATCGTTCCACAAATACTGGTAGCGGAGCAGTGAGCACAGCTTTTTCGGGGAAACACCCGTGTTTTCTTTGCAAATTCGCTCTAGCTGCCTTCGGCTTATATGCATCCTGTCAGCAATATCAAAAACTTTGATATTGCCCCTGTGCCTGAGCATTTCATGAACCGCGTTCATAAGGGCGGCATTTTCCCTTGCAGGATGAAAGCTTTTCATCAAAACACGCTCCGCGGCGGCAACCCGTCCATTTATGGAGTTATATTCCAATAATAACGGCATGAGCTGCTTTTGTATGCTTGAAAAATGCTGCCCCGCGTCAAAGGACAGGTTACAGACGTTTCTCATGTTCTCCTCTGCAAACAAAACCGCGCTCCAGGCATAAAAACGGATAGCAAAAATCGATACTTCCTCACTTCTCCCGTGCCGTCCAACCGTTTGGTATGGGGTATCGTCAATTCCGTAAAAGCTGCCGCTGATTTTGTTTTCGGCATTGCTTATGGAAAAGATAATGTCCATACAGGTATCGGGAATAATAAGCTTCGAGCCAGCCGCTGAAGGTTCAGGCTGCCCGGAAGCCTTGTCTGTACCCCAGAAGCATCTGATATAAGGGCGCAGGGCGTCACAGGGTAAAATCTCCCTGTAGGAGGCGTCGGACTGAAAGGGCGCCGCCGTCACCGGACGGTACATTTTGTATAGTTCCATTTATCCTCCATCGCTAAAACGGCAGGTCAGCGTTTCTGTACGCTGCCATCGTTTTAAGCAATAAAAAAGAGCATGGCACTCCCGCGTCATACTCCTTAAATTTTACTTTCGGTTTAAAAAGACATACGAGCAGAAACGATGCCCTAGCATGGCAGCCGCTTCATGTTTCCAGAGTGCAGCCTTGCTTCAAAACGCAAGGCCGGGGGCCAAGTATTCAGTTCATGAGTCCTTCTGCAAGCTTCTTCATGATAGCTCCCCCTGTTCGTATTGTTAACAGTATAACAGCGTAAAACATCCCTGTCAATCCTATGTTTGTTTAATAAAAAACCGTTTATCCAGACATCCCTCCAGGCAGCCTGAGCTTTTTGACAGGCGGTACAATCAGCCCCATAGCCAGGCCGGTAAGGCTTCCGGCGGGCACAGCCGCAATCAGGAGGATTGGAAGGTATGTAAAAATAGCGGCGTCTGTCAGCAGCGCGGCAACGCAAAGCTGCGCCGTGTTATGCACGGCCGCGCCGCAGACCGCAATACCGATATACCCAAAGCGGTTACTTTTCACCGCAAGGAATAAATACATCACGATTGTGCTGAGCGCCCCGCCGGCAAGGCTCATCAAAAAGGCGGTTCCACCACGCGTGAGTCCCGCGAATATCGCCTTAAAGCATACCGTTACAAGCGCAGAGTTAAGCCCCAGGCAGTCGGCAGCAAACATTACAGCTATATTGGAAAGGCCGAGCTTGGCTCCGGGTACTGGTACCGGCAAATCGGGAAGCATTCCTTCAAAGGCTGACAGTACAACCGCGGCAGCGCTTACAAGGCCCGTCTGCGCCAGCCATAAAATACGCGGTGATATTTCTTTTCTATTATCCATGTATTCACCCCGTTACTGCGTCAATCCCGTCGTGACCCGTTTGGCTGCCCGATATAAGCTCCACAGTCACCTTGGCAGGCAGGCATACGGCTGTCTGTCCATTATATGTAAGCTTACCAGTTTTTACGCATATCTGGTCTTTACAGCCGGATTGTGATACACGAACGCCGTCTGGCTCCGCCAGAATCGTGACGGAAAGCTCTCCTTCACCCTTCACCGCATAAGTAACAGGTGAATTGAGTGTGGACAAATCGATTGTTTTTACGACCGCGCCGTTTTGCCTGACGACCGCTTCCAGCGCTCCGTCTTCCGCACCTCCGGCGATAACAAAAAAACAGATTACCGCCGCGGCAAGCACCGCGAGGATAATGAAAGCGTCTAGCGGCTTCCAAGCTTTTATATTCTTATCGCTAAAATTTTTCATATGCCCTCGCCCTATTTTCCGTGTGAGTAAAAAGCGGACGGGATATATGTATCCCGTCCGCTCCTGATATGCTTCTGTAATCAACCCCAGGGGTCGACCTCGGGAATCGATTCCGGCTGGCTGAAACCCATCGAGGGGTCGGTCGGCGCAAGCCATTCGGTTCCGTCTATCGGGTCTGCCATAATCCGTTCAAATGTGAAGAATACCTTTTCAAGATCAGGTTCAACATATATTTTTTTCATATACACACCGTGTCCTTTCCTTACGGAATTATGTTCACATTTTAAACGGAGGCCATTAATTCCGGCGACGCAACCACAATATTGCTGTATGCTTTTTGCAGATTGCCGTCCTTATCGTTATATTCCACATACGCGCGCATGAAGTAGCGGTTGGTATTGAGTGTGCCGCCGCTGTACATTTCCGCCTTCATAGCTACATTTACGCGTTTGTCCTTGTTCATCTGGCTGGTCAGCTCAACCGGCGTGGACCATTCGGATTCCTGAGGTACCGTGCTATCCGCCTTGACCACCCTCTGCACAAACAGCTTGAGGTTCGTATAGTCCTCAATCGGAGGCGAGATGATGCGCGTCGCAAATACCATCTTTACCATATCGGATGAACCCTGAATATAGGTCTCATACGTTACGTTGTCGATAACCGCTTCCGGCTGGAGCACGTTGAGCGCCGTATTGTCGCTGTAAACGGGCATCAGCTTATGCGTATTCGTGATAATCGTCGCAAAGCGCGGCTGATAGGAAATGTACTGCTGCTTGTCGATATCGTACCAGCCGATAAAGTCACAGTCGTTGCCGTCTTTGTCTTTAGAAAGCAGCGGCGCAACAATATGGATACCATACATGTACTCTACCTGCGTAGACAGCTTGTTGGCTTCCTGATAGATATAATACGGTACGTTTTCGCTTCCTTCAATCGGGCTGCCGCTGATACTTCTGATTTCAGGCCCGCAGTTCATCGTGCCGGCTGATACCTCAATTCCCGCCGCTTCTTCCGGTGTGTTGACAAGCGTAAGGGAATACTTTCTCGTATTGACGCTTGTAGGAATAATGGTATCTGTATTTTCGAGCAGCCTGGATGGAGCCGATGTCTGCCACACATACTCGTTATAACGGCTGTCAACCCTTGGGTAGAGCTTTTCAATGTTGGCCGATACATAAAGCTCCATTGTTTTAGTCATAGAATTATCGGCGCTGAGCTCTTCCTTTGTAAGAGAAGCACCCTGCTGATAGAATCTCACAGTCTCCTTCGGATACTGGAAAGTAGCCGTATATTTAAGATTATACCATCCCGCGACACCGGGCGCAATACTTGGTGAAGCTATGTAGTTAGCATAATCTGTAATATAATAGACCTTTTCCCCATATTTACCGCCAAGAACGTCGAGATAGCTCGTTGAAAGCTTGCTGTAGCCGTCCGTTTCATTGCCGGTACCCTGTCCGTCCATAAAGAACCTGATTTTTGAGATATTGCTGTGATAGGTGACCTTAAAGAGATAGCCGTCGATATCGTACTGAATGCCGTTGACGACTGTGTCCGGCTGGACGTCGATAGGCTTATCGCCCATCTCCATCGCTTCAATCTCGCCGGCAAGGTTTAAAGCTTCCCATCTGAGCCCTTCGGCTGTCCATGGGTTAGACTGGTCGTTCAGCATTTCCTTGGAAAGAAGGAAATAGGAGGTAACCGGTTTTTGGGGTCCAAGGACTGTTATATTTACCACGCTGCTGTAGGTGATGCTGTAGTTGCCTTCCGTCACGACCGCCTTGACCTGGTAGGTTTTTCCTTCCTCAAACACAAAGCTGTCTGGGTCAGACGGAGAATTTGCCAGGGAAACGTCAGTCGTAACGGTTTCAGACGCTGCGTCAGCTGATTCCGCGATTTTATGACCATCGATATAGTACGCGACCTTAACCGGTGTTTTATAAGACGCATACTGGCTTGACAGGATATTTTTAAACGTTACCGTACTGCCCAGCTCTGTGTAAACAGTGTCCGTCTCTGTTACCGCCGTACCGTTGACCGACGATATTTTAAAGTCTTCGATTGTCGTTTCGTTTACCTCGTAGGCGTAGTTGATGCTGTTCTTACCGTAGATATAATACAGCGCGCCTTCCTTCGCCGTATACAGCCCGGTGCTGCCGGAAACATGAGCCTCGTCAAAAACGACCTCATTGGCTATATAGAATTCCTGTCCGCTGGGAACCTGCGCCATGTAAATATCATAAGTTACGTCTGTCAGTCCCGCGGTCTGGTCATTTGTGTGGAAGGTTCCAAGGAGCGTACCTGTGATTTGGGTTTTATCCGCATCGTTATATACGATGTATTTGATTTTATCAATCCATGAGTTCGGCCCGCCGAAAAACACCGTGACAAGCTGACCGGAATCCGTCACCGAGAAGGTATAAGTTTTTGTGGTCGTCTGCGTGATACCGGAGGTTGTAACCTGTGCGCTGGCAGTAAGCACATAGGTGCTTCCCAGCTTGCACTTGTCGCGGAGGTTGAAGGTAACGCTGCCGTCCGTGCCGGCAAGCGCGGCAGGCTGCGCGTCGTCCTCTTTGAGCGTATAGCTGTAGGTAACGGCGGCAGACGCGTCGGCGGGCTCTGTAACCGTTGCGGAGGCGTTGAACGTAAGGTTGCCCTTTGCCGCGTCGTCTTCCGGATAATTTTTCAAGTCGAACGCACCGTCGACAGCTGTGTCGACAGCCGTACCGTCGATGGAACCCGTGAGCGCGGGGTCGGAAAGAAGGTTTGCTTGAATGGTAATATCGGCGGCGGTAAGCTCCTGCGTATATTCCTGCCCGCCGTAGGTAATCACCGCAACCGGCGTAACCGTATAATTTCCGGCCTGCGGCGTCCAGCTGCCGCCGTTGGGCGTTACGCTGGAGGAGTCCGCTTTGTTTGTGATGCCGTAGCGGTAAGCTACAGCCGCGTCCGTGCCGTGTACCGTTGCGGTAACACCACTCGAAACAAGCGTGTAGGCCCCGTTATTGGCAAAATATTCTGTTACGGCTGCTGAATCCTTTTGCATTTCGAACGCCTGTGCCGACGTATTCCAGGAAACCAGCGGCTGAACCGTCTTTACAATCGCGTCGCTTGTTTTTGACGCGCTTCCTTTGGAAAGGGTCGGATACGCCTTGACGGTCAGGTTATATTCCGCTGCGTCGGAAACAGCAGGGATTGTAAAGGTGACGTTCGTGCCGGCAAGGCCCGTCGTCTCGTCTATTTTCTCAGCGCCGTTGTAAAGCTCGTAGGTATAGGTAGCGCCTTCGAGCGTATCGTAAGCTTTTTCCTCCGTCTCGTTTTCAAGACGGTAGGTAGACCCGGACGCCGCGGAGGTGATAACGATGCTGTCGCCGTCATAATAGGTTTCCGCGTCGGCCGCAATCGTAACCGCAGTTGGGGCAGTATAAACGGTGCGCGGGGCAACCGTTACCGTTACGAATTTGTCTGACTTGATGGTAAGGCCGTTCGCGTCGGTCTGCGTTACAAAAATCTTATAGCTGCCGGGTGTAACGTCCGCCGTGTCCCACTTGCCTTCATTTAGTACAAGCGCTGTCCCGTCCTCCAGCGAGAAGGTATGCGTAACCGCCGCGCCGACGGAAGTCGTCATATCGTTGCCAAGTACCGTGTCGGTTGCGGTGAGCGCAACCAGGTCGCCCTGCTGGACTTCGAGCGGGTTTGCGTTCACAGACGCGACAGACATCGCGTCGATTGTCACCATCGCGTTGTCCGTACCATCATGGTAAATGTAATATGTCTTGCCGTATTCCGCTGTCAGGGCGTCCGCCTGTGCCGGGAAGGTAAATTCCTGCGTGTCGGACAGGATAAACTTCGCGCCTGCCGGTACGCCTGTAATTTTGTACATATACATCTGGCGTCCATCGGACAGCGCCGTCGTATTTCCTAAGTCGAGCGCTGCGCCTTCAAACGGCGTCAGCTGCGCAAGGAGCGGGCCGACATAGTCGGCGGGAAGCTCTGTAATCTGCACGTCTGTCCTGTCCCATGCGGCAGTATTGTTCACATGATACCACTGGGAGCCGGCATAAAAGTCGACCGTCGGGTAATCCGCCGTGTTTAGAAGCTCTGTGTAGGCGGCCTGCATGGAAGCAAGCGGCGCCGCGTAGGCGTTTTCTGTAACCGTATAGGAGGGGAATCCGCCGCTTACGAGAGCCTGCGCCTGTGTGAGCTGCTCCTGATAGGCGTCCCAGGCAGCCTTTACACAGTACTGCTCCATCGCGGGCGTCAGCGGATTATCTGTAACCAGCTTGTTCAGCGCGTTGTAATCCTTTTGCACCTGCGTGTAGTCTACTGTAAAATGAATCGTATTTTCCACAATCGCGGAGGTATTGCCCTGCGCGTCCTGTGCCCATGTTTTAACGGTAATCGCGTTATCCTTGCCAACCATGTCGGCAGTCGCTTCTACTGTTATGGTATTGCTTGTTCCGGCTGCCTGGTCTTCTGTTTTTACGCCTGTGCCGGAAAATTCGTAATAATATGTAATGCCGTCGGGAGCCGTGCCGGCTGTCACCGTCACGTCAAAGGATTCTCCCACGCTGAACGCGGAGCCGTCGGCCGGCGTTATTTCTGTAACGGCCGGCGCTTCTATGCCGGTAACCTCCACCTGCTTTTGATAGCTGACGGTATCGATACCGGCCTCATCGGTAAGCGTGTAGGTAAGCGTGTAGCTGCCAGCCTCCGCGGGCGTCCAGTTGAAGGTGCAGGCGGCGCTGTCCGCGGTATAGGCAAAGCTCTTCGCGTTTACGATTGTCTGCGCGGTGCCGCCCTGCAGGGCCGCGGTAACAGTCAGCTTATAGCTTGCGTCGGTTGATTTATAATTTGACATCACCCACGGTATGCCGCCGTCAGCCCTGACTGTAAAGGGCTGCTGTACATTTTGCCGGATTGCGCTCGATGAAGTGATGGATTTCAGCGTAAGCGGAGTCACATTCACCTTGCCTGCTGAGGACGAGGTAAGTGAATTGATAAGCGTCTGCGTTTTAGCCGTAACGTCAAACTGCGGCCCGGCCGTAGTCCATCCAGTACTCGCTTTCAAAAGCTGTACATGGAGCGTATTGGTGCCTATCGCGGTTTCCTGCGCCGCGGTCGGCTTGAAATAATAGAGATTGGCCGTCCCGGGAACGAGCGTCATTGCTGTTCTGGGCTTGCCTTGCCCGTCACTGGTCAGGACATTGCTTTTATCATCCCAGACGTGAAGGTAAGGTACACCGGTAAACATACTTGAATATTTAGATTTATCGACCAAAATAAGCGTGCTTTCCGCTGCCTGATTGATTGTATCAGTCACAGCGTTCGGGTCAAAGACATTGATTTCAAACGTGGTATCGGACGAATCGACGCCTTCATACTGGGCGCTTATTGTCAGGGTGTTGCCGCCGAGCTCTGAAAGGCCGCTGCAGGCGACTACTACGCTAGCCGTACCGTTCGCCGCAAGCTCCGCCTGCCCTGCTGTCGCGGTGCCGAGAACCGTTTCCCCGTTCTTTACTGTTACTGTCGCGTCGCCATACCCGGCATAAGGGTAAACGTTACTTAAAGCGATAGTCAGGTTAAAATCGGCATTCTGGGCAACGCCGTCCGGGAAGGACGAGGTAACCTGTGCCGATGGCTCCAGGTTACGGGTGTTGTAGCTGGTTGAAACCGGCTCGGATTTCTCCCCGTCGATAACGGCGCGCACATAGACAAAACGCTTTTTTATTCCTTGTGTCGTATCATTAGTGAAGGTGTTGTCCGTATTCGTTGAAAAGTCGCTGTCGGTGGGCTTTGTCGTACTGCTGTCTATAAATGCATACTCAAGCGTCGCGCCTTCGGGCGCTGTCGCTGAAGCGGTAACAGACGCGGTTTTGCCGTTGTAATATTCAAAAGGAGAGCTGATTGTACCTTCACCCTTTAAAACATTGCCGCCCGGCGTCGCCTCTACTTTCAGGTTGGTCGGCACTGCAACGCCCGAAGCCGAAACAGTAAGGGTCTTAACCGGACCAAGCCAGAAAACGTTGCCGTCTGTCAATACAGATTGCAGGGTAATCGTGTCGCCCGCTTTATATGACGAGGTGTCGAGCGTTGCTGTCGCGCTGTTTGAAGCAACAGTGCCGCTTTTCGCTGCCAATACACCGTTTATGTAATATTCAACCGAAATGGGCAGGCCAACGCTGGACTGGGATTTGTTTGTCTGCGCCGTCAGCGTAACGCTCGCAGTTCCCTCCGCGACTATATCGCCGCTGTCGGCCGTAATCGTGCTGATAGCCGCCGGGGAAACGCTCGTCTGGGTACCGCCGATTTTATAGGCGCCGCCGCCCACCGGCGTACCGATGCTGGTACCCGCCCAGCTTTCGTTTACATTGTTGGTACCGTTATACGCCGTGTTCCCCGGCGCCGTAACAACGGCGGTCGAGTCCGCGCGGACGGCTGTTCCGCCGATGGCGGTAACGCCGGACACAATGTCGCCCAGAAAATATTTCGCGGTCGTGGGGTTGTAAGCGCCTACGCCGTTCGGTGCGCCCCAGGATGAGTCGACGCCAATATAAAACATAATATTGCTGCCATTGAGTATGTTCGTAGGACAGCCCGTAGAAGCCCACACGCCCGGAATGTTGGAGCCGGAGGCCGCGCTGGGGACAAACAAGCGCTTGCTGCTTACCGGGACGGTCGTTGAAGCCACTGTGTAGTTGCCGCTCTTACCGGCTGTTACGTTCGTACTGCCGCTTGCTACAGAGGTATCCCTGAAATAGAACTGGGTCGCGTTCTTCCAGTCGACATTAAAGGTATACTCATATTTCGTAGTTGAACCCGCAGCCAGAGTCATCGTCTTGCATTCCTTGTAGGTGTCATGGCCGATGACCAGATAAACATTGCTCCATTTTGTAAGGGAGTTGTCGAAGTAAATCGTCGCTCCGTTTGCGACATCCAGCGCCCCCGCGCTGATGATACCCACCGCAAACATGGAGATTACCATGAGCACGGAGAGCAGGACGCTGATAGAACGTCTTACCACTTTTTTCATGAAATTTCCTCCTTAAAAACATCAACCTTAATGCACGAACCAGTTGATTCTTTTTGTGCAAGGCGTACGAACGCCATGAATAATTTACCTATTATTATAGGGCATAAAGTTAAAAAATGCAAGAAAATATTAGTTTAATATTCATTCGTTTGCCGTTTTTGTTTAATTTAACGAAAGGTAATAAATGGAAAAATTTTTATTCCATAAACAACCCATATTTTCCGCTCTTTGCGCAAAGAAATTCATGCATATTTTTCGACTTTTTATAGGACGGGTTTAAAACGCTGTTTATAATTTTTCTATGTTATACCTTTTACTTTATATTTCAATATAAATCACACGGACTTGTAAATGTATTAAATCGTGCAGTAAACATCAATAACCGATGAAAAACCGCGAATGCACGCAGGTTTTTCCATTAAAAAACCTCTCCAAATTATGGAGAGGCTTGCCTTTTTTAAAACGCACATATCAAAGCTTACGCTTTTGGATATGGTAGGATATTTTGAGCATCTGCTTATCGCTGGCAAAGCGTCCGAAAAATTTCGCAAGCTTCATTTGTACGCCCGGAATGATAATAAGCCTGCCCTTTAGCGCCTGTTCAATCCCATAGCGCGCAACGTCATAGCTTTTCATCCCCCTGAGGCTGAACCGCACATGCGCGACCCTGTTAAACTCCGTATCGACCGGGCCGGGGCATAAAGCGCTTACGTGCACGTCGATATGCGACCTGCGCAGCTCCTCGTAAACCGCCTGTGTCAAACGGACGATATAGTTCTTTGACGCGTAATACGAAGCGAGCACCGGTCCCGCCATAAAGCCGGCTGAGGATGCCGTGTTTAGAATATAGCCGCCGCCCCGACGTACAAAATCACGCAGGAACAGCTTCATCAAAATATGGACCGCGTCGATATTCGTCCGAATCATTTGCAGCTCCTCGTCCAAATCGTTCTTGAGGAAGGTCCCGCATACGCCGAAGCCAGCGTTGTTTATCAGCATATCAATATTTTCGTCCTTTACCCTTTCGTATAAAGCAAGGCAGCCATCCTTTGTAGCGACGTCGGCCTTTATACAGACGATATTATTCTCGGCATACTCGGCCTTCAGCTCCTCGAGCCGGTCCAATCTCCTGGCTGCTATAAACAAATCCCAGCCCTTTTCCGCTAACACGCGAACCATATCCCTGCCGATTCCGGAGCTTGCCCCTGTAATCAACGCTTTCATAGTCAACACTTCTTTCAGAAACCTTCTATCAGTATTATAAGCCGTTTTTCCATTCCGTTATTCCTTAAAATAAAAAACGCCTGTTTCCAGACGTTTTTCTAAGCTTATCCTTTTTTTAAATGCTTCAGCAACCCCGTCGCCTCAAGCGTTTTGACAATAATCGCTTTTACCTGCTCGTTCGCTGTTCTCCTGCCATACTTTTGTACAACAAAGCCGAAGCCCCGCGATTCATACTCATCCCAAAACTGCTCCAGCGGCTGCTTACAGGCGCTTGGATGTTCCAGGTTTGGATTCCCCTTCACACAGGACTCAAGCGGCGGCTTGACCGTCTCGAGCTGCGGCAGGACGGCCTGAAACAGCGCTTCCCCTTTAGAAGTATTAAGAAGGGCGAGGGACACGCCCTTCTTATCCGCAAACTGTGGAAAAGGCTTTTCCACGCCCCAAAAATCGGCGAGAGTTATATCGGAAGCGCGTTTAGTCGTGGTAAATGTACATTGGTAGCAGGACGGCCGGAGAATCAGGTTGTTTAAAAACATTCGGTAATATGGGTCTTCCCACGCTGACGGCGCCTGATATACCGTCCCGTTTTCAAAAGAAATCCGCATGTCCTGCGTACTCTTGCTGGTTGATTTCGCCCGGAAGGTCAGGCTTTTAATTTTTGAGCCGTATTTCTGTTCCATAAAAGACTTATACGCTTCAAAAATCAAGGGGCTGGGCGCGCCATGGCATACAAAATCACAGACCGCCAGGCTGCCCTTGTCTATTTTCCTTTTTTCGAGATATGTCTGAAGTCCAGCCGCCTGACAGGGCGTCCCGGAAAAAAGGACTTCTATTCCATTATTAAGGTCTGCCGCAATATCCCGGAAAACGCCGTTCAAATCGCTTTGCACATACTTCGATGATTTAAACAGGTCGCGCTCCTCCCGCGTTTTCGCACGCGCGTGTACGACACGGTGGTTTTCATCAAAGCGCGCGCCGTAAACGACGCCGCCCCTGCTTAATATCAAATCGGACAGCGGAACAAACAGTCCGCCTGACGAGCTTGTCATACGAACCTGCTCCGTGCGGTTCTTTGCAGCGTAAACGGAAGGGGAAGCAAGCGCATCGGGATGGACAAAGCCCTGTGGGAACGGACACACCTTCCGGCATAGTCCACAGTCGATGCAAAGCTTCTGGTCGATGACAGGATAAAGGAACCCTTTTTCGTCCGGCCTCATCGAAATAGCGGTTTTGGGGCAGATATTTTTGCATGCGCTGCAGCCGCAGCACAGCTCCTTTTTTTCAAAGACCTGTTCCATCATGGTCATCCTCCTCTTCTCAGCAGACCCTTAATTCTGCCGAAAACATAAGACATCTGTTTCCGGTCAAATATAAAGCCGAACACGGCGACTATCACGCCGGAATAAACACACGCGGCAATAGCATATACAAACCACATGAGATAATTTTCTGTGTTGAACGGAAGGAAATAACACGGCACGCAGATAATCAGCATAATAAAAAACATTCTGATATAACGCAGCAGCGTAATTTTCACCGGCAGCTTTGTTACATGGCGCGGGATATAAAACATCAGGTCGACGACGCGGTAAAGGTTCGACAGGCAGGCTGCCGCCATAATGCCCGCAAGCCCCCAGAAATAGCCGCCGATGATACCGCCCGCCACAAGAATTGCCGCCTGGATAGAGGTTTGCAGCCTCGTCTCCTTATAAAGCCCCGCCGATATGACAAGCATTCCCTGCGGCGTTTTCATATTATACAGCAAACCGTTTAGTACGAACAGGAAACCGAACAGCGGAACGCTGTAATCGGCGTCGGTAATGCCGGCAGTGTAAAGCCTGACAAACGGCATTATCATAATAAAGGCGACCGCGTATATGACTGTAATCAAAGATAAATAGGCAAATTCAAAGTCTTTATACGCCTTTTGCAGGGTCTTGACCTCATTGCGCGCGAGTACGTCGCCGAAGGATGCGGACAAACCGCTGATGAAAATCGACAGGACGCCGTTGATTCCTGTCATCACCATATTATAAACGGTAAAAATACTCACGGTTTTCAGATTTGTAAATATCGTCGCCAGCACCGCAGGCGCGCCCATCTGCACGGTTTGGAGTACCTGAAGGAACAATGCGTCCCAGCGTTTGTCGAGCGCCTGCTTGTTGGGATGTTCCTTGTAATTGATATACTTATAATTGCGGCGCACATAAATTGCTAAAATTACGGAACGGGCAAAAAATGCGCTCAAAGCAGCCGCGTAGACGATAACGATATTGACCTTCAGCGAGGAAAGCACGACAATTACAATCAGGTTTATGACGACATAAACAATCGAGGCGAGAGAAATTACATATGTCTTTTGGTCGGCTGTAAGCAGAGCGCGGTATTTTGCCATTGTAAAAAATTCAAAAAAGCCCTTACCGCCGAGCATGACGACAAGCATCCCAACAAACAGCGGGGCAAGCTCTGGCGTTTTTACAAGAAAGGGGTAAATAAAAGACATACCAAGTACAAGCGCGACAAAAATATAGCCGGCCTGTATATAAAAGATACGGGCCGCCGACACGATACCGTTAATCCCTCTGTGGTCGTCCTCGGCAAGAGGGCGGTAAAGCGCGTATACCGCCGCGCCGGAAATGCCCGCTTCAACAAGGTTGAAATACGTGATAAACTGCGTAATGGAGGATACCAGGCCGTTGATTTCCGAGCCATAGCACGCGAGCATGACGCGCGGCGTGATAAACCCGACAATCATTACGACTACCTGATAGATTCCCGTTGAGAGAGAATTATAAAAAAACTTTTTTGTCCTGCTGCTACTTGCCATTTTCTTCATCCACAATCGTATTTAAATATTCAAACGATTCCCATCTCAACCCGTCGAGCGTTTTCTCAACCGCTCCCCAGTCTATTCGGTCGTCGATTTGCGTTTCCCCGGATAAAATGCGCTCCGTAAGGCCGAGCGCACTAAGAAGCTGTCCTGCTCGCTCGTTCTTTTTTAATTTATCTTCCATGACGATATTTACGTCGGAAACAAACGGCCGCCTGAATATAATAGAAAAAACCGTACCATGGAATGAACTTGTCACAATGTAGTCGGCCTGTTTAAAATAGCCGAGGAATTCCTCAGGAGAAGCGCTCACAGCATGCTTGAAATCCCTGTTTTTAAACCATTTATCATTGAGATAAACCACCGGAAGCCCTTTCTCTTTTGAAAGCTTCCGGGCGTAGGCAAGCGTCCCGTCTGAACGGAGCACATTGTATACCAATATATAGCCCTTCCTGGGAATCTCTTGCGCAATTGACTCCCAATCGCTGCCTGAAAGCAGCAGCGTGGGATCGAGGACGACAGGGACCTCCCTGCCTGTGAGCTGCTTTACGATTTCCCTGCCGGAGTTCTCCCTGACGGAAATATTGTTATAATGGCTGAGCCTGCTGCGGTACTCCGCTTCATACCCGTCTGGTATTTTCGGGAAACCGAAGCTCGCCGCGTACGAGTTTTTTTTCTTCTCCTGTGAAACAAACGTCAAAAAGTAAGCGGGGTCAAAGCCTGCGCAGTCCGTATTCCAAACCTGGTCGCTGCCGGTAACGAAAGCATCGTACAACTTCTCAGCTTGGGCAAGCTCTTCACAGTTATGATATACTTTTCTGCTTACATGCAGATATTTTTCAACAAACGCGCCGAATACCTGGTTCCTTTTATGCCTGATTGCGCCAAACAAAGCGATTTTAACCAGCGCTTTGACTTTGTTTCCCTTAAGGGATAACGGATTATAAAATTCCTCGATTTCTTTATTCTTGTAATCGACCATTTCCGTCTGAACGCCAAGCCCCTCCAAGGTATGCTGCAGCGCATATGCCTGCAGGACGGCGCCGTAATTTGCCGCACGGTGAAACGTAATTATTCCTATTTTCATTCTGCGCATTCCCTCCGCTCTCCAATATCCGTTTGGCCTGCCTTAAAGGTTTTCCCCTTAAAATCCAGAAGCTTTCTCACCAGTATTTTTATTTCAGCTATTGCGAGCACAGCCGGCGTCCATTGCGTTTTTATCGCAGAGGCGACCACCCGTACGGAAAGCCTTTCGCATTGGCTGCCCACAGCGGCTTCTTTTATCTGCTCGTCCCTCACTATCGTCTTGAGGTCACGGTACCGCTGTGAAAAGGGAGCTGTACTTTTCAGGCACCAATCGATGGTAACGCTGGTTGATTTAATCAAGCTGTTAAAAACGTAAATTTTATCAAAACCGCAGGGGAACATTTTATCGCAAAAATTCCGCAGGGCAGTCGATGACGTCTTGACATACCGCAGCCTCTGCGGTGAATAGGTTCTTGAAAGCGAGCCGTCGATGTCAATATAATAATCGTATAAAATCTCTTCTACCCCAATAAAATCGGGATTATCCTCCATATACGCGAGTATAAATAAACCGTCTTCCCCCAAAGCAATATCCTCGCGGAATGTGGTTTTGATTTTGTCCCTGATAAAAAGCTTATTCCAAGGAACATTCATGAGGTCCGCTTCTTTCATACGCAGAAAGATACCGGACGCTCCTTTTTCCTTTAAATTGACAGTGACGTCAGGACTTGTGAAGTCTCTTTCATAACCGGTTGTCGCATTGATGGCGTGATAACCGCAGACCGCCATGCTTTTTCCGCTCTGTTCAAGGCTCTGCGCCATAATACGGCAGAAATCGCGCCGGAGGGCGTCGTCGCTGTCTGCAAATTGAATATAATAACCGGTCGAGGCGGCAAGCCCGGCGTTTCTCGTCTGCGAAACGCCGCCGTTTTGCTTGTGGATTACTTTGATACGCTTATCTTTTTCCGCATAACTATCACATATTTCCCCGCTCCTGTCAGTCGAGCCGTCGTTCACCAGAATAATCTCTAAATTTTTATATGACTGCGCAAGTGCGCTTTCAATGCATCGTTCCAGGGTTCTCTGTGCATTGTAAACCGGTATGATTAGCGATATTTTTTTCTCTTCCATAAAAGTATTCCCTCTCGTCTGATAATAACGGGCAGCCGGCATATAAGGCAAAGAGGCGGCCTGGCATATTTTTTGTATCCGCTTCACTGGTTACGCGGCACCGTCATTTTTCCCTTTAGCTTTAGCAGCTTCCTTGCAGCTATCTTTACCTGGGCGGTCAGTAAGACCAGCGGCGCGCACTGCGTTTTTACAGAAACAGCCATTGCTTTCGCGTGAAGTCCCGCACAGCGGCTGTTTGAGGCGGCCTTTTTTACCTCCGTATTGTGAACCAGCTTTTTTAAGCTGCGGTATTTTTCAGCAAACGAGCCGCTGCTGCGCAGGCATAAATCGATTGTAGCATTGACCGAGTCCATAAAATCGGTATAAACATATGACCGGTCATAGCCATCCGGAAACATCCTGTCGCAAAAGCCAAAGGTTTCCTCCGTTACGGCCCTCACATAGCGGATACGTTCCTGCGAATATTTTCTTGATAAGGTCCCTTCATTATCTACGTAATAGTCATAAAGTATATCTTCCGTAACGAATAAGTCCGGATTTTCTTCCAAAAAGTTTAAAACGAATATTTTATCTTCACCAAGGGATATATCCTCGCGAAAGCCCTTTTTGACCTTATTCCTGACAAAAAGCTTATTCCACGGCATGGAAAGCACCTTATCCCTGTCAAGCTGCAGGAAACGGTCAGACGCATCCTTTTGATTTAAGTCTATGACCCCACTTGGGCTTACACACACCGTTTCGAAACCGAGCGACGTATGGATAACGCGGTAGCCGCATATTACCATGCTTTTCCCGCTTTCTTCAAGCGCGCGCGCCATGACGCGGCAGAAATCAGGCGACAGCATATCGTCGCTGTCGACAAACTGGAGATATTCGCCGGTCGCCGCTGCTATTCCCGTATTTCTCGCATGGGAAACGCCGCCGTTTTGTTTGTGTATTACCTTCACACGGGAATCTATCTGCGCAAGCTGGTCGCAGATAGAGCCGCTTCTATCTTCTGAACCGTCGTCTACCAGTATAATTTCTAAATTTTGGTACGTTTGCGCAAAAAGGCCTTTTACACAGCGTTCCAGATTATCCTGCGCATTGAATACGGGTATGACGACCGATATTTTGTTTTCTTCCATCTAATGCTCCTCTGCCGGATTATAAACGTTACCCTTTCAGCTTTTGTTTCAGCCAGACCCTTTTTTGTTTCAGGCTGCATGTGGCAAACTGGCCAAGCTTCTTATTGATATATGCCTTTTTTTCTGCGCGCTCCGCTTCCTCCCCGAGGTAGCCGGACAATTCTTTTACCGTCTGCGCGTCGGGTACGCCCGGTTGTTTTTCACGGAATTCCTGCGGCAGCAGATAAAACGAAGAGCAGCCGGCGTCTGTTACCCGGTTGACGGGACGTTTTTTCTGGAAATGCAGGTAAATAAACTCGTCCGTCCTGACCGTTCCGTCCTCCAAATAAGCCCGGTACAACTTACCGTTTTCCCAGTAGAACGTCTGATAGGCGGTATCGCGTTCATCGTTTACAAAGCGGTAGCGCGAATAGGCAACGTCGCAGTCCACGAAGCATTTACAGCGGAACAGCTCTATTCCCTGTTTTTCGCATATTTTCAGGATACCCGTAAATTCGTCGAACGCATAATTTTCACCGGTCGTAAACACTGTTTTGTATGAAAAAATTGCGCCATCCTGTTCAAATAGGCGGTTCATTTTTGCGTTGTTTTTATAAAGGGAGAGATGCCCCTGAAAAAGCACCCTCTCGTACCGGGTGAGTATATCATCAGTAATAACACGCCCGATATTGCCGAAAATCTGGTCAATATCGCAATGGCCCCAAAAATCATAGCCTTCAAGATAATCGGCAAACAAAACGCCGAAGGCCGGCCGGAAATCGCAGAAACGAAACGGCTGTTCCAAAGAAACCGCAAACCCAAGCTTTTCCTCAAACATGCGCTTCATATCGTGGAAGGAACGAATAATCGGCTTCACGT
>UQHH01000017.1 GCA_900540865.1 uncultured Oscillospiraceae bacterium
TCATCAAATCACCCGAAGTTATCAAGTAAAACGGCATTTCATCGGCGGAGCCAACCGCCATTGCGTTGATAATAAAAACGACGGAGAACAAGAGGTAAAAGAGTCGAATGTCCATTATGGCGGGGAGAAGAACCGCACAGCATCCGATAAAGCAGCTGATGGGAAGACCGCAGATAACAACGGTCTTTATCAGAGGCAGGATGTATTCCATAAGCGGAAGCTTTGACGGCGAACATAAAATATATATCGCCATATTCAGTGTGAGAAAAATGGTGATGGCCGAGAAGGTAAAAAGGATTCCACCCAACAGCTTACCCGCAACATACTGTCCTTTACGAATCGGCACCGTCATGAACAGATTTTTCATGCCCAGACGTTTATCCATGTGAATGCGGCTGGACACGAGGAATAACAAGCCGAATATGAGAATCAAGCCATCCAGGCTCATCGTCCGATAAATGAAATAAGCCGGCTGTAAAAGAAATTCCAGTCTCGCAAGATTACCGGCGGAAGGAAAATTGTCGAGCATCGCTATGAGTAAAGCGGCTGCGATAACACCCCATGTAGCGAACCGCTTCATCTGCATTTTGAGTTCATACCGGATGATGCAACATACCTTATTCATGTGTTTTCCCTCCCATGCAGTAAACATATGCATCTTCCAATGTGGCGGCAATCGGCATTATTTCAGAAAATACATTGTTTTCATCCATTATGCGGGCAACCAGCTTATTGCGTTCATAGGTGGTAGAGATCACCACGACTTTCTTTTGCAGGGGTATGAGTTGTTCCTCTGACTGCACATCGAGTATTTTGATTTTACCATCGACTTTTCGTATCAGCTGCTCTGCGGAGCCACTGAAAAAAAGGCGGCCCTTTCGTAAAACAGCCAATTCATCACAAAGCTGATATACGTCTTCCACAATATGCGTAGAGAGAAGCACTGTTTTTCCATCCTTGGCAAAGCGAGAGAGCACCCCACGAAACCGTACGCGCTCCTCCGGATCCAGTCCGGCGGTCGGTTCATCCACAATCAGGATTTGAGGATTGCCGATCAACGCTTGTGCGATACCAACCCTGCGCTTCATCCCTCCGGATAGCTGGCCTATTTTTCGATTTGAAAACTCCTGCATATCCACCTGCTCAAGAACCCGTGTGACGTCTGCCGGGGAATGAACGCCCTTTAGCTGCGCCATATACCGGACAAAATCAAATACAGACAAGGAAGGATACATGGAGAGCTCCTGCGGAAGATATCCAATACGGGATCGCACCTGCTTACCCTGTTTCGCAATGTCAAATCCACAAACAGTTACTGTTCCGGATGTAGGCTGTAAAATCGTTGTAATCGCTTTCATAAGCGTAGTTTTTCCCGCCCCATTATGTCCAAGAAGTCCGAATACGCCGCTGCCCACAGAAAAGCTGACATTGTCCAGTGCCTTCACATGGTTCCGGTATTCTTTTGTTAAATTTTTAATTTTGATGTTACTCATATTGACCTCCTATAAATCTACATTTGTAGTTTAATTGAGTAAATTTTATGGAGTATATGTGCTATACTCCGGTGCCGCGTCAAATGCGGGATAAGGATAAAAATACGTTCGGCTTGTTATACCGGAAAGAACAATCATTCCAAAAATCAGAGTCGCTAAGACGGCAATGACAATACTTCTTTGCAGTTTCGTTGGCTGTTTCAGAATTGCGCCAAACCGTTGTTTCGCCAATAAAAATCCCAATGCTCCTAAGCTTCCTGTAACATTCTTTTTATTTTGAGCGGAAAGCTCCATAAGCCGAAGCATAGTTGCCGCATAATCGTTTGAATGGATACCTGGGGTAGACAGTGTATGCTTATCGCAGTCCATTTCACAAATTAATTCAAAATCACTCTTTGAAATCCAAATAAAGGGGTTAAACCAGTTTATTATTGCAGCGATTTCATAAAGTCGTTGTAATAGGTGGTGGCCACGTTTAATGTGCATCAATTCATGCCTTAAAATAATATGCAGCTCGTTTTCTGTCAGTTGATCGGCTATTTTCTTGTTCATCAGAATAACCGGGGTCATGACGGTGACGACACAAACCGGTGTCTCTAACTGGGCTTCAAAAATTTTAGGAACTTTCTTTATCTTTAAAGCGGAGCAGCTTTCGTGTAGAACTTGATGGATTCTTTCATCTTGGTAAAGCGCATATTTCCTCAGAGCACCTGCCGCCATGATAGTCCTTACAATAAAATAGATAGCAAAAACAATTCCGCCTATGAGCCAGACCGTAGAAGCGGTATAGAATCCCTGATGCCATAGCTGGTTTTCTCCCGCAATGAGCTGCACCTGCGGAACAATGACTGGGAGAAGGAAGAACACGACCCCAAAGGCACCGTACCATAATGGCAGGGAAACATGGAATACATTTTTCATAAAAAGGGCGATAAAAGAAAAGGCTCCGCCCATGGCTGTTAGGAATAGTACGATATAAAAAAGATTTCCAAGCACCTGCATTATTTACCTTCCTGTTCCATAATTAGTTCTTTTAAGGCGTTTAACTCGTTATCTGACAAATCACCGCTTTTTATAAATCCGGAAACCATGCGCGACAATGATCCGCCGTATACACGGCTGAGAAAATTTTTGCTTTCCTCAAACTGGCAGTCATTTCGGGAAACAGCGGGATAATAAAGATACCCTTTTCCTTGCCGCTTCGTTGATAAGGCCCCTTTCTTCACCAGTCGCGCCAGATACGTTTGAATGGTGGTTTTGCTCCATTCTGTTTGTTTGAGCTTCTCCAATATCTCTTGCAGCGCTTGCGGCGAGTCATTCCAAATGATTTGCATCACCTGCCACTCTGACTCTGTGATTGATAGCTTTGTTGCCATCGTGTTCAGCCTCCTTTGGTTGATTGTTTGTAGTTCTATGTTAGCATAAAAACTACAAGCTGTCAACCAAAAAATTTCTTTGAAAAAAGGCTTGCTTTTCCACCCGTGGTGCGTAAGCTGTGAGCCACAGGCAAGAAGCCAGTACAAAATGAAAGGCAGGAATAGAGTATGAAGACAGGAAAAATCACAGCAAAACTTAGGGACGCGGTTCCGGTATGCCTCATGGTAGAGGGCAAGGAAGTAAAAAGGTACAAGAACATCGAACTGCCGGACGCGCTCAAAGAAATCGAAATGACCGACTTCCATTTCAACGTACACATGGACGGCAAAATCACCTTTGATATCCATTATGAGCAGGGCGCGCTGCCGGAGGTATTCCCGGAGCCTCGCGGCAGGAAAGCCAGGGCCGCAAAGGCGGAGGTGCAGACCGAGGAAGCGACGCGGGAGCCGACCGAGGAACCTGCCGAGGACGAGGCGGCGGACGAAAGCGAGCCTGCCGCAAGCGGCGACGCACCCGCAGAGGAACCCGAAGCCCCCGGCACGATGGAAATCGCCTTCAACCTTTCCGGTATCCGCCGCAAGGAGCTGGTGGCAGCGGTGGGCGGCCTCACCGGAGCGGAGCCGGAGTACAAGGCAGCTCCCAGCTTCGCCTATGAAATCGGTGACTACATCGTAGACAAGAACGGCACCTTGATCGGAGAACACAGCCCGGCGCTGGTCGCCGCGCTGGCGGAGCAGGGCTTCGCCGCAGCCGAATAAACCACCCAACCGGCCCCGCTTCGGCGGGGCTTTTTCGTACCTCCCGCCTTGAAAAAAAGATATGTTTTAAGGCTTTTAGAGCTTGCTTTTTCACCGGTGGTGCGTAAGCTGTGACTCACAGAAATCAACCATAATCTTTAAGGAGGCCACCACCATGGCGAATTATCACATTGAAATCCAGCGGAGCAACGTAACCCTCGCGCAGTTCCTCCGGTATGTCCGGCAGCAATGCGAGAAGAAGGGCATTGACTTTTATATCGAGCGGGAGGACTTTGAAAAGCCGCACACCGAGTATTCCACAAGCTATTCCGTAATAGACGGGAAAAAGAAATGCCACTTTGCTGCGTATCGGACGGTCACGCGCTATCGCCGCAAAATCGCCAGCTATCAAACCTCCGAAGGTTTTACACGATACTACCATACCGACGAGTTGGAGGAGTACAAGGAAACCGAATTGCACCGCTGGGACAGCGAAGAAAGCGCGGAGGACGCGCCCTGCAAGGCCGAAACCTTTAAGCAATTCGCCTGCGACTACCAGACCTACATCCTTAACTTTGACGGTTCCTGCTTCAACGAAATCTGCGAGTTTACCTTTGACGACGAACGCCGGGGCTATGGCTATTACTATCAAGCCAACCGGGACGCGGAATAAGGCAGCCAGCCCCCGCTTCGGCGGGATTCCTTTTTTTATAAAAAGGCTTGCTTTCCACCACGTTATATGCAATCTGTGACACAAGCCGGGAATACCGGCGAATAAAACGGCCATGCGCCGGGAAAGAGGTTTACTATGCAAACCGAAATACTGAAATTCATTCTAAGAGCTATTCCGCTAAAAAATGAATATACCCACGCCAAGCTGTTTGAACGAATATTGAAAGACGGCGAGCCCTATTTTTCCAACGGAATTACCTCAGAGGAGGACGAGCTGGATTTCGGCTCTATTATCTCCTTGGCCATCGACGAAGCGACGTTTCTCAAAGCAGACTTACAGGCAGAGTTACTCAATCAAATTTATAACGCAGCCGGTTTCCCGCATCTCTGGAAAGGCTAAGGCC
The DNA here is from genome assembly GCA_900540865.1 of uncultured Oscillospiraceae bacterium. Taxonomy (GTDB): domain Bacteria; phylum Bacillota; class Clostridia; order Oscillospirales; family Acutalibacteraceae; genus Scatavimonas. The sequence goes on from UQHH01000017.1 coordinate 4,684, forward strand.
TTCCACACAGGCCCCGCTTCGGCGGGGCTTTTCGCTGCCCGGATACCCCGAAAAAAAGATATGTTTTAAGCAATTTAGAGCTTGCTTTTTCGCCGGTGGTGCGTAAGCTGTGACTCACAGAAATCAAACATATCTTTAAGGAGGACGCGATCATGCTGCAAATATCCACAATCGTAAAGAAAACCGAGGAGCTGTTCGACCTATTCAACCAGCACTTTTACGACGGGGAGCTGGCCCGCCCGGCCATCACCGTATCCCCGGACGGCGGGCGCGGAGCCTATGGCTGGTGCAGCGTGCAGGAGGTATGGAAAACCGAGCGGGAAATGTACCGAGAGATCAACATATGCGCGGAGTATCTTGACCGGCCCATGACGGAGGTTTGCGCGACCATGCTCCACGAAATGGCCCACCTCCACAACCTGCTCCATAAGGTCGAGGATACCAGCAACAACGGGTACTATCACAACATGAAGTTCAAGGCCACCGCCGAGGCGCACGGCCTGCATATCGAGAAGCACCAGAAGTACGGTTGGACGATCACGACGCTGGCCCCGGAGGCGGAGGCATGGGTCAAGGAAACCCTCGGCGACGAGGCAATCAACGCCAGCCGCCTCCCGGAAGGAGGCACGGGCAAGGAGAAGGGTAAGAAATCCAAGAACCGCAGCATCAAATATGTCTGCCCGGAGTGCGGGGCCATCATCCGGGCGACGAAAGAGGTCAACGTGATATGCGGGGACTGCGACGTACCCTTCGAGCGGGAATGAGCATAATACTTTTACGCGGGGACGAAGGTTCCCGCGTGATTGTTTAATGAAATCGAAAGCGCCGGGCAGACTTTTTCGCGGAGACTTGCGCGGCGCTTTTTGCGAAATATGAGGGGTTCGGAAATCAAGAGAAAATACTGCCATGCGCCACCACTCGGAGGCTGGGCGGGAAATCCGGCCCGCCATGGAAAAGCGCCTGGAACAGAAAAAGCCCGGAAAGCCCACAGATAGCGGGTTTTCCGGGCACAAACGAAAAATAGCCTCCCGAAATGGGAAGCTATTTTTCTATCAAAGTTTGTCCTTTGATTTGGTGCGAGTGACGGGACTTGAACCCGTACGTCATGAAACACACGCCCCTCAAACGTGCCTGTCTGCCAGTTCCAGCACACTCGCATTTCAGTCAGCGTGTTATATTATAGCAAAGCACCCTGGCGTTGTCAAGAACTTTAAATTTCTTTTCGGCTTCACTTGTTTTTGCTTAAAAGCTCTTCAAGGGCAAGCGCAAGCTGGTCGGGACAGGACGTCGCCCTCATGCCGCAGCGTATGCCCTTGCAGCGCTCGATAACGTCCTTTGCTTCCATTCCCCTGACGAGCGCTCCGATTCCCTTTCCGTTGCCATTACAGCCGCCTTCAAAACGAACCGATACTATTTTTGTCCCGTCAAGTTCTATTTCAATTTGTCTTGAGCAGGTTCCCTTTGTGCGGTATGTCGTTTTCATTACTTACACCGCCTTTGCTTTTTGCAGAATCTGTTTTCTGCGCTTCAGCTTTAAAAGCTGGTCGTCAGGCGTCAGACAGGTGCCCAATGGATTCACGGCGCTGGAACAGGCACCGTGGAAATCCGTTCCGCCGGTCATCACCAAATCGTATTCCTTCGCAATCTTTGAAAGCACCTCCGGGTCATCCTCCCGTGCTCTCGGGTAAAAGCATTCCACGCCGTCGAGCCCCTTCTGCGCAAGCTCCAAAAGCAGTTCATAGGAATCATATACAGCGGGGTGGGCGAGCACCGCAACGCCGCCCGCCTCATGAATTAAATCCAGCACCTCGAAAACGTCCGGATAATCGATTTGTGTCCTCGCAATTCCAATTCTGCTGTTAAAGAGCTTCTGGTAAAGCGCGCCAAATATTTTATCGGCGTAGCCCGCGTCGACGAGCGCCTGCATAATATGCTGTTTATAGATGGTTGTACTGCCCTGTGCCCGCTTCGCGACCATCTCAGGCGTAATGGGATACATCCGCATAATCTTTTGCAGTGAAAGTGTAACGGCCTTCCGGCGGTTCTCAAGCGTTCTGTTTAAAAGCCCCTCGAGCCGCGCGGGATGTTCACAGAGATAGCAAAGCATATGTACGAGCCTTCCACGTTTAAAATCCCATGCGGAAATTTCAGCGCCGAGAATAACCTCCACGCCATGGCGCTCTCCTATGATTTTCGCGCGCGTTGCGCCGGCAAACGTGTCGTGGTCGGTCACCGCAATCGTATGTAGTCCCTTGCGCTTAGCAATCGCAATCAGCTCGTCTATTCCAACCGAGCCGTCAGATATTCTTGTATGACAATGTAAATCCGCAGACAAAAAAATTTCCTCCCCAAAATAGCCCTCCGGCCGTTTTTGTAGGCCGGAGTCCCCCCAGCGGAGGATGTCCGGCGCTCTTTACGCAATGTGACAAAAAGAAATAAATTTTGCGAAAAGCCTATAAAAAACGGATAGAGCGAACTCTATCCTCTCAAAAGCATATGGAGCGGATGACGAGACTCGAACTCGCTACATTCACCTTGGGAAGGTGACGCTCTACCGGGTGAGCTACATCCGCACAGCAACCAAAACTCTAAGAATTATTATAATCCTTTCAATATCGCAAGTCAATATAAATTTTTCTCCGTGGTACTCAAGTTACCGGCAGCGGGCGGTTTGCTCCGCCGCCGGTAACTATATTTATTCCTATAACGTCTTTTTGTTCAGCCGTTCTTTTTTAATAAGCACACGCACATCGTTCCCAATAAAATCGAGCCGCTGGCAGCTGCCGCTTATGCGCGAAACAAAGCGCTCGGAATAATATTTTTCCATTTCCTTCAGCGAAAGGTTCGTGCTGATGATTGTCGGCTTTCCCGCGGTAAGGCGGGAGTTGAATACGTTGTAAACCGCGCCGCTCGTAAACTGCGTGATAAATTCGGTGCCGAGGTCGTCCAGTATCAGAAGGTCACAGTCAAGCAAAGCTTCTCTTACCCCACCGTTCTTATCGTCTGTGTTTCTCGAAAATTGCTCTTTTTCAAGCGCTTGGACCACGTCGGGCGCGCTGCAGTAAACAACGCCAAAGCCCATATTTGTCACTTCGTTCGCAATAGCGAGTGCCAGATGAGTTTTGCCAAGCCCTGTTGCGCCGCAGAAAACGAGGCTGTCGCTTTGGGCGGTAAATTCTCTAGCGTACTTTTTACAGTAGTTGAATATCTGCGTCACGCGCCTTCTTGGGGAAGGCCCGCCGTCTATGCGTTCATCCGAATAATATTCAAGAGAAAAGGTTTCAAAGCTTGAAAGCGACAGCGGGGACAGGCGGTTGAGCTTATCAAACGCCTTTTCCCGAAGCAGGTTTTCCATACAGGAGCACCGTTTACCGTCGACGTTGCCCCTGTCTTCACAGGTCTTGCAGTAAAAATTCGGCTGAAGATAATCCTCCGGCACACCGGCGCGCTCAAAAATGCCGCGCAGCTCTTTCTGCTGGGCAAGGTTTGCCTCTTTTAGCTTTAAGAGCTCTTCCTTTACATCCGCGCCGCCTACGACCGCCTTTCCCGCTTTTACACCCGTCTGCAAAAGCAAGCGTTCCAGCTCGAGAGCACGCGGGAATTTTTCGTAGAAGCGCGCACTTCTTTCGTCCGCTTTGCGCAGTGCTTCCATGCGGCGGCGCTGCATTTCATCCTCCGCCGCCAGGTAGACATCTCTGCTGTAGCCCATACCTTAAGCCACCGTCCTTCTTATATGTAGTAAAAGCCTGTCAGTCGTCGAACATGCTCAGGCTTTCAAGTTCATCGATATCATACGAAGTCCCGCGCTTTTGCGCCGGCTCCTTTTTCTTGGGTTTCTTCGCGTTTTCCACATCCTGCGGCGCCATAATACCCGCACCATACCACCGCTTAATGATACCGTCGATATATTTCAAATTGTATTCTCCCTTTGTATCGACGCACGTTTCGTACGCAAGTCGGAGCATATCCTCCTGGTACTTCCATTCGTTTACCCAGCGTCCGGCGCACTCGAGCTGCGTTTTGGTCGGAGAACCCGCGCTGTTGAGCCCGAATATCCTGCTGACCTTTCTCCAGGCGTCCTTTGTACCCGCAATTGCCCTAAGCTTTTCCTCCGCCTTCTCCACGGAATCGATGTCCTCGCTGGCCCAGTCCGCGCCAACGCGCTCAATATAGCGCATCGCGGTTTTTCCCTCACCTACCGCGTACTGTAAAATCATCAAAATTACATCTACCGGCAGCCCGTCGTCCTCATGGAGCATTAAAAGCGTGGCACTGTCGCCGCCTGATAAGGGCTTACCTAAAATCACCTGTGCCTCCTCCATCAGGAAGGATAGCTCCCCGCATTCGCTCAGCCGTTTGGCGACATAAGCGGAATCAGGCTTTTGCGGGCGGGATAGCGCGCGCGGCTTTTTCTTTTCCGCAGGGGCATTTTCCTGTTGAACCAGCGGCTGCCTACTAGTTTTGGCCTCTTCCTCCGCTGATTGCTCAATTTCTTTCCTTTGTCCCTGGGCAGGTACTAAGCCCTGCGGCATTTCGCAGAGCAGCCCCGCGTTTACCCAGAACTGAATATAATCGCCGATATCGGACGGATGTACCGAAAGCGCCTGCGCCATCTCTTCCGCGGTATACTGGCTCCCCGCGTTGCGCAGAAGCCACAACAGCACCTTGAGCTGCTTTTCCGTCGCCAGCCTGATATATTTGTCCACGACGTCGTTCGGTACGGCAAACACGCCGTTCCACGCGCCTAAATTGATGTTGATTCCCATAAAGCTCCTACTTCCATCCCACATGGATTATACTGAAACGATTATAGCATAAAAAGCGGAAATACACCATAGGCTATTCAAATTTGACGGCCTGATACAAAAAAGGCGCGGCTCTTTTTTGAGCCTGCGCCTTTTTACTGTTAAAAACTGCAAAAATTTAATACCCGGCCCTCAGCGGTTAACGCAGAACTGGCCTTTTCTGTTTATTGGTGCTCTTTTACTATCTGCTCTGTATCCCTTGCGATGACCAGCTCTTCGTTGGTCGGGATGACGTATACCTTGATTTTGCTGCCAGGCTTGCTGATTAAGCCCTCGTGGCCCTTAATCGCCGCGTTGTTCTTTTCCTTATCGACCTCAACGCCGAGGCACGCAAGGCTTTCTCCGATTGCTTCCCTGTGGTGCGGCTGGTTTTCACCGAGGCCCGCCGTAAAGACAATGGCGTCGCAGCCGCCAAGCGCAACGTAATAGCTGCCGATGAACTTGCTGATTTCATAGCGGAGCATCTCGTGCGCGAGCTTGCAGCGGTCGTTGCCCTCGATTACGCCCTTCGTAACGTCCCTGTCGTCGCTCGAAACGCCGGAAATACCGAGCAATCCGGATTTTTTGTTCAGCATATCGCTCATTTGAGCGGGCGACATGCTTTCCTTTTCCGCAAGGAACGTAACGACCGACGGGTCGAGCGTGCCGGTGCGCGTTCCCATCATAAAGCCGTCGAGCGGGGTAAGGCCCATACTCGTGTCGATAACCTTGCCTTCGTCTACCGCCGCGATGGATGAGCCGTTGCCCAGATGACAGGTGATGATTTTTAGGTTCTTAATATCCTCGCCCATAAGCTCAGCACAGCGCGCGCTGACATAACGGTGCGAGGTGCCGTGGAACCCGTAACGGCGGATTTTATATTTTTCATAATATTCATAAGGGATAGGGTACATATACGCTTTTCTCGGCATGGTGGAGTGGAACGCCGTGTCAAACACGACGACCTCCGGCACTTCCCTGCCGAACACGTCGACGCACGCCCTGATTGCCTGCACATGCGCCTTATTATGGAGCGGCGCGAGCGGAATCAGGCTTTCAATTCCCTCAATTACCTTGTCGTCCACCAAAACGCTCTTGCTGAACAGCGCGCCGCCCTGAACGATACGGTGGCCGATAGCGCTGACTTCCTTCAAATCTTTGATAACGCCTACCTCAGAATCCGTAAGCGCGTCCTTTACCTGCATGAACGCCGCCGTGTGGTCCGGCATGGCAACCTTAACCTCCCTACGCCTTCCGTCGGACGTTTTATGCCCGATTAAGCTGCCTTCCATCCCGATTCTTTCACAGTTCCCCTTTGCGAGTACTTTCTCGTCATCCATATCAAAAAGCTGATATTTCAGCGAGGAGCTTCCCGCATTGATTACCAAAATCTTCATTGCTCTCCTCCTATATATTGCTTTTGACTTCTACAATACTATATAATAGTACAAAGCGGCGGCAAATTCAACCATTTTAAGCGCCGTTACACAACTTTTACAGGGAAAAAAGGTGCTTTTATGAAGGTCTTTGCCGTTATCAGCGAATTTAACCCGTTCCATAACGGGCACCGGTATTTGTTTGAGCAGCTCCGCCTAGCCGGGGCGACGCATATCGCTGCCATAATGAGCGGTTCGTTCGTTCAGCGCGGGGAGCCTGCCGTCCTTTCCAAATACACGCGGGCAAAATGCGCGCTGCTCGGCGGCGCCGACCTCGTGGTAGAGCTGCCCGCGGTGTGGGCGTCGTCAAGCGCGCAAAGCTTCGCCTTTGGGGGCGCAAGCCTTGCCGACGCGCTGGGCTGTGTAGATACGCTGGCCTTCGGCAGCGAATGCGGCGATACCCTAAAGCTTTGCGCGGCGGAACGCCTGATTCACGGCGGCTCGTGCTCCAAAGAGATAAAAGAAAAACTGGCACAGGGCAAAAGTTATGCGCGCGCCGTCTGTGAAGCTTCGGCGGCTGCCGCGCCTGAGCTTGAAAGCATACTGCGGCACCCAAACAACACGCTCGGGATTGAATACATCCACGCGCTCGAGACGCTTTCTTCCAACATCCGCCCCTTTACCGTCAGGCGGTCAGGCGTGGCCCACGACAGCGGGAAAACGTCCGGCAATATTGCAAGCGCCTCCCACATACGCAGACTGCTTCTGGAAAAGGATAACAAAGCCTTTGCTTTTATGCCGGAATGCTGCATCGCGCCGGTGCGGGAGGAAATCGCAAACGGCAGAGTATCCGATATAAACCGCCTTGAACGCGCCATACTTTACCAGCTGCGCTGTATGGAGCGCGAGGATTTTTTGAACCTTCCTGATGTAACCGAAGGGCTTGAAAACAGAATTTATGATGCAGTACGGCAGCACACGACGCTCTCCGATATCATTATGGGCGTGAAAACGAAGCGGTATACCTACGCGCGCATTCGCCGAATTATCATAAACGCCTTTTTGGGTATTTCCTCTGAATATCAGGACTTGCCTGTTCCCTACCTGCGCATTCTCGGCCTGGGCGAAGGCGGCGCGCAGATACTTAAAAAAGCAAAAGAAACAGCAAAGCTGCCGGTCGTCATAAAGACAACCGACAGCCTATCTAGATTGAATGGAGGCCAAAAGGATATTCTTGCGCTCGACCTGCGCGCTACAGATTTACAGGCACTCTCGTTTTTAAATATCGCTCCCTGCGGCGAGGATTATTATACCTCCCCCGTCAGGGCCCATCATGTGCCGTAAACCCTAGCGTTTTCCGTCAGCTGGAAAATAGAGAGATGCAGCTCCTCCGCTTCTATATGGGAAGCGCACAATACGCTGTAGCAGACGCCGCCGCTTTCAAAGATAATTCTTCTGTAATTGACGTCCAGAAAATCAATATCCTTGAACTCGATGTCGAACGGCTGCAGCCGGATTGGATGCCCTTCTACGCCCGCCAGCCCTTTGATATGCGAGCGGTAAATCAGTACTTCGCATTTTGAACGAATCATCGCTACAATGAAGAAAGCCAAAGAGCCCAGCGCCAATACAATCAGAAATAAAAGCTTTTTAACCCCATCCTCCTGCATAAGCGCACCGGCTGCCGCCAAATAGACGGCCGTCCCTGCAGACGCAAAAAAGAGCACAGCGAAAAAAACAAGCAGCGCTTTTAGATTCGAGCTGGATTTGAGCATATACTCTGTATCCAAAAAAATCACCTCTTCCGGAGTATCATAACTTGGAACAACATCTTGTAGAGGTCAACATCTTATAAAGTGACAAAAATTCACAAATATTTTAACCTATTTCAGATTAAAAAGCAAGTTCATAACGCAAATTATTATATGCTATATTATGAGGTGATTCATAATGTTTAAGCGTATACGAAATTTGCGAGAAGACCAAGACAAAAGCCAAACCGAACTTGCCGCAATGCTGGAAATGTCCCAGACCGGATATTCCAAATACGAAACGGGAGAAAACGACATCCCCACCGCCGTATTGATTAAGCTTGCAAAAATTTATGAAACAAGCGTGGATTATATACTCGGCCTGACTGACGAGCGTAAGCCCTATCCCCCCGCAAAGAAGGAACCCGGGCCATCGATTTAGCGGAACGCAAAACACTTGTTGTTTAGATAAAACATGTAAATAACTACAGATTAAAAGGTCTAAAAATAATACAGCATCTCTTTACTATTTTTATTTTACCACATCCTTACGAAAAAATCTATTACATATTTGTTATAATTCGCATTATTTTAATAATTTTCAAAAAAATTTAAAATATAATTGCGTAAAAGCACGTAAATTATTTCAAATGAATGAAGCCTCCGGTCCAGCATGCTGAACCGGAGGCTTCGCTTTTTATTGCTGTTTAAAACAAAACGCGCCGTCTTTAAAATCACAAAGCACCTTATCGTTTGTCTTAATAGCGCCTTCCAAAATTCTTTCCGATAGCGGGTCCTCTATTTTAGACGTAATCGCGCGGCGCAGAGGCCTTGCGCCGTATATGGGGTCGTAACCCTCATCCGAAACAGCCTTGATAGCCGCGTCGGAGAACTCCACCGTAATCTCCATTGCGCCGAGCCGGTCAGAAAGCTCTTTGAGCATATGGCGCGCAATCTCCATAATTTCTTCCCCGCTTAGCTTATTGAAGACGATAATATCGTCCACACGGTTCAAAAATTCCGGCCGGAAGGTCTTTTTGAGCTCGCCCAGCACGGTTTCACGCAGCGCCTTGGTATCGGCGTCTTCCTTTTTGTTCTCTTCTCCAAACGCAAAGCCGAGGCTTCCCTGTTCGTTGGTAATCAGGCGCGCGCCGACGTTCGAGGTCATGATAATGACAGCATTCCTGAAATCAACGAGCCTGCCCTGCGAATCGGTCAGCCTGCCGTCCTCCAAAACCTGGAGCAGCATGTTGAATACATCGGGATGCGCTTTTTCTATTTCATCGAACAGTACGACGGAATACGGATGGCGGCGCACCTTTTCCGTGAGCTGCCCGCCCTCGTCGTAGCCGACGTAGCCCGGAGGCGAACCGATAAGCTTAGAGACGTTGTGCTTCTCCATATACTCCGACATATCGAGCCGAATCATTGCGTTTTCATCGCCGAACATCGCCTGCGCAAGCGCTTTGCACAGCTCTGTCTTGCCCACGCCCGTGGGACCTAGGAAGATGAACGAACCGACCGGCCGTTTCGGGTCCTTTAATCCTACCCTGCCGCGCCGGATTGCCCGTGCGACGCTTGTAACCGCTTCGTCCTGGCCAATGACGCGGCTGTGGAGGATTTCCTCCATTTTAAGCAGGCGGGCGCTCTCCTCCTCCGTCAGGTTGGAAACAGGCACACCCGTCCAGTCGGAGACGATTTTCGCAATATCCCGCTCTGTCACCTCGCCGCTTACCTTTTCGTTGTCCTCGTGCCATTTTTCCTTCTGCGCCTTGAGCTCTTCACGCGTTTTCTTTTCCTCGTCGCGCAGCTTTGCCGCGCGCTCAAAATCCTGCGCGCTTACGGCGGCGGCCTTTTCCTGCTCGAGCTCCTTGATTTTTTTCTCGGTTTCCTTGATGTCCTCCGGCTCCGTATGTGCGTTGAGACGCACGCGGGAGGCGGATTCGTCGATTAAATCGATTGCTTTGTCCGGCAGGTAACGGTCTGTAATATACCGCGCGGACAGCGTGACCGCCGCGCTTATTGCCTCGTCGGTGATTTTCACCTTGTGGTGCGCCTCGTAGCGGTCGCGCAGGCCCTTGAGTATTTCAACCGTTTCCTCCTGCGTCGGCTCGCCGACGGTAACCGGCTGGAACCTGCGCTCGAGCGCCGCGTCCTTCTCGACATACTTGCGGTACTCGTTGATGGTCGTCGCGCCGATGACCTGGAAATCGCCTCTCGCAAGCGACGGCTTCAATATATTCGCGGCGTCCGCCGAGCCCTCCGCCGAGCCCGCGCCGATGATGGTATGCAGCTCGTCAATAAAAAGAATGACATTACCCGCGGCCTTTACCTCATCCATTGCGTTTTTGATGCGGTCCTCAAAATCACCGCGGTATTTTGTACCGGCAATCATGCCGGTCAAATCGAGCGACACGATACGCTTGTCCTTAAGCGGCTCAGGCACCTCGTCGGACGCGATTTTGAGTGCAAGCCCCTCAGCGACGGCCGTTTTGCCGACGCCCGGCTCGCCAATCAGGCAGGGATTGTTTTTCGTCCTTCTGGACAGGATTTGAATCACCCGCTGGATTTCCTTGTCCCTGCCGATAACCGGGTCAATCTCTCCCTTTTTCGCCTTTGCGGTCAAATCGATACCGAACTGGTCGAGCGTTTTCGTGCTGCTTTTCCCGCCCTTATGCTGGGACGGAGCGCCGGCAGCGGCGCTTTCAAAATCAAAAATTTCCGAATCGTCCGTACCACCGCCGGAAAGCTCGTCGCGCAGGGACTGGAGCAGGTCGTTCGGCTTCACGCCGAGCTCCTGCATAAAGCCGAGCGCATAGCTGTCCTGTTCTTCAAGCAGCGCCAAAAGCAAATGCTCGGTGCCTACATAATTATGGCCAAGCTTCGCCGCTACGATAACCGCGTTCTGCAAAATGCGCTTTGAACGCGGCGTAAGGTCGGCGGGCGACAGCGCCGTGCGGCTTCCTACGCCGATTTTCGTTTTAATTAAATCTTCGACAGCGTCGGCTGCAATCCCGCTGCCGGAAAGCGCGGCGCTTGCAACGCCTGTGCCTTCCTCGAGCAGCCCGAGAAGGATATGCTCCGTCCCGATATAAGTATGGCCGAGGTCCTGCGCGGCTTCTATCGAAAGGTTCAATGCCCTGTTTGCCTTTTGTGTAAAACCATTAAAGCTATACATAATACATACCTCCCATTAGTAATCTCTTCCTGTTAGCTGTTTTTTCCCTTTTTCATTTTCGTATGCCTGTTTTATCCGCAAAGGCGTTCCCTTACGGTTCTGGCGCGCGCCTGGTCGCGTTCTTCCGGCGTGAGCCGTTTTCCAGCCGCTTTCATAATGGTCGCCGGCTGGATTTCCGTCGTCAGCTCGTTGATTGTATCATAACCTATATCCTTTATTTCATCTATCGCGATTCCCAGGCGAACGTTAGACAGCAGCTTCATGCACTCGTCGGCGCTCAAAAGCCGCGCGCTCTTCAGGATACCCATAGAACGGCTGATGACGTCGAGCGTCTCCATACTGTTTGCAAGCGCCTGACATGCCGTGCGCTCCTGTGCGACGAGCTGCATCGCGATATTTTTCAGGTTATCGAGCGCTGCCTTTTCGGAAAGGCCGAGCGTGACCTGGTTTGAAAGCTGATAAAGCGCGCCCTGTGGCTCGGTGCCCTCGCCATATGTTCCGCGCAGCGTAAGCCCCAGCTTTGAAAGGTTGCCCGCGATGCGCCCTATCGCCTTGCTGTGCTGCAAAGCGGGCAGATGCAGCATGACCGAAGCGCGCATGCCGGTACCGAGATTCGTCGGGCATTGCGTCAGGTAGCCTAATTTTTCGTGGAACGCAAATCCCAGGGCGTTGTCGAGCAGGGTATCGAGCTTATCCGCCATATCGTAAGCGCCGTCGAGGTTCATTCCCTCGTACATTACCTGGATTCGGATATGGTCCTCTTCGTTGAGCATGATGCTGACGCTCTCATCTCCGGTCAGGAGCAGATACCTGCCCTGCCGGTCGGAGGCGAAGTCCGGGCTTACGAGGTGCCGTTCCACAAGGGAAACGGCCTCCTCCTCGCTCAATTTTGCCATATCTAAATATTGAAAGCTGTCCGCGATTACACTGTTGCTATGGAACATCGCGTCCTTTACCTTGCCCGCAATCTGCTCACGCCCCGCGGCGTCGAGCCTGCACGGGAACGGGTAGCCCTGCAGATTTCTCGCAAGGCGTACCCTGGTGCTTATTATCACATCGCCCTCGGCGCCGCTTTTCTGATACCATTTTTTATTCATGAGAGGCGCCTCCTTCCAGTTCTTTGATTCTGTCCCTGAGCTTTGCGGCCTTTTCAAACTCCTGCTTCTCAATTGCGTCGTGCAGCTCCTGCCGCGCCTGCTCCAGCTCGTTTACCACGCGCAGCTCCTTGCCGGCGCTTCCGGCAAGCTTTCCTGTATGGCGCGTGTTGCCGTGTATCCTCCTGATGGACGGCAGCAGGTCGTCGAAAAACGTTTCGTAGCACTGCGCGCAGCCGACCTTGCCGGTTTTTGCAATATCCGCAAACGCTGCCCCGCAGCCCTTGCAGCGCGTCGCGCTCGTTCTCGGCGGGAGGCCGTTTCCTAAAAAGCTGCCGAGGAAGCTGCTGAAATCGAACGCCATGTCCTCAAAAATATTGCCGTAACCCATTTTCTTGGCGCATTCGGGGCAGAGCATGTATTCGGTCAGCTCTCCGTTAATAATTGTCTTAATGTGAGTGGTCGCCTGATTTTTCTGACAGGATTGACATAGCATAAAAATTCCTCCCAACTGTTATTCTATCGGTTTTCGTGCTTGTAATTTGTCAAATTTGTGTGAGCAGCATATTTTTGAACACACCGGCCCGCAGGATGCCGCGGTATTCCTTTGGAACGCCCGCGTACGCCTGCTCAGTCAGCGCGCTGTGCATCAGGGATGCCGCCGCTTCTGAAAGCAGCCCCTGCTGCGCCATATTCTGGAGCATCATACGCGCCGCCGTGTAATCGAGCGTATCGCCAATGGAATTGACAATATGCATCAGCGCGGTGTCGGCGTCCAGGTGTACCCTCGTGATACGGATATAGCCGCCGCCGCCCCTGCGGCTTTCCACAAGATAGCCCTGCTCCGGCGTAAAACGCGAGGTAATAACATAATTGATTTGGCTCGGCACGCACCCAAGCGTCTGCGCCAGCTCATTGCGCTGGATTTCCGCGTTGCCGCCGGACTGCTCCAGAATCTCAGAAATGTACTGCGCTACAATATCGCTCATTCGCATATGCTTCGCTCCCTTCCTAAATGTTTATCATCATTTGACTTTGACTTTCTTTGACCTTATGTGTTTATTATATGCGCAAGGTCAGGGAAAGTCAAACTTAATTTTTCGCTGGATTTTTTGATAAAACCATTATTTTTCTTTAGCTATCTTTAATTTTCTGCTGTTTTCTCTTATTTACTCATTATTTCAAAATCATATTTTTCTTATGTTGGCGCCTTTTTCTGTATTTATCTCGCTTTTACGGCAAAAAACAAAATTTTTATGGCGGCTTAATCAAAAATATATTATAATGGTGACAGAATATAAGCTCGGACAAAAACCCATGACAAAAAGGAGATTGAAACCATGAAAATGATTTATGCTATCGTACATTCAGAGGACGGCGACCGTGTAACTGAAGAGCTCAACAAAAAGGGCTTCGGCGTCACCAGGCTTTCTACCACGGGCGGTTTCCTGCGCCGCGGGAATTCCACTTTAATGACCGTAACGGAAGAAAGCAAGGTAGACGAGGTCATCACCATCATCAAAAACCAGTGCGGCAAGCGCAAGCAGGTGGCCTACAGCATGTCTTATATGGGCGACGGCGTGCCGATGGACAGCTTCAACGTCATGCCCGTAACAGTAGACGTGGGCGGCACGACGATTTTTGTCGTCAACGTTGAGCGTTTTGAAAAAAGCTAAGGCTTTGGAAAAGAGGCGGCCGCATGGCACAGTTTGAGCCGAACCATTTATATCTGTTAACCGGGGATAGCATCAGCCAAACAGAGACGTTTGCTGCACCAAAAGAGGGCTTCTGCTTGGCGGTTGCTGACTTTGAGCGTGCGCAGCCGCTCTGCGAAGAAGCGGGCATTCCCTTCAGGCTGGTTGAAAAGGAGCGCTCCGTCCATTTGACACGGCTATTGGAGCTTGACGGGTATCTGCTCTGCACACTGAACATCCCGGTCAAAAAGGACAGCATACGCCACCGCGCGAAGCTCATGCTTGCGGTATGCAAGGCACGGCTGATTCTGGTGCTTTGCAACGATTACGCGCAGACTGCACTGAACAAATTTACGCTTGCGCGCTCCCGCAGGAAAATGACGCCGGGACGGTTCCTTTACGAATTTATGGAAAGCGTCGTCGACAGTGACCTGATTTACTTGGAGGATACGGAAAAACGCTTCGGCGCGCTCGAGGAAAACGTACTGGAAAACAGGCTTGACGATTTCCACCATAAAATTGTACCGCTCAAAAAGGAGCTGATGCTCCTGCACAACTACTATGCGCAGCTGCTGGACGTTGCGGTTAAATTAAAAAACAACGACAGCGGTTATTTTGAAAACCCGTCCTATTTTGGGCACCTGTCAGAAAAAATTAATCTTCTTTATGGAAATACGCAGATGCTGCGCGAATATTCCATTCAGATTACAGAGCTATATCAAACGCAAATCGATGTGAAGCAAAACCGTATTATGAAGCTGTTAACAGGCATTACCGCCATATTTCTTCCGCTGACGGTCATCACCGGCTGGTATGGGATGAATTTTAAAAACATGCCGGAGCTTAGCTGGCAGTTCGGCTACCCGATGATAATCGTCATCAGCCTGGTTATCCTGCTGATATGCATCTGGTACTTTAAGAAAAAAGATTTCTTCTGATACCGCAAAACAAAAACGCACAGGCAAGCCCGCCTGTGCGTTTTTCTTATATCATATTTCAGAAAATTCCCGAAGCGCCTTGTCGAGAAGCTCCTGCTTTTCCCTCTCCGGGAGGAACGCGGCCTGTACGCTGTTTAAAAGCATTTGTTTTTCCTGCGCCCGCGTCATACCCAAATGCTGCTGTAAAAGCACAAACTCCTTTTTGATTGTCGTATTCGACACCGTCATGTTATCCGTATTGACCGTAACGGGCACGCCGCGCTCCAGCAGCTTCAATACAGGGTGCAAACCGTATTCCGGGACAGCGCCGGTTTGCACGTTGCTCGTCGGGCAGCATTCAAGCGGGATATTATTTTGGGCGAGCAGCAGCACAAGGGAATTGTCCTCTGCCGCGCGCACACCATGGCCAATGCGTGCGGCTCCTAAGCGCAGCGCCGCTTTGACGCTTTCGGGGCCCGCGGCTTCCCCCGCGTGTATCGTAAAGGGAACATGGAGCTGCCGCGCATACGAAAAAATCCCGGCATAATCTCCAGTCTCATACAGAGCCTCCGCTCCGGCAAGGTCAACCGCGCAGACTCCCCTGTCACACAAACCGGCGGCAAGCTCCACGGTTTTCCGGTTGTTTTCTGTTTCTCCGCCGCGCATACAGCAAAGTATCAGCCGTAGTTTAACAGCGGGAAAATCCTTAAGCGCGTGTGCAAGTCCTTCGCAGGCCGCAGCGCATACCCGCTCCATCGTCAGGCCGCCGCGTAAATGCAGCTGCGGGGCAAACCGTATTTCCGCATAGCAAAGCCCCTGCCGTGAAAGCCGGCCGGCCAGACGGTATATACTATCACGAAGCGCCTCTTCCGTCTGCAAAACGAGCAGCGGCAAATCAAAGCGTTTTAAATATTCATTCAGGCTGCCTCCGCTTTGCGGCGCTCTAAGCAGCTTTTCAAGCGCCTGTTCGCCGTTTGCCGGCAGAGAGAGCTTCTGTATGGAAGCAAGCTCTAAAACGTCCTGCGCGGTGAGCGAGCCGTCCAGATGGAGATGCAGGTCTATCATACACAGTTCTCCTTTGACAGCTCTGGCGCAAGCTCCGTAATCAGCCTTGAAAAACAGGCGGATACCCTGTTTGCCGTTTTCTGTACCTCTTCATGGGTAAGCGGCGTTTTGCTGGTTCCGGCGGCCATGTTGGTTATACAGCTGACCCCGCACACGCGCATGCCCATATGGCGCGCGGCGATTGCCTCCGCCGCGGTGCTCATTCCGACCGCGTCCGCGCCGAAAAGCCGGTACATCCTGATTTCCTCCGGCGTTTCATATTGGGGACCCGGCACCTGTAGGTATACGCCTTTTTTTAATGGAATATCGAGCTTGTCCGCCGTTTGCTTTATGGCTTTCTGCAAGCCAATATCATATACGGCGCTCATATCAGGAAAGCGCGGGCCGAGCTCGCCTATATTTTCCCCGCGCAGCGGTGACGGCATAAAGGATGCGATATGTCCGGTAATCATCATCAAATCACCTGGGGATAAATCAGGCCCGAGCCCTCCCGCCGCGTTTGTAAGAAGAAGCGTCTTTGCGCCTAACAATCCCATCAAGCGGATGGGCAGTACAGTCTGTTCCACCGGGTAACCCTCGTAGTAGTGTACCCTCCCCTGCATGAGAACCGCGGGAACACCGGCAATCCAGGCGAAAATAAATTTCCCCTCATGGCCCTTGACCGTCGATACGGGAAAGCCGTCCAGTTCTTTGTAAGATACAGACGAAGTCGTTTTCAGCCGGTTTGCAAACGAACCCAACCCCGAGCCGAGCGTAATCGCGATTTTGGGAACAAAATCCGTCCGCTTTCTTATCTCGGCAAGGCATTGTTCTAACGTGTTAAAGGCGTTTGACATAATAAGACCCCTTTATATATGCGAATATGTTTCAATGCTTCGCAAGCCTTAGTAAGGTTATTATAACACGCGTTAACAATATACAAAAGTTATAGGGCAGTTTTTATTAAAACCAAATCAGATAAACAACCTTTTCTTTTTCAAAAAACTCAATTTGGACATTCGAAGCGATGAAGTCCGTACGGTGGATAAATTTTTCTATTTCGGCAAGCTCCTCGCTGAATCCCTGTGCCAGCAGCCGTTCCCTGAGTTCTTTCAGAGAAATTGCGGATTGTAAAAAGTCCAGCAGTATGGTATACGCCCCGCTTTGCATATTGAGCTTGGAAAACAGCGCCCTTGCAAATTCATGCATACAGGAGACCGCCGAATGGCCTGTAAACGTTAAAAGCGGAATGCGGTTTGCAAGCGCGAAGGATACAATGTTATCCCGCAGCTTTCCAAAGGTTGCAAACATTACTTGATAGCGGTTTTCAACCGCGCGCGTCCCGGCATGAACAACTGCCGCGGAACCGCTTGATACTGCGCCAAGCTCCGTTTCCTCCATAATGCTTCCTCTGACGGACAAAATATTTTTTGCAAGTGAAATGGCAAACGTTTCCTTTTCACACCTGCTCGCTATTAAAATTCTCGATGGATAATAAAAGGAAGAGCGCATAGGCGGGTTCATCATAATTTCTGTCTGGTACAGCGCCCCGTATTTATGCACGAGCTGTCCCGCTGTCCGGTCGTATGCCATAAGCGCTTCAAGCTGTGCGATTTCAAATCCATAACTATTGAGTACCCTGTGAATGAAATAATACTCCGCTAGCGTCTTCAGTTCCCTTTCCATTCTATATCCTCCACAATTGATATATCAACCCACACAGCAAAAAAGAAGAGCAGTCAATCTGCTCTTACGCTTATGGATGCCTGCCAAAATCATCCGGCATGTTACTTTGCGCCGCGTAAATATTTTTTCTCCGTAAAATTCCGTCGAACCTTTTATTATCCGGAGAAAGTTGCGCGTCCTGCATGCAGCAAGTCATGCAGGACGCTGTGCGTGTACGCTGAAATAATTGAGATTGAAGGCAATTCCGCTCTCCAACCCGTTAATTGATGGTACTAAAAATATAACGCGAAAACCCTAAAAAATAAACACCTTTGGTATGTTTGGTATCAAATCTGTGATGTTTGGTATATTTTGTCGGCTGAAAACCGAAAAAACAGTATTTATATTTACAATTTAGTTATGTTTTTTAATAACTTTTCTTTTACTATTTTATACCGGTTCCGGCTGACCGGAACCCTTCTTCCATCATCTAAAATCACAAACATTTTATCCGCCATAAATATATGAAAGCTATTAACCAAAAATCCGGAATGCGTACGAATAAATCCATACGGGGCAAGCTCCTTTTCTTTTACTGACAAGCTGTCCCGTATGATATATTCCTTTTCTTTGGTATAAACCGCAATATCATTTCTTCTGCTCTCCAGATAATAGACGTCCTGCACTGGTATGGAAACCATTCCCTTGCGGCATTTTAACGTGAGCAGCTCTCCGCTTCTGTGCAGCTCGCGCAGTATATCGCGCAAAAGCCTGGGCAGCTCATTTTCAATATCGCTTTTTTTCAGGAATTCAAACGGATGGACGCGCAGCGCCTGGAACACAAGCTCCTCCTTTACCGTCGTGAAAATAACAATCGATTCGCCGCTTTGCCGCCAAAGCTGCCGCGCGATTGCCATCCCGTCAATTTCAGGCATTTGGATGTCGAGGAAAATCACATCGTATTTTTGCTTTGCCTGCGCTTTTAACAGACTTCTTCCATCGCTGTAAAGGTCAATTTTAAATTCTTCCGCCTGAACCGCCGGCAGCTGCCGTTCCAGCCTTTTTTTAAACCATAAGAGAAATGGTTTCTCATCGTCACAAAGCGCAATTTTCAACAGGACTCCTCCTTATATGCAGAGTTACTTTATATTATATCATATCATTCAAAAATATCAAATAAAAAAATAACCCATTTTGTGTTACGTTTATTTTACACAAAATGGGTTATATAATTTTGTTTAAATGCTACGGAGGAATCTGTTAAATGATGCTCTGCCGGCTTTTGTATCCTTGTATACGCCGGCGTCTTCAAGCACATGAAGAAATACCCGGCCTGTTTCGCATCTGATAATATCATGGACGTTATGTTTATTCAGCGTTGGATGCCGTTCTATGATTTCCCGCGCCCAGCCTGCATGCTTGCTGATGCGTTCGTCTGACCCGGCGTCCTTTCCCGCGGCAAGATACTCCGCGAGTAAGTCGAGCTCCGTTTTGAGCCTTGCGGGAAGTACCGCGAGCCCCATGACCTCAATCAGGCCGATATTTTCTTTTTTGATATGATGCAGCTTTTGGTGCGGATGGTAAACACCCAGCGGAAATTCCTCCGTCGTGATATTGTTTCTAAGAACCAGGTCGAGTTCATAGTCGGCCCCGCGTTTTCTTGCAATCGGTGTGATGGTATTGTGGTCTTCCCCATCCGTTTGCGCGTAAATAAACGCCTCTTTATCCGAATAGCCGCGCCACTTCTCTAAAATCTTTCCGCCCAGCTCAACGAGGGGTTCCACCTCCGGGCAGCTCAGGCGAATAACCGACATCGGCCATTTAACGGTGCCGGCCCTCACCTGTTCGAATCCTTCAAAGGAATACTCCTGCTCTAACGGGGCTTTTGCCATAGGGAACTCATAGCGTCCTCCCTGGAAATGCTCATGCGACAGGATTGAACCGCCGACAATGGGCAAATCAGCGTTCGAGCCGATAAAATAATGGGGAAACCGTTTTACAAAGCCGAAGAGCTTTTGAAACGCGGCTTTGTCGATTCTCATCGGCGTATGTTCATAATTAAACGCGATACAATGCTCATTATAATAAACGTAAGGCGAATACTGAAAGCCCCACTTTTCTCCTCCGAGCTCAATTGGGATTATCCGGTGGTTCTGGCGCGCAGGCTTTGTGAGGGTTCCCGCGTAGCCTTCGTTTTCCGGGCATAGCAGACATTTGGGGTAGCTGCTCTGCGGCGCGTTTTTTGCGGCGGCTATCGCTTTTGGGTCTTTCTCCGGCTTCGAGAGGTTGACTGTAATATCGAGCGCTCCATATGGGGTAACCGTTTCCCAGCGCATATCCTTTTTGACTCGGTACCGCCTGATATAGTCGCTGTCGCAGCAAAGCTTATAAAAATAATCGGTTGCCGCCCGCGGGGATTCCTGATATTTTTCATGAAAAACCCGCATTACCTCCGACGGCCTCGGCGTCAGCACAGCCATCAATTTCGTATCAAACAGGTCGCGTGCCATAACGCTGTTTTCTATGATACCGTGCTCACAGGCGTAGCCGAGCAGCTCTTTAAGTGTCTGTTCCAGCTGAACGTCCCGGTACTCTTCCCCGTCGTCGAGGTATTCTTCCTTCTCCAGAAGCTCAAGCAGCCTGTTTGTTACATAGATTGTGTCGCTTTCTTCAATCAATCCGGTTTCCAGTCCGTACCTTACCAGCTTTTTTATCGCGGAATCAATCATATTCATGCGCCCCTTTGGTTGAAATTATAAAAAGGATTATTACAGCCTGCAGGGGCCGCCGCCCGCCTTTACCACATAGAAGCCAGCGTGCAGTCCTGTTTTTTCCTGATATTCCTTAGCAACGTTTTGCTGAAACGCTTCAACGTCGTGCTCTTTCACTAGCGCGACCGCGCACCCCCCGAACCCCGCGCCGGTCATTCTTGCGCCGATTACGCCCTTTTGCCTGAGCGCCGCGTCCACAACCGTATCGAGCTCCACACCCGTTACCTCGTAATCGTCGCGCAGCGACTCATGAGACTGTACCATCAGCTCACCAAACCGCCCCAGGTCGCCGTTTTTGAGCGCTTTTACGGCGTCTAAGGTACGCTGGTTTTCATAAACGGCATGGCGCGCGCGTTTTCTCACCGTTGGTTCCGTAATAAATTTCTTTCCCTCCTCAAATTTTTCGGGCGTCAGCTCGCAGAGGTTTTTGAGGTACTCATACTTTTTAAGTGCTTCGACCGCCTGTGCGCATTCGTCACAGCGCTCGTTATATTTGGACTCGTTCAGGCCTCTTTTTTTATTTGTGTTAATGATGACGATTTTAACGCCTTCAAGATGCAACGGCGCGTAGGTATAGTCGAGCGTGGCGGTATTGAGGCAGACGGCATTGCCCTCTTTCCCCATCGCTACGGCAAACTGGTCCATAATGCCGCAGCTGACGCCGATAAACTTATTTTCCGCCTCCTGCCCAATCAACGCAAGCTCAATCATATTGACGCTGTCAAACCCGAACTGCTCCTTGAGCACAAAGCCGGTGAGCACCTCGAGAGAGGCTGAGGAAGATAACCCGGAAGCGTTCGGGATATTCCCATAGAATACGATGTCCAGCCCGCAGTCGACGCGGTATCCCTTGTCGGTGAAGGCCTTGATTACGCCGAGTACATAATTTGCCCAGTCATAGGACTTATCATAATGAAGGCCGTCGAGCGGCACTTCAATCACGCCGCGCTGCTCCATATTCATGGAAAAAAACCTAAGATTGCGGCCGCAGCGTTTTTTAACAGCCGCAAACGTACCAATATCGAGCGCGCAGGGAAACACATGTCCTCCGTTATAATCGGTATGCTCACCGATTAAGTTGACCCTGCCCGGAGCAAAATAAACGACAGGCTCCTCTTGTCCCGGGAATAGCTCCCTGAATTTCATTTTTAATGCTTGTAAAGATTTGCTTTCCATGAAAATTCCTCCTTGTATCCGGCAAAAATGCAACCAAATTTCTTTAAAAACTCTATTTTTTTTATGAAATACGTGTTATAATGAAATATATTGAACAACGCGTATCGCTCAGATTCATTTGGAAAGGGTGAGTTCTATGCAACAGTTTTGTAAAATCCTGATCGTCGACGACGAATATATCATACGGCAGGGTATCAAGCATCTGCTCGACTGGGAAAAGCACGGCTTTCAAGTAGTCGGGGAAGCCGACAACGGCAAGCAGGCGCTGGAGATGATTGAAAAGGAGCCACCCGATATTGTACTGACAGATATTGTTATGCCCGTCATGGACGGTATAGAGCTTACAAAAATGCTGAATATCAAAAACAGCGGGATTCAGGTAATTGTGCTGTCCGGCTACAGCGATTTTGAATATGTCAAAAGCACCTTTCAAAGCGGCGCGGTAGATTATATATTAAAACCGACTTTAAATCCCAAGGAGCTGCTCTCCGTCTTACAGAAGGCGGTTCAGCGCATTCCGAACCTTGCGCTCAAGAGCAATGCCGATATCCATATCGAAAGCCTGATTAACCAATTTATCTTAGGCTTTACCGACGTTCTGCAAACCGAGCAGCTTAAAAAGCAGTTCCCCCTGCCCTGCCTGCGCATTCTCGGAATCAACCGTAAAATTTGCAAAAACAACAGCGTAATCAACGGGTTTATGGGCAGCGGCGTATATGAAATGCTGGGCGCGTATCATCCGTATCCCATCAATATCAACGACGATATTGCCCTAGCGATTTTCAATTACGACCATCCCGACGAGGCCACGCTTTCCCACGCGGTCAAAGAAACCGTGGAAAAGCTGTCCGCCGCTTCCTCCGGGTTGTTCTTTGTATTAAGCGACCCGTTTTACAAGCTCGATGATATCCGTACGGTTTATAACGACAGTTTCTGCAAGCTGACTGAGCGGCGTTTTTACTATAAGAGCGTGCCGCTGATGTCGGCCTCAAAATTCCCATCTCTGCAGGAATATGAAAAGTTCGATACAAAACGCTTTACAAGCCAATTAACCTCCATGAATTTTGAAGAGGCGCTGCAAATGCTGCGCGAATACGTCGACCGCGCGGTCACGGAATACCGCATGAACGAGCCGGAGCTCAAGGCGTTTTTGGAAAGTATGCTTTATAACCTGATTTCCGAGCTGGAGGAACTTAATTTAAACGCGGAAAACTTGAGCCATTTAAAGCTCAATTACCTGAGCAGCATCGAGGCCGCAGCCTATGCTGAAGACTTTTTGCAGGTGTTCCACGATATTTGCGGGGATTTTTCCGTCATCATACAGAATTACCACCTGAAAATCAACAACGACGCGATGAAACGGATTACCGCGTATTTGCAGGACCATTACAGCGAACCGCTTACTTTAAACGACATCGCGAAAAAATTCAATTTCAGCTATTACTATCTTTCCTCTTATTTCAGCGCGCATTCCGACGAGGGCTTCAGCGAATACCTCAACCGGATACGCATTGAAAAATCGCTTGAGCTGCTGCGCAACAAATCGGTCCCGATTTCCGAAATCAGCGCGATGGTCGGTTACTCCGACCACAGCTATTTCTGTAAGGTGTTCAAGAAGTTTACGGGCCATACGCCGAGCGAATACAGGAAAGGACAGGGCTAAGGTGGAAAAGAAAACCGCGTTTTCCGGCTGGATAAACCGCAACAGCCTATTTTTAAAGATTGTCACGATTACGACTGCCGCAATCCTGATTGTCGGTGTGCTGATTTCCTTTTTCGTTATCCAGATGTCGGAAAAGATTTATATCGATACCTACGCGCAGGCCAACAACAAGGTCATTACACAGGTACAGTCGGAATACACGCGCTTAAACGAGAGCATCGTTTCCCTCCTGTCTACCTGCTCCGGCAGCTACGCGGTTTCCCGCATCATCTCCGGCGCTGAAATGAACGTGGACGAACAGTACAGCCTGCGCCACCAGATGCGAAGCCAAATCGACAGCGCTGCGTCCGCGCAGGCTCAGGTGACGATGCATCTGGTTCTCGCCGGTACGAACGGGGAAACGTTTGTAAGGGGCGACGCGCGCCTAACGAAAACCGCGCAGGAAATTTTACAGACCAACGCCGTTGCCGAGGCGATGAAGCAGCCGAACCTTGTGCTTTACGCTTATATTCCCGACGGCTTTACGACCGCCACTAAGGGGCAAAGCTGTATTTTGGTGGCAAAATCCCTTTGGAACCGCGCGGAAAACCGGTCTTACGGCGCGGCGGTCGCACTGCTGACACAGAGCGATTTCAGTTCCCTGTACCGCCCGCTCGTCGACGGTACCGTCAATCGTGTATACGTTCTGTCAGCTACAGACGGCATGGTCGTTTCATCCAACGCGCTTTCCGAAAACGGAAAGTATATGAATGAACTTAACACGCTCGCGGAGAATATCGTAAACGGGCCGGAGCTGTACCGGCGGCAAAAGTCGGAAAACGGCCTGGAAACAACGGTGCTCGCAAAGGAGCTTACCTCCTACGGCTTCCGGCTGACGAGCGTTATCAACGAAACCGCCCTGCTCGACCAAATGTACCGCCCGCAGGATACGCTGCTCGTATGCGCCGTTATCATTGCCATCGTGATGCTGATTTTGTTCTTTACCGTGCGTAAGACCACACGGCCGATTACAAGCCTTACACGCCGGATGCCTGAAATCGTCGGCGGCGATTTCTCCCGGCATATCGAGGTCAAGGGCGGCGGAGAGGCGCGCGAGCTTGCCGAGGCCTTTAACCATATGCTCGACGGACTCAACGATTATGTCAGCCGGCTTGTCACTTTGCAGGAAGAAAAAAGGCTTGCTGAAATTCACGCGCTGCAAATGCAAATCAATCCGCATTTCATGTACAATACGCTTGCGTGCATCAAGTTTTTAATCTGGCAGGGAAATACGGAAAAATCCACCCAGACAATCGACGCGTTTATCAATCTCCTGCGCAATACCATCAGCAACGAGGGCGAGATGGTCGCCGTCCGGCAGGAAATCGACAACCTGAAAAACTACGCCCTGATTCAACAGGCGCGCTACGGAGATAAGGTTAACATCGCTTACTCTATAGCAGAGGGCTGTGAAACGCTTGAAATTCCAAAAATGCTTTTGCAGCCGTTTGTGGAAAACGCGTTTTTCCATGCGTTTTCCAGCAGGGATGAGGGACGAATCAACGTCTTTATCCGCCGCAGCGGCGAAACGCTTATTTGTGAGATTATGGACAACGGCGTCGGCATGAGCAGGGAGCAGCTCGACAAGCTGTGGACAAGGGACGCGCAGAAGGGGCATCCGTTTACGGGAATCGGCGTGCGCAACGTAAACGACCGTATCAATCTTTTGTATGGCGAAGGCTATGGCGTCTATATCTCCTCAAATCCCGGGGAGGGTACTATTGTGAAAATTACGATTCCCGCCCGTGATTTCAATAGTTAAGCAACGAATCGAATATGCTGTCTGCGGAGGAAGAGGTTACCCCTCTCCTCCGCATTTTCTTATGGTAAACGAAAACGCATACTGGCGGTTTGCCGGCATATGGTAAGCCTCATGGACCGGCGCGCCCCAGCTATCGTCCCCGCCTACGCCCATCTGCTTTACCGCAATGCGTACATTTGTATAGCTTGCGGGCGGAAGCTCCCCAATATGAAGAGCGTTTTCGAGTTCCTGCGCCGTGTAGGGAAGCACCTGGAGCTCAATCGGCGTATCCCTTGCTTCAAACCGCAGGCCAAAGCCGCTTTCGTTTGTAACCTCCGCAAAACGCACGCCGGTGCGGTTGCCGCACTCCTGCGGGACGACGTACCGAGAAAGGTTCTCCAGCGCGGTAAATCTAAATGTTCCAAGCCTTGCCCCGCTGCTGCGGTCGATATAGTTTTCCTCCGGGCCAAGGCCGTAATAGTTCACGTTTTCAAACTCCTTCGGCAGGCGCAGCACCAGGCCGAACAAAGGCAAATCCGGTAAATTCTCCGCGCCCGCAAAGCGGGCCGCCACGTCGATGCTTCCGTCCTTTTGCACCGTGTAGGATACGATTGCTTCGCATTCGCTCCACATGAGCGGGCGGTAGGTGTAGGTGAAGGTAACACACCCATCGCGCTCCTCTTCTGCTATGTCCGTGCAGATTTGTGTGCGAGAGGCAGGCATCCAGCACGCGGACTTATAATCGAACCCGCAGCCGCGGTCGTTGTCGGTGGAGGCGCGCCAGTATTCGGGCTTCGGCGGGCGGGTAATAAACTCTATGCCGTCATACCGGAGAGAAACGATTCCCTTTTCCTGCCTCGAAAGCAGTACGGAAAAATCCTTGCCATGTACGCCTGTGTTGATATCTCCATGGACAATTCTCGTTTTCCCGGCAGATACTTTTTCTTTTTCCTGCCGGCTGCCGCGCTTTATAACCGCCTGACCAAACGCGAGCTCATGCCCCTTTTCCGCCCAAATTGTTTTGCTGTTAAGGCAAAATGTTACTGTAAGCACAGCCTCGCCAGCGCATTCTGCGTCAAAGGCTATTGTAACATACTGCTCGTTCAGCGGCTCAACCGTGCACGTAAAGCAACCGTTTTTGAGTACTTTCCCATCGAACAGCAGTGTCCAATAAAACGTACCGCAGCTTGTATCTGTAAACAGGTTTTTATTGCGGATAAGAACGCCGTGTTCGTCTGGGATAAGCACAATATCCTGGTAAAGGTATTTCATCTCCTGCACCTTTGGGGAGGGTGAGCGGTCGGCGTACACAACGCCGTCGGTGCAGAAATTGTAATCGGTCGGACGGTCGCCGAAATCGCCGCCGTAGGCAAGCGTTTCACCGTTTTCCGTCTGCTTTATGACCGCCTGGTCGATATAGTCCCAGATAAATCCGCCCTGATACTGCGGATATTTTTCTTCCAGAGCGATATATTCGTCCATATTTCCAAGCGAGTTACCCATCGCGTGCATATATTCACAGGAAATGAAGGGCTTTTCCGGGTTCGTTTTCAGGTATTCCTCAATTTGTTCCGGCTTTGCGTACATACGGCTTTCCATGTCGCTCGTACCGGGAAAACGCCTGTCATGGAAAACACCCTCGTAATGGACGAGCCGCGACGGGTCGCGCCGCCTGAAATACTGCGCCATCTCATAGATGTCTTTGCCGCCGAACGATTCGTTCCCGCACGACCAGATGAGGATGCTCGGATGGTTTTTGTCTCGCTCCAGCATCGATTTTGCGCGGTCGAGCACAATATCGAGCCAGTCCTCCCTGTCGCCCGGAACAACCCAGTCGGGCTTTACCTGCCCCATCTTCTGCCAGGAACCGTGGCTTTCCAGGTTTGTCTCGTCTATCAGGTAAATTCCATACTCGTCGCACAGGCGGTACCACTGCGTCTGGTTCGGGTAATGGCTGGTACGCACGGCGTTGATGTTATGCTGCTTCATGAATTTTGCGTCCCATACCATATCTTCATAGGAAACGCAGCGCCCCGCGCGGCAGTCGAATTCGTGCCGGTTCACGCCATGGAATACGATGCGCTTTCCATTTAAGCACATAACGCCGTCCTTCATCTCAAAACGGCGCACGCCTATTTTCTCCGGCACGGCCTCAATTGTTTCTCCGTCCTTCTGTATTGTAATAAGAAGTTGATACAGGTCAGGCCGCTCGGCGCTCCACAGCGCGGGGCTGTCTATAGAAAACGTATGGGCGCAGCTTTCGGAAAGCGGTATGCCCAAAGACGAATACACCCTTGTTCCATCGGGCGCGAACAGTTCAATTTCCGCCTGCGCGCCCTGCGCGTTTTCCACCTGCATTTGCAGTGTTATTTCCGCTTTGTCGAACGTTTCATTCAGGCTGGCCTGTACAAACAGGTCGTACAGGTGCACCCGCGGCTTCGCGTATAAATATACGCTGCGGAAAATACCGGAAAACCGCCACATGTCCTGGTCCTCGAGCCAGCTGCCCGTGCTGCGTTTGCACACGAGCACCGCAAGCCTGTTTTCATCCGCTTTAATAAATTCACTTAAATCAAATTCCGCGGGGGTAAAGCTGTCCTCGCTGTAACCGGCGAATTGTCCGTTGCACCAGAGGTAAAACGCCGTTTCCACGCCCTGGAACGATATTGTAAGAGGCTTATTTTTCAGACGCTCCGATACGACGAAGCTGCGGACATAGCAGCCGCAGGGATTGTAGCTCTCGTCTATCTGCGGCGGGCGCAGCTCGCTGTGGCCGTCCCATGGGTACATGGTGTTGATGTACTGGCATTTATCGTATCCCGCAAGCTGGATATGCGACGGCACCAGGATGTTCTCCCAGCCCGATACATCATAATTCTTTTCCCAAAAGCCCTGCGGTATTTCCTTTGTGTTCCGCGCATAAGCAAAGCGCCAGGCGCCGTTCAGGGAAAAGGACAGCGGCATTTCCGTCATCGCCTCAGCCTGCTGGCGCGTTTCATAAAACCGGTGGTCGGAATGCGCGGGCTTTCGGTTCACTGCGAACACCGCGGGGTCTGAAAGCCATTCAAAGTTTGGTTTGTTGTTCATAAGCATTGCTCCTTAAAAAAGCGGGACGGATTTGAACCAACCGATTCGTTTTATCCGTCCCGCACTGTGTCCGGTAGGTTTTCAAGTTATTTGACCGAGCCTATCATGCCCTGTACGAACTGCTTCTGCATGATAAAGAAAATGAGCGCGGTCGGCAGGGTCGCGATGACGATTGCGCACATAATCATACCGTAGTCGGGCGTGTAGGAGGCGCCCATCGCGGACAAAATCAGCGGAATCGTGCGTTTGTCGGGCGTTTGCAGGGCAATCAACGGCCACATGTAGTTATTCCAGGAATTCATGAACGTGATGATGGCCGCCGCCGCAAACGTGTTTTTAATGGTGGGCATAAAGATTTTAAAGAAGATGCCGAGCTCTCCCACTCCGTCAATGCGCGCCGCCTCAATCATTTCCTTCGGGAAGGATTTTGTATTCTGCCGGAAGAAGAAAATCAGGAAGGCGGTGGATACCGCCGGAACGATTACGACAAACATCGTATCAAGCCCGAACGGCGTCCCGTTTAAGTTTGAGAACATACGGAACAGCGGAATCATCAGCGCCGCGAACGGAACCATCATGGAGAGCAGGAGGAAGTTAAACAAACGGTCCCTCGATTTGGTACGGAAAATTTCAAAGCCGTAGCCCGCCGCGGAGGAAATAAGAAGCGCCAGTACCGTCGTAATGACGGCGATGATTGCCGAATTACCGAGCGCCTGAAGAAAGTTCAGGTTGTTGCTGAAGAGGTTTGTAAAATTCTTGACAAGCTCCCCGCCAAGTTGCATTTTACCCTGGATAATGTCGGTGGTGTTGCTCGTCATGCCGAACAGCATGAAGATAAACGGGAAAATCGAAACGAGGGAAATGACGGTCAGCACGGCATATTTTAAAGCCCTTGCGATACTGAATTTACGCTTCACGTTTGTCACCTCCGACCTTCATCTGAATCGCCGAAAGGATGATGATGGCGACCAGTATGACGATGGACACTGCCGACGCATAGCCGAAGTTCGGCGAATATTTAAAGCTTAGGTTGTAAATGTACTGGGAAAGCGTAATCGTCGCGTTTGCCGGCCCGCCCTGCGTGATGTTTACGACCTCGTCGAATAGCTGCAGCGTGCCGATGGTAGAGGTGATGGTGGTAAAGAGGATAATCGGCTTTAAGAGCGGGAGCGTAATTTTGAAGAATTTGCGCACAGACGAACAGCCGTCAATATCCGCCGCCTCATAAATAGACGGGTCAATGTTTTGCAGGCCGGACAGGTAAAAAATCATGTTGTAGCCCGTCCAGCGCCATGTGATGGATAAGATAATCAGTATCTTTGCCCAGAACGGGTCTGTCAGCCACTGGATTGGCTCCGCAATCATATTAAGCCCCATGAGCGCCTGGTTGACTACGCCGTCGGGCGCGAACAGGCTTTTCATAATGATAGAGTAAGCGACCAGCGAGGTAATACACGGCAGGAAAATCGCCGTGCGGAACGCGCCCTTTAATTTCAGCTTCCGGTCGTTTAGCATGACGGAAATAATCAGCGCGAAGATAATCATAATCGGTACCTGTATCAGAAGATACAGCACGGTGTTTCCTGCCGCCTTGACGAACGTTTTATCGCCGAATAAGCGCAGGTAGTTGTCAAAGCCGACAAATTTCAGGTTGTTGCCGAGTCCCGAATGCGTGGACGTGATGATCGCCTGTACCATCGCGATAAATACCAGCACGACAATCAGCACGGTGCTCAGTGCCACAAAGGCCCAGCCGACGAGGTTTTCTTTACGGGTCATGCCAATATTATTTCTGCGCCGCTGCCGTCTGGTATTTGCTTTCTTTGTTTTCGCCGTACCCTTTGGTACGCCGTTGGTCATCGCATCCAAACGAATCCCTCCTTATTATTTTAACGGTCTTCTCTGAGGGAACCGGCCGCCGCTGCTTTTACAGCGGCGGCCGGTTCAAGGAGTGGGGATGTTGTGGTTAGCTGATTACTGCGCCCTCCGCCTGGGTTTGCGCCGCGTCGAGCGTTTCCTGCATGTCGGCTCCGCCGACGATAGCCTGAACGGCCTCGGTCATAATATCCTCAACCGCATAGGTATGCAGGCCGTAGTTGACAGCGGGAACCTTCTCAGACCATTCAGAGAAATTCTTGAATATCTGCTGTCCGCTGAAGAAATCGTTCTTCGCTTCATAATTTTCCGTTTCCTTTGCGGCCTTCAGGGTGCTGACGAGATTGATGTCCTTAGCAAGCTGGTTTGCAAGCTCCTTACTCGATGCAAAGGTTTTGCTCAAGAAATCCTTGTTGGCGCTTGCGTCGCCGACGCCCTTGATGACGTACCAGCCGCTGCCGCCGATGGAGGAATAATTGACGGACTCTTTATTTTCGCCGAGGCGCGGAATCGGGGCGATGGCCCATTTGCCGCTCTGGTCTTCGGCCTTGATGACGGAGCTGCCAATCCAGCAGCCTGTCGGAATGGAAGCAACCTTGCCGCCCTGGAACGCGGAGACGAAGGAATCCCAGTCGGAAACCTGCTCTACGATGCCCGCGTCGAGCATTGCCTTGTAAACGGTAATGCCGTCCTTGAGTGCCTGATTGTCCTTGATGTCGACCGTCTGGCCGTCTTCTTTTACATACCAGCTGCCGGCCGACTGCATCATAATGCGGATTTGTCCAATGTCGGACGGGTCGAGCGTAAGCATGGCGTGGCCGGTCTTTTCTTTCACGGCCTTGCCGATTTCAATATATTTTTCCCACGTAAGGTCCTGCATGTCTTCCTGCTTGTAGCCCGCCTGCTCGACGTAATCGGTGCGGTAGAACAGGCCCGCTACGCCGGAATCGAACGGGACGCCGTAGATTTTGTCTTCGATTTTATTTACGGCGAACTTATAATCCATAAACGCGCTCTCGTCTACGATGCCGGTCAAATCTTCAAACGCGTCGGGGTAAGCGCTGAGGAAGTTCTGCGCCTTGTAGTCTTCAATCAGCACAATGCTGGGAAGGCCGGACGTCTGGCCGGAGCTTAAGCTCGTGTGAAGCTTCTGGACGATGTCGTCCTGCGCCATGGTGACGATTTCGATTTCCGCGTCCAGGTTATCCTTCAGGTACATTTCTTTTGCGACCTCGGCCGCCTTGATGTTGAAGGTTTCGTCCCATGCCCAAATAGTAATCTTCTGAGCTTCTCCCGAAGAGCCGGCGGATGAACCGCCGCTTGAGCCTGCCGAGGAGGTATCTCCCCCGCCGCTGCACGATGCGAATGTGATTGCCGCTAAGAGCGCCGCCATAATAATGGCAATGATTTTGTTTGCTTTCATAATGACAGATCCTTTCATTCTTTGTTTGGTTTTTCTTTGTGAGACAGGCGACCATCTGCACAAATACTCGTTTATCTGACGGTTATATTTTAGCATGTGTGCAACAAGGATTGTTAGAAGAATCTTTCTTTGTACTTGTACTGGTTTGCGCGGGAAAAACAGCCTGTTTTTTCCAATTGGTACTAATTTGCGCAATTATAAAAATTTTACGGTAGATTCGGTCAAAATTGTACCAAGCCGCCTGTTTTTGAATGCCATACAGTCGTTTTTCGCTTAAATGCTTACAAATAGGTGCCATTCTTTGTTGAATTCATACATACAGCCGCTATTGTTTTTGTAGGTTTCCAACAGCGGTATTTCATATTTATTCCTTACAGATACAATAAAAATAGAGAAACACACAAGGTTTCTCTTCTCTTTTAAGAATTCTCTTTTTAACGTCCCGTTTCTTGAATTTCTTCATCAAGCTTTATATGTTAATGCAACGGAGAGTGAACACAAGAAACAGCCTGCTTTATGAAACGAAAACACTCCATTTCAAAAGGAGAAAATAAAAAGGACGGCTTACACCGTCCTTTTCGCTTTATAAATTAGTTTTAGAGTGATTTTGAAATTTCTTTTAAATAGGAGCGGAAGCCGTCCCCGACCTCCGGGTGCTGCAGGGCGATTTCAACCGACGCCTGCAAAATACCGAGCTTGTTGCCCATATCGTATCTTTTTCCCTTGAAATCCACCGCCGTCATGCCTTTCGTCACGGCAAGCCTGCGCATTGCGTCCGTGAGCTGGATTTCCCCGCCGACGCCCGGCTGCGTTTCGTCGAGAATATCAAAAATCTCAGGAGGCAGAACACACCGTCCGAGAATCGAATACAGAGACATCACGTGGTCTTTATCGGGCTTTTCAATCATATCGGTGCATTTAAAGATATTGTCGCGCAGGTTTTCCACCTGAAGGGAGCTGTATTTGTGGATGTCCTCTTCCTTTACCTGTTTTACGCCGAGTACGCCCAGCCCGTATTCCTCATACGCTTCAATCAGCTGTCCGCAGGCCGGTTCCTCGCCCACGATAACGTCGTCGCCGTAAAGCACGGCGAACGGCTCGCCCGCGACAAAGGAACGCGCGCGGCTGATTGCGTGGCCCAGGCCCTTCGTTTCCTTCTGGCGGACAAAATAAATATTTGCCAGGTGTGTAATATCGATAATATCCTCCAAAACGGAGGTCTTGTTGCTTTTTGTAAGATTCGCTTCGAGCTCCGGCGCCCTGTCGAAATGGTCTTCGATTAGGCCCTTGCCCCTGTTCGTAATGATAAGAATATCGGTGATGCCGGACTTGACCGCTTCCTCCACAATATACTGGATTGCGGGCTTGTCCACAATCGGGAACATTTCCTTCGGCATCGATTTCGTAGCGGGAAGCACCCTGGTACCCAGGCCGGCGGCGGGGATAACGGCTTTCCTAATTTTCATACTTCACAATTCCTTTCTGATTGACTCAATTGATTATATAATTGCTGTTTGTAAAAAACACAGTTGCAAAGCTTAAAACCATATAGGTTATCAGAAGGACAATTACGACAGCCTTGTTGACCCCGCCTGTTTTTTCAAACACGGTCTTCGCCTCGGCAGGCGTATCAACGCGTTCCTTCGTAATTTTTACCCGTTTGACGCAATGCTTGTAGTAAAGCCGGTTTCCGATGATTCCGCTTACAAGCATGGTGGCAAACCGTACGAAGTCCATTAACGGGGACATACAAAGCAGCCAAAACTGCTGCGCGGGCAGCGAAAAAGCGGCCTGCATTACGCTGTATGGAGAAGCGCTTTCCCCAATCGACTTGGAAAGGCTCTGGTACATATTGACGAAATCGAGATAATATACGTTCGACAGCACGGTCGTAGCAAAGACGATAACCGTAAAAATCGCGCCGGCAAGGTATTGCTTCCGGTAAAGCATCCAGCCGCCGGAGAACAGGAACGCCGCAAAATTGAAGCGGCTGCTGCCGAACTGGCGGATGCGGTTGAATACCGTCAGGTAATACGGCGTGTTTACCTTGACCACAGCGGCAAGGTCCGACGCCTTGACATTATCGGCAAATTCTTCGTCAGGATTGACGCCCGCCATCGGGTCAAAAACAACCTGCGCGCCCGGCATGCCACCGCCAAAGGGCCCCGCCGGCCCCTGCTGCGGCTGTTGCTGCTGGTATGCGCCTGTGCTTGTCATCGGCGTGCCGCAGTGATTGCAGAACAGCGCGTCTTTTTTATTCTTATGGCCGCACTGCGGGCAGGGAATCCCCTCCCCAGCCTGTTCGGCCTGCTCTTTTTCGCTTGCGTCCTTCGCCCAGGAATAATGCTCCTTATGCCGCTGCGCGTTTGCGCAAGCGCCGTTTTCTTCATAACATGTCCTGTGGTGCGGCGTGCCGCATTCGGGACAAACTACGATGTCCTCTCCGTCCTGGAATTGCTCGTGACAGACAGGGCACTCGTAACCCTTGTAATCCATGCAGGTTCCCCTTTCTAATCGTTAGGGATACGTTTCATTCCGTATTATTATACCAAAAGGCGGCGGAAACTGCAATAAAAACATTTCCGCGCGCCTTTTACTCAAATTAAACAGCTTGCTCAAGCAGCCGCTGCAGCGCGGCGACCGCCCCATCCTGTGCTTCCGGCGCGCCGGCAAACGGAAATGGAATTCCGAGCCTTTCATATTTTTCCGCGCATAGCTTGCGGAAGGGAAGCAGTTCTACCTTTTTGATGCACCTGTAAGGAGCGAGCAGGTCTTTCAGCCGCTTCACATCCTTTTCCGTATCGTTGAGCCCTGGGACGATTACCTGGCGTATCCACACAGGGACATGCTTTTCTTCAAGCACGTTGAGAAACGCAAGCGTCTTTCTAAGCGAGCCGCTGCAAAGCGCCTGATATTCCTTTTCACTGCACGCCTTTATATCGAGCAGGCATAAATCGCAAAAATCCAAAAGGCTTAAAACCTGCTCGTTTAAAACACAGCCGGACGTATCGAGCGCCGTATGCACGCCGCTTTCGCGGCACAGCGCAAACAGCTCCGCGACAAATTCCGGCTGCGTCAGCGCTTCTCCGCCGGACACGGTCACGCCGCCGTCCTTGCCGAAATACGCCTTGCAGCGCAGGATTTTTTGCAGGACCTCGTGCGCGTCCATTTCCGTCCCGCCGGAAAAATCCCACGTGTCGGGATTGTGGCAGTATTTACAGCGCAGCGGACAGCCCTGCATAAACACGACGCAGCGCACGCCGGGGCCGTCGAGCGTGCCGAGCGTCTGGATGGAATGGATATGCCCCGTCGCCATAACGCGCCTCCTTACATCGCCGTATGGAAGGTACGGCTGATGACCTCTTTCTGCTGTTCCCGCGACAGCTTGTGGAAATTGACGGCATATCCGGAGACGCGGATGGTAAGGTTCGGGTACTTCGCCGGGTCCTCATATGCCGCGACGAGCTTTTCCCTGTCGAGCACATTCACGTTGATGTGGTGCGCGCCGTTTGCAAAATAGCCGTCAAGGATGGATACGAGGTTCCGCCGGCGTTCCTCCTCTGTTTTGCCGAGCGTGGACGGCGTGATGGAGAACGTGTTGGAAATACCGTCGCGGCAGTATTGGTAGGGAAGCTTTGCGACCGAGTTCAAGGAAGCGAGCGCCCCGTTTTCCTCACGGTTGTGCATGGGGTTTGCGCCCGGCGCGAACGGCTCGCCGGCTTTTCTGCCGTCGGGCGTCGCGCCCGTTTTCTTTCCGTATACGACGTTCGAGGTAATCGTAAGCGCCGAAAGCGTATGCTCCGCTCCGCGGTAGGCGGGCGTCTTTTTCAGCTCTTCATACGTCTTCTTCAGCTCGTCTGCGGCAATACTGTCCACACGGTCGTCGTCGTTTCCAAACTTCGGGAAACCGCCCTCACGGGTAAAATCGATGATATAGCCGTTTTCGCCGCGCACGGGGTGTACCTTTGCGTATTTGATTGCGCTCAGAGAATCCGCAAGCACGGAAAGGCCCGCCACGCCGAACGCCATAAAACGGTGGACGTCCGTATCGTGCAGCGCCATCTGCGTTTTTTCATAGGCGTATTTGTCGTGCATGTAATGGATGACGTTCATTGTGTTCACATAAAGGCCGCACAGCCATTTGCGGTAGGAATCGAAGCGGTTTATCACCTCTTCATAATCGAGCGTATCCTTTTCATACGGCTTTTGCTGCGGGCCGATATGCATACCGCTGACCGTGTCGTACCCGCCGTTTAAAGCAAGCAGCAAGAGCTTCGGCAGGTTGCACCGCGCGCCGAAGAACTGCATCTGCTTGCCGATTTCCATTGCGGAAACACAGCAGGCGATGCCGTAGTCGTCGCCGTAAACCGGGCGCATCAAATCGTCGTTTTCGTATTGGATGGAATCGGTGTCCGCCGATACCTTCGCGCAGAAGGTTTTGAATTCCTCCGGCAAAGCCTTTGACCAGAGCACCGTAAGGTTCGGTTCCGGGGAAGAGCCCATGGTATAAAGCGTGTTGAGGAACCGAAAGGAGCTTTTCGTAACGAGCGTCCTTCCATCCTTGCCCATACCGCCGAGGCTTTCGGTAATCCACATCGGGTCGCCGCCGAACAGCTCGTTGTAGGACGGCGTGCGCAGATGGCGCGCCATACGCAGCTTCATGACAAAATCGTCTATCAGCTCCTGCGCCGTTTCCTCCGTGAGAATGCCCGTTTTTAAATCGCGCTCGATGTAAATGTCCAGGAACGTGCTCACGCGTCCCAGAGACATAGCGGCGCCGTTTTGCTCCTTAATGGAAGCGAGATAGGCGAAATACGTCCACTGCACGGCTTCCCTTGCGTCCTTTGCGGGTGCGCTGATATTAAAGCCGTACATTCCCGCCATGGTTTTGAGCTTTTCGAGGAATGCAATCTGCTCAAACAGCTCCTCGCTCAAGCGGATGGACTCGACGTTCATTACCCCCGCGCCGATGAGCGCCTTGTCCTGCTTTTTGCAGGCAATCAGGTGGTCAACGCCGTAAAGCGCCGCCCTGCGGTAGTCCCCGATGATGCGCCCCCTGCCGTACGCGTCCGGCAGGCCGGTAATGACGCCCGTTTTCCTTACAAGGCGCATTTCGTCTGTATATACGCGGAACACGCCGTCGTTGTGCGTGGTGCGGAACTGGAATTCCTGCTCAATTTTGTCGGACAGCCTGCAGCCGTATGCCTCGCACGCCTGCCTTGCCATGCGGATGCCGCCGAACGGGTTGACGCCGCGCTTTAAGGGCGCGTCGGTCTGAAGGCCGACGATGATTTCCTTTTCCTTATCGAGGTACCCCGGCTGATAGTGCGTCAGGGAAGATACGGTGGTCGTGTCGATGTCGAGCACGCCGCCCTTTTCCCGTTCCTGCCGGAACAAATCGATAAGCTTGCCGTAAAGCTCCTTGGTACGGGGCGTCGCCTGCGCCAAAAAGGCAGGGCCGCCTTCATACGGCGTATAATTTTTCTGGATAAAATCGCGCACGTCGATTTCGTTTACCCAGCTTCCCTCGTGAAAACCTGTCCATTGTTCCCTCATCTGACATCCTCCTATCCAAATAAAAAGGGCAACCCCAAAAAAGGATTGCCCAGACGGTCGGCTCGTTCTCTCTCCTTGCGCCACTGTGGTGCTCCACAATTACCCGTCAGGCGCAAGGGCTGATTTGATTGTGATTGTTACAAATAAATTTGGAAAATACAGGCTTAAAAAACAACCAGACGAAAAATCCACTGTAAAATTCCAAAAACACATAAAAAACCATATTTTGTGCTTTGATGGGTTTATTGTAGCATATCTTGTTGCCGTTTTCCATATATATGAGAATTTTCCGCAAAATTGTACAGTTACATAATAGAAGTAGAATAAAACGCTGTATTTTTGGTGATTGATGGGAATACTGGATTGTAAGGAGATGATTTCACATGGAAAAAAATGAAAATATAACCCTATTAAATTTTGTCTACCAGAACTCCCAGATGGGCGTGAACACCATCAACCAGCTGCTCGGCATTATCGAGGGTGAGGATTTCAAGCGCCATATGGAGGCGCAGCTTGAGGAATACCGCAAGATAAACACCGCGGCAAAGGCGATGCTCAACAAATTCGGCACGGATGAAAAGGGCCTGAACGCTTACGAGAAGGTCAGAACGTATTTGATGATTGATATGCAGACGCTAACCGACAAAACCCCGTCCCATATTGCGGAGATGATGATTGTCGGCAGCACAATGGGCGTAGTCAAGGCCATCCGCGACACGCACAAGTGCGCAGACGCAGACGAGAACGTAATTGGCCTGATGCAGAAGCTCTGCGATATTGAAGAGGAAAACATTACACAGCTCAAAAAGTTTTTGTAATTGCATGCTATGCGCGCCGTATAAAAGAGCAGGGATGAAATATCCCTGCTCTTTTGTTGTGTATATTTCTAAGCAGATAAAAAAATCGTGTTGCCAAATGGTATCAATATAAAAATTCCGTGAAAATTTGTGCTATAAAGGTTTTAAGAAATATAATTTTTAAGCTGTGGTAAACAGATTAATAAAAAGGTAAGGGAGGAAAATAAAATGAATTTAGAATTGAAATTACCGCCGCCCTATGATGAAAGTAACTACCCGTTTTTGCTGGATAACAAGATTTTGGAGCAAATCGGCTTTGCGGTAGGATGCTTTGAAAACTACCGGCTGCTCACGAGGAAAAGCTGGATATGGACGGAAAGCAGTATAACTTTCAATTAAATCGTTTTGTCCTGGCGTGCGTGCATTGGTGCCAAAATAAAAACAGTGCGTACGATAACATAGGCAATGGATACGGCTTTGT
Organism: uncultured Oscillospiraceae bacterium; assembly: GCA_900540865.1. Classification (GTDB taxonomy): domain Bacteria; phylum Bacillota; class Clostridia; order Oscillospirales; family Acutalibacteraceae; genus Scatavimonas. Next base: position 42,796 of record UQHH01000017.1, read on the forward strand.
TACAAATATGCTGAAATCCTGCTGCGGCAGGCAGAATGACATAAAGCTACCGAAGGACGACATGTGAAAGGGAAGAAAAAGCAAGTACCGCACCCACGAGGTACTCCGCGCGCAGGCGCGGCGCTGAACGGTCCCGTAGTACCGTTTTTACACCCCGCGCATAAAACGAGGAACGGACAAGCTTTCTATAAAACGGGGATGGTAAGGGGCGCAGCCCCTTGCTCGGCTGGAAAGGGTCAAGGGAAAACCTGCGACGAGGTTTTCCCTGTCGGCGGAAAGGTGATTGCAAAAGAGGAAAACCGCCGAAACGGTTTCCCTCTTTTGAATAAACATATAAAGTTTTATGAAGAA
>UQHH01000018.1 GCA_900540865.1 uncultured Oscillospiraceae bacterium
TGCGCAGATTCTTTCAATGCAGCTCGATTCCTCCAACAAGAACCAGCCGCTCAAGGACTACACCCTGACCGACGAAACGAAGGTTATCGGCGGAACGGTCGACCCGACCGAGCCGACTGACCCGACTGAACCTCCCACAGAGACTCCTACGCAGGCTCCTACAGAAGAGCCGACCACTCCGCCGGCAGGTGATGCGGTTATCAACGGCGTTTCTGCAAATATCGGCGACCAGGTGACCTACACGGCTTATATCAGCGCAAGCGAGGCTGCGGCTGGAATCATTGCCTACGTCCCTTATGCTGACAGTGTGCTGAAGCTTTCCGAGGAAACGCTTTCTTTAAAAAAGAGCCAAGTCATCCCGGCCTTTGCGGCGGGCAGCTCTGTACTCAATTTTACTCCGGTCGACGGCTCCAGCGCCGTGTATTTTAACTCGGCGGACCCGGACGAAGGCTACGATTTGCCGGAGGGAAGCGTTCTTGTGACTTTGACATTCGATGTTATTGGAAAAGGAACCGCTACGGTTTCGCCGCAGGTGAAACAGTTCCTGAGTATGCGCAAAGACGCTGACGGAAAGTATTTGAACCTGACCGATTATCAAATTACATCTAAACTGGTTAAAAAATAAAAAAACTTCAGAGCGCGCCGCGGGAAAACCGCGGCGCGTTCTTTTATTTAGTGAGAATGCGTGCATAAACAAACTTCATATTTGCCAATTTGAGGGAGATATGATATAGTATTTCCATAATGGCGGATTTTCCGGTTTTCCTGGAAAAAATAGCACCATCCGCAATTTTTATGAGGTGATACTTTTTGGAAGTCAACATTTTAATGGGCGTGTGTATACTGCTGCTCATTATTCTATCCGCGTTTTTTTCTTCGGTTGAAACGGCGTTCTCCACAGTGAATACGATTCGCCTGCGGCATGACGCGGAGAACGGAAGCAAACGGGCCAAAACGGCGCTTTCGATTACAGAAAATTATGACAAAGCGCTTACGACGATTTTAATCGGGAACAATATCGTCAATATCGGCTGTTCGTCTATTGCAACGGTGCTGTGCCTGAATTTGTTCGGAGATATGGGCGCGGCAATCAGTACGGGCGCCGTGACCATACTTGTTTTGACCTTCGGAGAAATTTTGCCGAAATGTATAGCAAAGGAGCACGCAGACAGCTATTGCCTGCATACGGCGCAGGTCCTGCGGGTTTTGATGACGATATTCAGCCCCATTGTTTTCTTATTTGTCAAGCTGAAATCCTTTGTGCTTGACAGGATGCGCAAAAATGAAAAATCGCCGTCTGTTACTGAGGACGAGCTGAAATTTATTATAGAGAGCATCGAAGAGGAAGGCGTGCTTGAGGAGCAGGAACGCGAGCTTGTACAGTCGGCGCTCGATTTTGATGAAAAAACAGTACAGGAGGTTCTAACGCCGCGCGTCGATATTACGGCGGTAGACATAGAGGACGACGCGAAGGAAGTAGCAAAGCTGATTTTGTCCGAGCGTTTTTCGAGGATTCCCGTTTATAAGGATAATATAGATAATATCGTCGGAATCCTGCATACGCGCGACTTCCTGGAAGCAATGATTCACGGTGAAAAGCCGGAAATCGCAAAGCTCATACAGCCCGCGTATTTTATTTATAAAAAGAAAAAGCTTTCCACTGTGCTTACAGACTTCAAACGCAAGAAGCTCCATATGGCAATCGTTTCCGACGAATACGGCGGAACGGTGGGCATTGTGACGATGGAGGATTTGCTTGAGGAAATCGTCGGGGAAATCTGGGACGAGGATGAAGAGGTTGAGCAGCAATACCGTGCGCTGCCCGGCGGCGGTTATGAAATCAATGGAGACATGGATATTGACGAAATGCTTTCGTTGTTTGAAATGAATGAAAACGCAATCGAAAGCGACAGCGTTTCTGTTGGAGGCTGGGTGTTTGAAACGCTCGGCAGTATTCCAGAGAAGGGTGACAGCTTCCAATTTGGGGAGCTGTACATTACCGTTACGGAGGTTACCGAGCAGCGTATTACGAAGCTTATCGTCCGGCGTAACGTAAATCAGACAGAAACTGACAAGGATTAAACTGTCAGGTAAAAAAACAGCATAAACAAAATCACCGCAGGAGAAAATAAAAGCGGTGATTTTTTTATGAGAAAAATGAAACAGGATGGGTTTCTGTTTTCCTTCGGCGGAATTGCATATGGCTTGATAGAATTGTTATGGCGGCGGTATACGCACTGGTCGATGATTATTACGGGCGGCGTGTGTTTTGTCATGCTTTTCAGGATTTTTAATAAAATGCAGCGGATTTCCCTGCTTAAAAAATGCCTGATTGGTTCGGCGGTTATCACTGGCGTGGAGCTGATTGTCGGCTGCGTCGTCAATCTTATTTTAAAGCTTGAGGTATGGGATTATTCCAACATGCCCTTAAACCTGCTCGGCCAAATCTGCCCGCTTTACAGCCTGCTGTGGGGTTTTTTAACCATTCCGATTGTATTTCTGTGCGGGAAAATGAAGCCTGTCGTCAAAAGAATCTGAAACAAAAGGGGAGACAGAAAAACTGCCTCCCCAAATTTTTACCTATTCGCCGATTAAGTTGTTGCGCTCCAGCCATTCCTGATGCGTCATGAGCACCTGGCGGGACTTGGAGCCTTCGTGCGGGCCTACGATGCCCATCTGCTCCATTTCGTCAATCAGCCTGCCCGCGCGCGCATAGCCCAGGCGCAGGCGCCTCTGCAGCAGGGAGGTAGAGGCCTGTCCGGCCTCTACGACGCATTTGATAGCCTCCTCCAGCATCGGGTCGCGGTTTTCGTCGCCGCCGTTATTTGAAGCGGTATCCTTTCCGCCGGCTCCAATATCCTGTGAAGCGATTTTTTCAATCTGCTCCACAACAGTCTCGTCGTAATCGGACTGGTAGGATTTTTTGATATAGCCCGTGACGTTCTCAATTTCCTCATCGGAGGCATAACAGCCCTGCACACGCAGGGGCTTTGGCGCGCCGACGGGGGAGAAGAGCATGTCGCCCTTGCCGATGAGCTTTTCCGCTCCGCCGAAGTCCAGAATGGTTCTGGAATCGACCTGTGACGAGGTTTTCAGCGCGATACGGCTTGGGATGTTCGCCTTGATAACGCCCGTAATAACGTTGACCGAAGGACGCTGTGTCGCGATGACCAGGTGCATGCCCGCCGCGCGCGCCATCTGTGCCAGTCGGCAGATGGATTCCTCCACCTCGTTAGGCGCCGCCATCATCAGGTCGGCCAGCTCGTCGATTGCAATGACAATCTGCGGCATCTTGCCGTCGGGAATCGGCAGGCCGTCGTCAGTAAGCGGGCGGTCCTCCTTTGGCGTTTCGGGCGGGATATTTGCGTAGCGCTTTCGGTACTTGTCTATCATGCTATTATAAGCGTGGATGTCCCTTACATTATAAGCCGCAAACGTTTTGTAACGCTCCAGCATTTCGCTGACTGCCCAGTTGAGCGCGCCGGCCGCTTTTTTTACGTCCGACACAACCGGAATCAGCAGGTGGGGGATTCCCTTGTATTTTGAAAACTCGACCATCTTTGGGTCGATTAAAACGAGCTTTACTTCATCGGGGCTGCCCTTGTACAGAAGGCTCAGCAGGATGGAATTGACGCATACCGATTTACCGGAGCCGGTCGTACCCGCGATGAGCAGGTGCGGCATCTTCGCAAGGTCTGTCGCGACGATGTTGCCGGAAATATCACGTCCGAGCACCACGGTCAGCTTGCTCTTTTCGTGCTTGAATTCCTTGGAATCAATCAGCTCGCGCATAGTAACCATGCCGACTACCTTGTTCGGCACCTCGATTCCAATCGCGGCCTTGCCGGGAATCGGCGCCTCAATCCTTACGCCGTCAGCGGCAAGGTTCAGCGCGATATCGTCAGAAAGGTTTGTAATTTTGCTGATTTTTACGCCGGCCGCCGGCTGCAGCTCAAACCGCGTAACGGATGGTCCGCGGCAGATATTGATGATATTGGCCTGCACGCCAAAGCTGTTGAGCGTGGAAATCAGCTTTTGTCCGTTTTCCTGCAGCTCGTCGAACGCGCCGCTGTCCTCGCTTGAAAAATTCGGGTGGAGCAAATCGGCAGGCGGGTAATGGTACCCATTTTCATTTTCCCTGTGCTTCTGTTCAGCGCTTTCCCCATCCAACTCAACGGGAACCGTCTGTGGGTCGGGCTGTATCTGGCCGGGGTCGCTCTTACGCGGCCTCTTCTTCTTTTCCATTACGTCCTTCGCGGCGAAGGTAGCCATGGGCTTTTCCGCGTCGTCCTCCTGTACGGGGGACGGCGTTTTGCCGTTCATCAGAATTTCAAGCCGCTTGCGCTTGTCGTTTAAATTCTCCGGCGTTTTGTTTTCCCCATCGATTGGAATATCGATTTTACCCATTCGGAACAGGGAGCCGGAAGCTTTGCTTTTTTCTTTCTTTAAATCCATGCCTGTTTCCAGCTCGGGGTTTTGGAAGAGCGGGGGGCGGCTTTCCAATTCCTCGCGCTCCCTTTGCTGCTGCTCGCGTTTGCGCACCATGCTTTCCCGCGCGGCGTTCATGCCCTGTGCGACCTTGTCCGCGGGCTTCTTCATAATTTTGAAGATATGGCGCAGCGTAATGCCGAACAGGAACATAAAGCACAGCAGCATCGCAATAATGGAAAAGACCTCGGCGCCCGTCTTGCCGCACAGGATAACCAGCGGGACACCGAGCACGCCGCTCAGAAGCCCGGCGCCTCCCGCGTCCGCTCCCTGCGTGTAGAGCCTTGAAAGCTCGCTGAAATACGAGATACCGGCTGCCGCCGGCGCTTTTAATATGTACATCAGAGACGATAAAAACACAATAAAGCCAATGGCAAGCGCGGTTTTCCCTGCCATTTTTGTGCCGAGCTGCTTATCGAGCGCCGTCATTACGGCAACATAGATAAGCAGAACCGGCCACAGCACAGCCAGCGTACCGAACAGGCCGAGCATAAAGCTGTGCAGGAACCGCCAGACGTTTTCGCCCGGTATAAAAATAATAAAGAGCAGCAGTACGGCGCCCGCAAGGAGCAAAAGCGCCTTAGACTGGCTTGAAAGGCGGCGCTGCTTCTGTTGCGCGGGCTGTTTTTTTGCCGGCTGTTTTCTCGCAGCCGCTTTTGCGGCGGGTTTTCTTGCCGGCGTTTTTTTGCCGCTTGCCGCTGTTTTTTTTGTGCCCTGCTTTGTTTTTGCTGCCAAGCTGATTCACACCCTTAATGTTTCACATCATCCAAAAGGAACGTTAGTTTATACTTATCCGAAGGTAATCGGAGCGCCGGTAAATACATTTGCGCCCGTGTTCATTTCAATCAGGCTGATGATAATTACGGCGATACCGACGACCGCCGTGTAAATGACGAATATGTACATACGGTCCTTCGCAAGCATCCACTTGAACAGCAGGATGGCAAAGAAGCCGACGACCGCCGAGGTGATGACACCCACAATAATGGGCATAATTTCAATGGTGCTCATGACGCCGGGCGTCGTGAGCGCGTCCTTGAGCTCAAGGACAGCCGCCGCGAGGATAGACGGGATAGCGAGCACGAAGGTGAAGTCGAGTGCCGTCTGCTTATTGATACCGCGCAGCTCGCCCGCGGCGAGAGTAGAGCCGGAGCGGGAAAGGCCGGGGAATATTGCGGCGAAGCACTGGACTACGCCGACAGTCAGCGCGTCGATGATATTAAAGCGCGTCCTGCCCGCGCCGTTTTTCTTGACGATGCCTTTAGCCTCGTACCGTTTGGTTGTACGCTTGTTTGAAAGGATGCCGAGCGTCAGAAGCAGGCAGGTAAACAGCAGCGAAATACCCACGATGATGAAATAGCCGCTGTTGCCCGACCAGAGGTCCGCCAAATCCTTGCCGGCCATCCCGCCGCTGAACGGAATCGGGACAAACAGCAGGAACAGGGGAATCAGGCCGATAACGAGCATCACAAGCAGGTTGCGGTCGTCGTCCATCTCGCTCCATTTGAACTTGCCGGTAAAAATATCGCGCAACATGGAAAACAGCGCTTTGAACAGCCGCCCAATCAGCTTATAGTAAACGACGCAGACGGCGGCAAGCGTTCCGAGATGCAGCATGACGTTGAAGAACAAATTGTTTTCCGTCACGCCGAGGATATGCTGGGAAATGGAAAGATGGCCGCTGCTCGATACCGGCAGAAATTCGGTCAGCCCCTGTACGATGCCCTGAATAATCGCATCAAAAATATTCATTATGTATACCTCCAAATTGATTTCCTTTTCTCTATGTAAACGCCCGAAGCGGGGCGCAGAAGGCGGGCGTATGCCCGCCGAAACGCGTGAAGCGTTACTTTTTTCTGGCCCTTTTTTCAGGCTGTTTTTTTGCTTTTCGTTTGTCTGCCGCGCGCTTGTCGTCAATCATTTTGTTCAGGCAGTTCATCGCGTCGGAAAGAGTACCGACGTCGTCGATTAAGCCTTCCTTTACGGCGTCGTCGCCTTCTAAAATAGTACCCACGTCGAGCACCAGCTCGCCGATGTTCATCGCAAGCTCGTTGTAGCGGTCGTACGGGATATTGGAATTTTCGCTGACAAACGTGGTGATACGGTGCTGCATACGCTTAAAATATTCAAACGTCTGCGGAACGCCTAAGGTCAGCCCCGTCATGCGTACGGGGTGTACGGTCATAGAGGCTGATTTGGCGATAAACGAGTGCTTCGCCGCAACCGCGAGCGGAATGCCGATGGAATGCCCGCCGCCTAAAACGACCGAAACGCTCGGCTTGGTCATTCCGGCCATCAGCTCGGCAATCGCAAGGCCCGCCTCAACGTCGCCGCCCACCGTGTTGAGCAGAATGAGCAGGCCGTCGATGCGTTCCTCTTCCTCAATCGCGACAAGCTGCGGTATCACGTGCTCGTATTTCGTCGTTTTGTTCTGGGAGGGGAGTATTGTATGGCCTTCAATCTGCCCGATTATAGTCAGGCAGTGGATGGTGTACTTTCCGTTATTTGTAATAATGGAACCTGTTTCGTTGATTTTATCCGTGTTGCTTTCGCTGATGGGGCTCGATTCCTCCAGCGATTCGTTATTATCGTTATCTTGCTCGGACGGGTTGGGCACGAACTGGTCCTTTTTATCATTTTTTGAATTGCTCATGATACAGCTCCTATCCTTAATTCAAACAGCGCTGTACCTGCGTTTTCTCTCAACACAGTATAATGCGCCTTCAAGGAATAGTTTGCCGTTTTCTGCGCAATTTCATACGTATTTTATTATAGCATTTTATGGTGCTGACAGCAAGCATTTTCCACAAAAGAAGAAAGCGCGCATTTTTGCCGGGAGCTCCTTTTTCTTATTAAAATATAAATTTCTTTTATAAATTTTATAACAAAAAGAGGCGGTTTATCCGCCTCTTTCCATCCGCATATTGTTTTTTAAAGGCAGCTACCGTTCTTCCCTGTAATAGTTCAGGCCGAGCGACTGTGGCTGTGATAGATTTTTCTTTTTGCGCATGGAATTGACAATCAGCACCAGCGCCGTTACAAGGAACGGCAGCATGACGTAGAACGCCTTGGGGATGTCAGCCAAAAACGAGAGCGCCGGAAACGCGGTCGCAAAGTCGTTTGCGCGCACCTGGAAAACGGAGAACGCGCCGAATACGAGCGAACCAAGCAGCGCTTTCGCGGGGCTCCAGCTTGCAAAGATAACGAGCGCGACGGAAATCCAGCCCTGCCCGTTGACGCAGCCGTTGTTCCATACGCCGTTGCCGTTGATGAGCGCGATGTACGCGCCGCCCAGGCCGCAGATGCCGCCGCCCAGGATGATGTTGAAATACTTCATCCGATTCACGTTCACGCCGGAGGCGTCCGCCGCGGCGGGATTTTCACCGACAGAGCGCATGCGCAGGCCGGCTCTTGTATGCTTGATATAAAACCAGCAGATAACCGCGACCGCAATGGCGAGATATACGAGGATATTATGGGAAAACAGTACCTTGCCGATATACGGGATGTCGCTTAGAAGCGGGATTTGCAGCTCGGAGAGCACGGCTGTAAAATCGCCGGAAAGCTTCGGGTTGCCGCCGGGCGTGCTCTGAATCATCTGCTCGCCGAAAAAGTTGGCAAAACCTGTGCCGAAAATCGTCAGCGCTAAGCCGGTAACGTTCTGGTTTGCCTGCAATGTTACGGTCAAAAACGCGAAAATCAGCGCGCCGAACGCCGCCATTGCAAAGGAGGCAAGCAGGGAAAGCAGCAGGTTGCCCGTATGGAAGCCAATAAAGAAGCCCGCAAACGCGCCCATGTACATCATACCCTCGACGCCCAGGTTTAGACTGCCGGATTTTTCGGTGATGATTTCGCCGGTCGTGCCGAGCAGCAGGGGCGTGCCGGCCTTGACAGCGGCAAACAGGAAATTAACGATTGTTCCCAACTGTGCTCAGCTCCTTTCCTTTAGACGTTTTGCGTAAGACGAGCTTATAACGGATAAAGAAGTCGAATCCCAAAATAAAGAAGAGGATGATACCCTGTAAAATATCAGACACGGAAGCAGAAAGCCCGAAGGTGCTTTCCGTAACGCCGCAGCCCTTGTCAAGAATACCGAGCATACAGGAAATCGCCAGAATCCCGAACGGGTTGAGCCTGCCGAGCCATGCGACGATAATCGCCGTAAAGCCGACGCCGCTTGCGATGCCCATGCTCAGCGTATGGCTCGTCGCGTCGCCCGAAACCTGGAGCATACCCGCAAGGCCGCAGAGCGCCGCGCTTAAAAACATGGTGCGCATAACGACCTTTTTGACGTTCATGCCCGCGTAGCGCGCCGTGTTCTGGCTGTCGCCGACGACTGAAATTTCATATCCCTGCTTCGTATAATTTAAGTAAAGAAAGACAAGAACGACGAGCACCAGCCCGACAATCCAGCTCATGTCCATTCCGAATACCTTGTCGAGCCACGCGTTTTCCGGGAACGAGGAGATTTTCGGGAAACCTCCCGCGTTCGGGTCCCTCCAGGGGCCGTCGCGCAGGTATTGGACGATATAGAGCGCAATGTAATTGAGCATGAGCGTCAGCAGCGTTTCGTTGGTGTTGAACTTACACTTAAAGAACGCGGTGATTAGCCCCCACAGTCCGCCGCCGACCATGCCGGCGATGAACATGCATATCATCAAAAGCCAGTGGGGGAGCCCGCTTAAAAACAGGCCGGCCCAGGAGGCGAATACCGCGCCCATGATAAACTGACCCTCCGCGCCGATGTTCCAGAATTTCATCTTGAACGCAAGCGCCACGCCGAGCGAGGTAATCAGCAGCGGCACGACGATGCGAACCAGCGCAATCATAGAAAGCTTTGTTTTAAAGCAGCCGGTTACAATCGTGGAATAAAACTCAATGGGATTGACGCCGAGCGCCAGAATAAAGATGCCGCCCGCCACAAACGCCGCGATAAACGCCACGATATACAGGGCAAACGTCTTTTTGCCTGAAACGTCCCCGCGTTTCGCCACGTGCACAGGCGGTTCCCTGTGGCTTAATTTAGGCTGTTGCTGCGCCATTGGATGCATCCTCCTTTCCCGCCGCGTCGGTCATCAGCAAACCGAGCGCTTCCTTGGTCGCGCTTTTTGCGTCGACGATTCCGGTAATCCTGCCGTGGCACAGTACCATAATCCTGTCGCACAGCTCCAGCATGACGTCTAAGTCCTCGCCGATGAACAGGATACCGACGTTTTTCTTTTTCTGCTCGTTGAGCAGGTTATAGATGGTATAAGAGGAATTGATATCGAGCCCGCGCACCGCGTACGCCGTAATCAGGACGTGCGGGTTGGCCTCAATCTCACGCCCGAGCAGCACCTTCTGTACATTACCGCCGGAAAGCCGCCTGACGGGCGTTTCGGTGCCGGGCGTCTGAACGTCGAGCTGCCCGATTATTTTTTCCGCGAGCTTCTCCGCCGATTTCCGGTCGACGAACGGCCCTTTTGCGTTACGGTAGCTTTTGAGCATCATATTGTCCGTAATGCTTAAGGAGGCCGCAAGGCCCATGCCGAGCCTGTCCTCCGGGATAAAGCTCATGCTGATGCCCAAATCGATGATTTCCTTCGGGGTTTTGCCTTCAATATTTTTCTGGTTATAAAGGATAGCGCCCTTGTCTATTTTCTGGAGGCCGGCAATCGCCTCGCACAGCTCCTTCTGCCCGCTGCCCGCAACACCCGCGACGCCGAGGATTTCTCCCTTGCGCAGGTCGAAGGAAATGTCCTTGATTACCTGCGCGCCGTCGTCGTTCGATATGGTGAGGTGGTGCACGTTGAGCACCGCCCCGTCGTCATGGTAGGGGGGACAGTCGATAGCAAGCTCTACCGCGTGGCCGACCATCAGCTCGGTCAGCTCGTGCGCGTTTGTTTCGGCTGTGTTTACGGTCGCTACGCTCTCGCCCTTGCGCAAAATGGTCACCCTGTCGCTGATTTCAAGCACCTCGTTCAGCTTATGGGTAATGATGATGACCGCGCAGCCCTTGTCGCGCATGTTGCGCAAAATCTCAAAAAGCTTGTCCGTTTCCTGCGGCGTCAGGACCGCGGTGGGTTCGTCGAGAATCAGAATATCCGCGCCGTAATAGAGCACCTTCAAAATTTCCACTGTCTGCTTTTCGCTGACGGACATCTCGAACACGCGCCTGCGCGGGTCGATGTTGAGCCCGAACCTTTCGCTGATTTCCTGCGCCCTGCGGTACCTCTTTTTACTGAGCACGCGCCCCTCTTTTTTTGCGCCGATAAAGATGTTGTCCGCGGCGGAAAAGACGTCCACAAGCTTGAAATGCTGGTGTATCATGCCGATGCCGAGGCGTTTGGAATCCTCGGGGGAATGGATGGAAACCTCATTCCCGTTTACAAAAATCTGCCCGCTGTCCGGGCGGTAAATGCCGGAGAGCATGTTCATCAGCGTCGTTTTGCCGGAGCCGTTTTCTCCGAGCAGCGCCAGGATTTCCCCCTGCCTGACGCTTAAATCGACGTTTTTGTTTGCGACTACGCTGCCAAAGGTTTTGGTAATCCCGCGCAGCTCAATCGCGCTTTTTTGCTGCTGTTCGCCCATAATTTCACCTCTTTACAAAAGTAAGGGTTGAACTGTCCTTTAAACAGGCCGGCAGTCCGGTATGCTTAGAGCACGGCTCAAGAAAAGCGCGGACGGGCTTTATAACCCGCCCGCGCTTCGGGTGTGTTTCATATTCTGCTGGTTTAAGCGACCTCTACGTTCCTGTAGTACCAGTGGATGTCGCCCGTGATGGTCGCGTCGTCGAGTACCTCGCCCGCTTTGCATACGACGTTGCCCTTGTTGTCCACAAGGTCGGCTTCCGTAAGCTTGCCGTCCTTGTCCATCAGCTTGCCCTCAAATACCTTGAAGCTGCCGTCCGTAATCATTTTGCTTACGGCGTCGATTTTCTCCTGCGTGCCCTCGGCGCAGTTTTCAGAGAGCGGGGAGACAGCGACGAGTCCGTCGTCCATGCCGCCGAAGTAATTGCCCAGCTCGCTCCATTTGCCGTCGATGACAGCCTGCACGGCCTTGGTGTAGTATACGCCCCAGTTCCAGACAGGAGCCGTCAGGTGCGCCTTCGGCGCGTCCTTTGTCATATCGCTGTTGTAGCCGCAGCCCCATACGCCGCGCTTCTCAGCGGCAAGCTGCGGAGCGGTGGTGTCGCAGTGCTGGCCGATAACGTCGCAGCCCAAATCGAGCAGGGCTTCCGCCGCCTGGCCTTCGAGGTCTACGTCGAACCAGGAGTTTGTGACCTTAATATAAACCTTCGCGTCCGGATTTACGGATTCAACGCCCATTGCAAACGCGTTGCAGCCGCCGGTAACCTCGGCGTTGGTGTCGCCCATCGCGCCGACATAACCGATTTTATTCGTCTTGGTTTTAAGACCCGCCGCAATGCCGGAGAGGTAACGCGCCTGGTAGATACGGCCGAAATAGTTGTTGAAGTTCTTGTCGTTGCTCTTATAGCCCGTACCATGAGAGAAGTATACGTCGGGATACTGCTCGGCAAGGTCGGCCATGGTATCCATATAGCCCCAGCTTGTACCGAAGATGATGTTGCAGCCGGCCTCGATGCATTCCTCGATTGCCGTCTTTGTCGCGGCGGCGTCGCCGTCGCTAATGTTGTTCTTGCGGATAATCTGGTCGTCAGAAAGGCCGAGGTCCTCCTGCATGGCAACGATGCCCTGGTCATGCGCGTAGGAATAGCCCGCGCCGTCGCTCGGGTTGCCGATGTGGATAACGCCCACCTTAACCTGGTCCTTGGCAATACCTGCCGCCTGTGCGCTGCTGCCGGAATCTGTACCGCTGCTGCCGGTTGACGAGGTGTTTCCGTCGGAACAGGCCGCAAAGGACATTACCATGAGGGCCGCGAGAATGATTGCGATTAACTTCTTCATGCTTTTCTAATCCTCCGTTTTTGATATATAGTTTTTATTTCAGGGAAGGGTTCCCCGTTTAACAGGATGAATGGCGAAATACGACGCCCGCTGCCGGGTCCATGCTTTCTACGATAGCGAGCGATTCTAAACGCACGTTCATCGAGCGGATGAGCGCCCCGCCTGGCTGGAAGCCTTTTTCAATCACGATGCCCGCGCCCGCGAGCGACGCGCCGGAATCGCGGATTAGGTTAATCAGCCCCACAAGCGCGTTGCCCTGCGCTAAAAAGTCGTCGATAACGAGCACGTTGTCGTCCTGGTTTAAAAAATCCTTTGAAACGATGATGTCGTATATCCTGCCGTGGGTGAAGGATTCCACCTTGGCGGTGTACACGTCGCCCGCAATGTTCTTGGTCTGCGTTTTTTTGGCGAACACAACCGGGCAATGAAAAAACTGCGCCGTTACGCAGGCAATTCCAATACCGGAAGCTTCTATGGTAAGGATTTTCGTAACATTGCAGTCGCCGAATAGTCTGTAAAATTCTTTGCCGATTTCCTGTAACAGGCCAATATCGATTTGGTGGTTCAGAAAGCTGTCAACCTTCAGGATATTTCCGGCAAAAACCTTGCCGTCTTTTATAATCCTGTCCTCTAAAAGCTGCATTTTAAGTACCGCCTTCCAAAAAATGTAAGCAAATTGTGTCCAAGCTGTAAAAAGAATATAAACAATTATATAACAAAAAAAGACAGAATACAACTAAAAAAAGTATACAAGTTCCATTTGAAAAAACCGCATGTTTTCAGAGCTTTTTTTGGAATGGCTGTCGGGCAGCTTGGGCCGAATAATTATAACGCTTCTTTGTACCTCAAAAAACCTATTATATTAGATAATCCAATTTTGTTTGTGTAAATTGTTTTAAAATTCGCTATTTATTTGTGAATGTAACTGAAAAAATCAAATTAAGAAAATTGAATCCTATGTCGTATTGACAAATAAATATATTTTATTTATAATTTTACCATGGATATCCATAAACAACAACATTCATGAAGGAGGTAATTTTATGAAGAAATTTAAAAAAGCGGCAATATTCATTACCCTGCTTGCGGTGCTTACGTCGTGCTTTTGCATGTCGGCTCAGGCGACCAAGCACAACTGGGCATTCAAGACGGAGAACAAATATGACAGTGGTAAAAAATACTTAAACGCAAGCCCGGGTAACAAAACGCGTTTTGTAGCAACGCCAAAGTGTAATATCAAGTCGGCAACTGCATCTTACAGCCTTTTTGCCTGCCATTGGTACGGCGCAGAGCTTATGCCAAGAACACAGACATTTGGTGTAGGAACGCAGATTAGGGCATGGTGGCGTGAGACAAATCCGGGTGATTATTCTGTTGTAATTCAGCCATATGGAAATCAATATTCCGGCTCGACGCTAAAAGCGTCTATTGATTATCCAAGTGCTTGGCTGGAAAATTTTTTAGACGGACTATGGGACAGCTATTAAATTAAAAATATTTTATTAAGTCTGGGGCGGGCTTTGCCTGCCCCGATTCGATTTTGTTTCCATATAACGGAGGGCGATTATGCAGAAGGAAACCATCATAAAAACCACGGAATTGTACAAAACCTACGGCAGCGGAGAGGCGGCTGTGCGGGCGCTCAAGCCCTGTAATATCGTCATCGGCGCCGGGGAAAAGATAGCGGTCGTCGGCGCAAGCGGCTCCGGCAAATCGACGCTTCTGCACCTGTTAGGCGGGCTTGACCGCCCCACGGGCGGCGTCATATTGTTCCATGGGGAGGACTTGTACGGCAAAAAGGACGCGGCGCTTGCAAAATTCCGGCGGCAGAACGTGGGCTTTGTATTCCAGAGCTACAACCTGGTGCCGGAGCTTTCAGCCGAGGAAAACATCCGCCTGCCCCTGCTGCTCGACGGCAAAAAACCGGACAAGGGCTACTTTGACCAGGTGATACAAACCTTAGGGCTTTCCGACCGGCTCAAGCACTTTCCCGGGGAGCTTTCGGGCGGGCAGCAGCAGCGCGCCGCGATTGCGAGGGCCGTCATGAGCAAGCCCTCCGTTTTATTATGCGACGAGCCGACCGGCAACCTCGACACAAAGAGCGGCGAGGAGGTCATGCGGCTGCTCCATGAGCTGTCGGACAACCTGGGTGTGACGCTCGTCGTCGTCACGCATGACGAAAATATCGCCGCACAGATGGAGCGGCGCATTTCCATTACGGACGGCACGGTGGGGGGCGGCGCTTGTGAAGGCTGAATTTTTACTGACGGGACGCTATATCCGTAAGCACAAAAAGCAGTTTTTCGCCTCCATCGCCTGTATTGCCGTGTTCGCGGCGTCCATCGGCGCGGTGCAGCTTTTCCGGCTCTCGAGCGACAACAACACGCGCGAGGAACGATTCAGCCAGGAGGGCAGGCTCGGCGGCTACGCGCAGGACGCGGACCCGTCCTTGATTACGGACGATGAGCTTGCAAAGTGGGACGCCGGCGCAATTTACATTACAGGCGAGGCGCAGACCGAGTTTTCCACTTATCAAAATACAACTTATGTTGGCTTTATGGACGAGCGGGCAAAAAATATACAAAAGCTCCTGTTCAAAGCCGGGGATTATCCCAAAACGGCGACGGAGGCAGCTGTGGTTGAAACCACTGCCAAGGCGCTCAAGCTGGGGGAAATTGGGGAGACGTTTGCCCTCGATATAACGGAAAACGGCAAAACAGCAAAAAAGGAATTTACCTTAACCGGCATCTTGCGGGAATACCCGCTCGATTCCTGGTGGGTTACGCCGCAGGTGCTCACAGGTACAAAGAATTCCAGTGGTGAGTACTTAAAGGTCAATGTTGTATATGGAATTGATTTAAATAAACATAAGAATGTAAACCTGTTTGGCGCGAAAGACCATACGGGTCAATCTTTTACTGACGAACAGCCAAGCCCGAACGAACAAATCGTCAACGCGAATATGCGGGTGACGAGCACGGTGCTCTCGGCGTTTTTCCTGCTGCTCGTGCTGCTCGGCGTGTACACGGTCGTGAAAATCACATTCCAGGACAGGCAGCGCCACATCGGCCTGCTGCGCTGTATCGGCATGACCAAGGGG
This sequence comes from uncultured Oscillospiraceae bacterium, assembly GCA_900540865.1. Classification (GTDB taxonomy): domain Bacteria; phylum Bacillota; class Clostridia; order Oscillospirales; family Acutalibacteraceae; genus Scatavimonas. Next base: position 15,496 of record UQHH01000018.1, read on the forward strand.
CAGGCTGTCCTGTCGCTGCTGCTGCAGGGCGTTATTATCGCTTTGTGCGCGGCTGTACTGTGCGCGCCGCTCGGCATGGGCTTTGCGTGGGTGGCGGCGCTCGTCATGCGGCTTTCGGACTACCCGTTCTTTACGCTCGTTATAGATTTACAGCCTGTGCTGATTTCCTGTGCCGTCTGCGCGGGAGCGGTGCTCCTGGCGTTTATATTGCAGTCGATAACACTTCTGCGCCGCGGCGTGCTGTCCTACGGCGTACAGCCGAAAACAAAGCGCGCGCGTATGAGCGCGCAAAAGCAAGCCTCCTTTGCGCGCCTGTGGGCGGGCAGGGGCAGCGGCGGCGTGCAGGACAAGCTCTCCGCCGTGCTCATAGCCGGCTGCGTCGCGATTTTGCTGTTCGGCACGTTTGCCGCGCAGTTCTCCGCGCTGCAAAGGTATTATTGGGACGGGCAGAACAGCCAGAAATACGGCTGCGACTATGAAATCTATATGGGGAAAGGCGACAGTATTTTACCATACCTTACAATTAATATCCCAATGGAAAGCGGTATTTCCGCTGGCAATATCGAGCTGCTCAGGCAGACGGAGGGGCTGACGGTCGGCAGCTACGCAATTGACGACATGTGCACCGCGTGGATATTATCGCCCGGTAATACGCCCGCGGACGTATTAAAACGGTACGAAAAGAATGCCTCCTATTATACGAAATACGGGGACGAAGAGGAACAGCGTGAAAACCTGAAATACGCGGGCTATAAGGACAATGAAAACCTAATCTACCAGAAGTTTGTGGGTCTAAGCTTCGACCAGATGACGGCGGCGAGCGCTTCCCTTCAAAACGAGGCGGTAGACCGGGCGGCCTACACAAAGGGCAGGCAGGTGGTCGCCTTCGGCGACGGCTACCAGAAGGGCGACAAGCTCACGGTGTCTATCCCTGTCTATAAGCCGGAGGACGTGTACGGCGAAGAGACGGCAAAGCCCGTCATCCACAACGTGGAGGTCGAGATTGCCGCCGTCTGCGCAACGGACGATTTGCAGACCCCGTTCATGAAGCAGATGAAAAACCGATATGGAAGATGGATTGCAATGTCCGACGAGTTTTTGATGAGCCTCGACAGCAGTCTGCGTTACGACTATACGGCACTGTCTTACACGGGCGACCGGGGGAACATCGAAGCGGTGCGCGCCGCCGAGGATGTAATCCAGACGGTGGTTGCGCAATCCACTGGCGTGCAGCTTATGGATTACCTGAACTTGAGTGAGAAATGGGACGCCGCGGCGCGGCAGATTCAAATCCCGGTGCTGGTACTCGTCGGGTTGTTCCTGCTGATTATTTTCCTTGCGCTCACGCTTTCAAACAGTGTGAAAATCAAGAGCCGCCTGCGCAGCTATTCGCTGCTGCGCGCCATCGGGCTCGACAAAAAGCAGCTGCTTAAATCGGTATTCTATTCCACGCTGCGCATCTGTCTCACGGGCGCGCTGATTGGCATTTGCCTGGGCGCTGCCGCGAGCACGTTTATTTATGTGACGAGCGGGCATGGCATCCCGATTGCAAGCGTTATTCTGGGCGGCATGCTGCCCGCGACGATAGGCGGAATTTTACTGGTGACCTTGATTTCCCTGCTCTCCTGCCTGGGCCCGTGCGGATGGGTCATGAAGCAGAACATAACGGAAGCAACCGATTCCGTCCGGTACTGATTTTGCTGAAAAGTCCGTGTTTAAGCAGAAATTTGGCTTTGTGCCTTGACAGCGTTTTGTTCCGGCGGTATAATTTTAACAATAGCAAACGGCTTTGACGGGAAGAATAACCGGCTTGCGCGCAGAAGAGAGAATGGGCCCGTGGCTGAAAGGCCCTCTGTGCGTGCGGTTTGGGCCGCCCCCGAGCTACCGCGGCGAGGAGCCGCGGCGTTACCGGCGTTAACGGACCGAAAGAGGCGGGCGCTCTGTCCGCAATTTGGGTGGTACCGCAGGAGTTTATGGCTCTTGCCCCATACTTGGGGCAAGAGCTTTTTGTTTGCCGCAATTTAAATGAACAGGAGATTATTATCATGGAATGGACAGGGCTCAATGAACTCAGAGAAAAATTTCTTTCCTTTTTTGAAAGCAAGGGGCATCTCCGCCTTCCGAGCTATCCGCTCGTGCCGAAGGACGACAAAAGCCTGCTGCTTATCAATTCCGGCATGGCGCCGATGAAAAAGTTCTTCACCGGCGAGGTTACCCCGCCGAGAAAGCGCGTCACAACCTGCCAGAAGTGCATCCGCACGCCGGACATCGAGCGTGTGGGCATCACGGCGCGCCACGGCACGTTTTTTGAAATGCTGGGCAATTTTTCGTTCGGCGATTACTTCAAAAGCGACGCGACCGCCTGGGCCTGGGAATTCTTTACAAAGGTGCTCGAGATGCCGGAGGATAAGCTATACGTCTCTATCTTTGAAAACGACGACGAAGCCTATGACATCTGGACAAAGCAGGTCGGCGTTTCCCCCGGCCATATGGTGCGCCTTGGGAAAGAGGACAACTTCTGGGAGCATGGCACAGGCCCGTGCGGCCCATGCTCCGAGATTTATTTCGACAGGGGCGAGGACAAGGGCTGCGGCAAGCCCGGCTGCGCGGTCGGCTGCGACTGCGACCGTTATGTAGAGGTTTGGAACCTTGTTTTTACGCAGTTCGACAGCGACGGAAAGGGCAATTATACGCCGCTCGAGCACCCGAACATCGACACGGGTATGGGACTGGAGCGCCTGGCCTGCGTTATGCAGAACGTAGACAACCTGTTCCTCGTCGATACCGTGCAGAACATCATGAAGCACGTCATCGAAATTACGGGTACGCCCTATGGGAAAGACGAAAAGACCGACATTTCCCTGCGCGTTATCACCGACCATATCCGCAGCACGGTCTTTATGATAGGCGACGGCGTCATGCCCTCCAACGAGGGCAGGGGCTATGTCCTGCGCCGTCTGCTCAGGCGGGCCGCGCGCCACGGCAGGCTGCTCGACGTAAAGCGCCCGTTCCTCTATGAGGTTGCGCAGACGGTCATTAAGGAAAACGAATCGGCTTACCCCGAGCTTGCGCAGAAAAAGGATTTTATCATCAAGCTGATTAAAATTGAGGAGGAGAACTTCTCCAAAACCATCGAGCAGGGCTTCAATATGCTGCACGATATTTTAAGCAGCAGCGAAATCAAGGAGCTTTCCGGTGAAGACGCGTTCATGCTCAACGACACCTACGGATTCCCAATCGATTTAACAAAGGAAATCCTCGCCGAAAAAGGTATGACGGTCAACGAGGAACGTTTCCGTGAGCTGCTGGCGGAACAGAAAAAACGCGCGCGCGCGGCAAGAAAGAACGCGGGGGCGGATGCCTGGGTCAGTGAAAGCATTGACCTTACCGACTTACCGGCGACACAGTTCACCGGCTACACGGACGACACCGCGCAGGCAAAGCTGCTCGCAATCATTCATGAGGGCGAGCGCGTAGGCGCGGCGGACGCGGGAAAACAGGTCGTACTGGTGTTCGACAAAACGCCGTTCTACGCGGAAAGCGGCGGACAAACGGGCGACAGCGGCAAGGCGGAGAACGCGCAGGCCGCTTTGACTATACGGGACACGAAAAAGGACCATTCCGGCTATTTCCTGCACAGCGCGGTAATCGACAGCGGCGCGGTATCGGTCGGCGATACGCTGACGCTTCAAATCGATACGAACCGCCGCGCGGCAATCAAGCGCAACCATACGGCGGCGCACCTTTTGCAGGCCGCGCTGAGGAAGGTGCTTGGCACCCATGTGGAGCAGGCGGGCCAGCTCGTAACCGACGACAGGCTGCGTTTTGACTTCACGCATTTTTCCGCTATGACGGCAAATGAGCTGCTCGAAGTGGAAGACATGGTAAACAGGGAAATTTTAAAGGCGGCAGACGTTACCGTGGAGGAAATGCCGATTGAACAGGCGAAGGAGCGCGGCGCTATGGCGCTGTTCGGCGAGAAGTACGGCGATGTCGTGCGCGTGGTGCAGGCGGGTGATTTCTCGGTGGAGCTGTGCGGCGGCACGCATGTGGACAATACGTCGAAGGCCGGTTTGTTCAAGATTTTGAGCGAGGGCTCGGTCGCCTCCGGCGTCAGGAGAATCGAGGCGGTCACAGGCATGGGCGTTATCGATACGCTCAACAGCTATCTGGGTGTTATCGGCGAAGCGTGCCAGGCGCTGAAAATCGGCAATCCGAAGGAGCTCATACGCGGCTGTGCGCAGATTTACGAGGATTTAAAGGAGCGCGACAGGTTGATTGAAGAGCTCAATGGTAAGCTCGCGGCGCTTAAAATCGACGATATGTTCGCAAACTCGGAGCTTGTTAAGGGCGTGCGCATTATTACGGCGGCGTTTACCGACGTGAGCGCCGATATGCTCAAAACAATGTGCGACCGAGTAATGAGCATGGCGCCGAAGTGTATTGCGACGATTGCCGCCATGTCGGACGGCAAGGCAACCTTTGCCTGTGCCTGCGGCAAGGAGGCGCAGCAGAAGGGCGCGCACGCGGGCAAAATCGTCAAGGCGGTCGCGCAGATTGCGGGAGGCAACGGCGGCGGACGCCCCGATATGGCGATGGCCGGCGCAAAGGATGTTTCCAAGGTGGACGACGCGCTCGTCGCCGCGAAGCAGATTATCCTCGATATGGTAACGGAATAACCCTTTTGTGAGCGAAAAACACAGTTTCTTGACGAAATTTTCCACCCCCGCTATAATCAAATCAGCGGGGGTGTTTTTATGCGGTGGAACAATAAAGCAACGAGGTTATATGTTCCGTATTCTCCGGCTGCGTTCCGTAAGAATTATTTAAAAGAAATTGAACCGCCGCACTTTGAGCGGCGCTGGTGGAACCGTCCGGACGGATACCTCGGCAGCATTGCAAACGACAGGTTTCGCTTTTTCTTCAGAACCATACTTTACTGGGGCGGTTCCGATATGCTTGCCGGGGAAATTGAGCCTTCCGGCAGTGGTTTTTACCTGACGTACCGGATTAAAAAAACGGCAGCCGTTGTTGTGGAGAATTCCATAGCCGGGATTAGTATGACAAGTTTCTTCTGGCTGCTCCTGTTTTTGATTGGCCTTGGTGCGTTTTCTTTGCCGCTTATTATAATTGGTTCTGCGGTAACTGTAACAATATTTATTTTTTTCCTGTTTGTTAAGCCGTATTTTTACCAGAAACGAATATTAGATAAGCTTAATGAACTGTGTGGTGGAGATTAGCGTTTGGAGGTGGCCCGAGGGTGAAAAAACATACTGTATTTGTGCCGATGCCGCTTGAGGGCTTTGAACAGAGCTTTCGGGCGAACGTCGAGTATGTAAATTTGAAAACGCCCTTTCGTTATTTTGCGGTTGAAAGCTTTGTCGGCAGGCTTAAAAACGAGCGGTTTACGCTTTCTTACCTACAGCTTTATGGCCGGGGCCTTTTTACGGTGCTTTCGGGGAAAGCGGAAAAACACGATGGCGGAATTTTGCTGACCTACCGTTACAGAAAGACCATATATCTGTATGTTATCTGTTTGTTCATGCTTGCGATTGCGCTTTTGATGGAAGGGTTCGGGCTCTTCGCGGTACTGACGCAAAATGCCGGCGCTGTCGTTTTACTACTGTCAATTCCGTGCTTAGCCGTCGTGCTTTTATTCATGCTGGTCAAATCAAAGAGTGTGGAAAAACGGCTGTATGATAAGCTTGACGAGATTTGCTGCGGGCTGCTGAAGGCTCCGCGGGAGGAAAAGGTATAAAAATGAGGAAAAAGAAGACCGTGTTTCTGCCGATGACGCAGAATGAATTTAAACGGAGCTTTCGGGAGAATATCCACCACGTTAACGTGAAGAACGACGTACGAACTTCCGTAGATAGGGATTTTGTTGGGCATATATCGGAGCGTCGTTTTAAGTTTTATTACCGCGTAATCCTCGGCAGTGAAAGGCGGTATATCCTTTCAGGAAAAACGCAGTACCATCCAGGCGGAATCTTGCTGACCTATTGGTGCAGGAGGCCATATTTTGACTGGATTTTTCCTGTTTTTGTACTGTGTTGGACAACCTTTACCGTTATCAGAGATATTGGCAGGGGTGTGGAGTTTACCTTTTCACCGGAAAGCCTGCTGCCTTTCCTGTTTTTTGTACCTATCTTTTTTGTTGAAATTGTAGCGGGTTTTTTAAAGGAAAAACCTATAGATGTAAAACGCAGGCTGAATGATAAGCTTGACGAGATTTGCTGCGGGCTGCTGAAGGCTTCACGGGAGGAAGAGGTATAAAAATGGGGAAAAAGAAGACCGTGTTTCTGCCGATGACGCAGAATGAATTTGAACGGAGCTTCCGGGAGAATATTCACCATGTTAATGTGAAATGCAACAAACGTAATTCTGTAGATGAAGATTTTGTAGGGCAGTTTTCAAAAAACCGCTTTTCAATATGTTACCGGGTGATACGCGGCAGAGAAAGCTGCAGCTATTTCTTTGGGAAGATACAGCCCTGTCCCGGCGGGATATATCTTACATACCAACGAAGGCAGCCATATTACAGTTGGCTGTATAACGTCATATTACTGTGCTATTTGGGCTATGCGGCGTACCGGATTTTTTTAGGTATTGCAGCAGGCACATTTCACCTCTCTTTTGAAGATTTTGGACCTTTATTGATATTTTTGCCTATTATAGCGGCGGGGATTATAACCCGGAATCTCATCGGAAAGCCGGATGTAGGAGTGGATATAAGCCATATACTGTTTGATAAATTAAACGATATATGCGGCGGGAACCTGCCGCGGGAGGAAAAAGAGCTTGAACGGCGGTAGCTTGTGCTTTATAATAGAACAAGACTGAAATCGGGAGGAAACGTTATGAAAAAAGGGATTGCTATTGTGCTTACGCTGGTTCTTATCCTTTCCTGCGCGGCGCTTTCCGGCTGCCAGGACGGGGACAAGGGGCAAAGCGGCGCGCCCGCGGTTACATCGGTTCAAACCGGTGGCGAGGCGCTTACCATGGAGCAGGTCAAGGCGCTTGCGAAAAAGGGCGACAAGCTTACCTGGGCGGACATTACAAAGTACAAGGGGACGAATGCAGGCAAGGACATGGTCGTCGTAGCCTTTCCGGTGGAGGATGATTATAAGCTGACAGCCGCCGGGACGGATTTGGACAAGGCGCCCATGTATGTAACGCTTACAAAAAACGGCAAGAGCAAGGGTATCGACATCCGCCATGAGGACATCGACGCGTATCTGAAAGAGAAATAAAAGAATAAAAAGGCCGCCGGACTGAAATTTCAGTCCGGCGGCCTTTACTGGAGGATACAGAAAACGGGAGGGGACAGCCCCTCCCGTTTTTTATGCCTTGCTTTCCGCGTAGCTTGCGCGGTTGATTGCGTTTAATACGCCCGCAATGGACGCCATGTTGATGTTGCTCTCGATTCCTACGCCGAAAATGTTTTTGCCGTCCGGCTTCTGCATTTCAATGTACGCAATCGCCTTGGAGTCGGAGCCCTCGCTGATGGCGTGCTCGTGGTAGGAAAGGAACTTGTATTTTGCTACGCCGACCGTTTTCAGGGCGTTGAAGAACGCGTCAATCGGGCCGTTGCCGCGGCCCTCGATTTCCCGGTCGGTCACGGTTTCGTTTTCGTGGATGCGCAGCTTACCCTGGAAATGAACCTCGTGCGCGCCGTCCTGTCCGCTGCCTTCCTCATAGAGCTTGTGTACGGTCAGCTCATACTTTTTCGGGATATAGAGGTATTCCTTCTCGAATACATGCAAAAGCTCGTTCGGGACGAGCTCGCGCCCAAGCTTTTCGCATTCGTCCTGCACCAGCGCGCCGAATTCCGGGTGCATCTTCTTCGGCAGGTTATAACCGAAGTTGTTCTGCATAACGAACGCCGCGCCGCCCTTGCCGGACTGGGAGTTTATGCGGATAATCGGCTCGTACTGCCGGCCCACGTCCGCCGGGTCGATGGGCAGGTAGGGTACCTCCCAGTACTCGGTGCCAGACTCGCGCATATACTGCATACCCTTGTTGATGGCGTCCTGGTGGGAGCCGGAGAACGCGGTAAATACCAGCTCGCCCACATAAGGCGTGCGCTCATGGATTTTTAAGTTGGTGCAGCGCTCGTAGATTTCCTTGTATTTCGGCAAATCGCTGAAATCGAGCTGTGGGTCTACGCCCTGCGTGTACATGTTGAGCCCGACCGTCACAATATCGAGGTTGCCGGTGCGCTCGCCGTTGCCAAACAGCGTACCCTCAACCCTGTCCGCGCCCGCGAGCAGCGCAAGCTCGGTTGCCGCTACGCCGCTTCCGCGGTCGTTGTGCGGGTGGATGCTGATGATGGCGGCGTCCCTGTTGGGGAGGTGGCGGATAAAGTATTCCACCTGGTCGGCATAGGTGTTCGCGGTGCACATCTCGACCGTGTTCGGCAGGTTCAGGATGACCGGGTTTTCCTTTGTCGCGCCGAGCGCTTCCATGACAGCCGCGCAGATGTCGACCGAGAATTCCGGCTCCGTGCCGCTGAAGCTTTCCGGGGAATATTCAAACCGGATGTTCGTGTCGCCGCTGTAGTTGTCGGTCAGCTCTTTAATCAGCCTTGCGCCGTTGACGGCGATTTCCGTAATGCCCGCCATATCCTTTTTAAACACGACCTTGCGCTGGAGCGTAGAGGTGGAGTTATAGAAGTGGACGATGACGTTTTTCGCGCCCTTGATGGCGTCGAACGTTTTGCGGATGAGGTGCTCCCTCGCCTGGACGAGTACCTGGATGGATACGTCGTCTGGGATATGGTTCCCTTCAATCAGCTCGCGGCAGATTTCGTATTCCGTTTCCGAAGCGGACGGGAACCCGATTTCGATTTCTTTAAAGCCCATGTCGCAAAGCGCGTGGAAGAACTCGAGCTTTTCTTCTAAGTTCATCGGGTCGATGAGCGCCTGGTTGCCGTCGCGCAAATCTACGCTGCACCAGATGGGCGCTTTGGTAATGACGTTGTTCGGCCACTGCCGGTCGGGTAAATCAATTTGCTTGAAGGGGATGTACTTTTTGTAAGACTCGTACCTGTCTCTTATACACATCTGACATGGTAAAACCTCCGTTAATAAAATTACATTGAACCGCTCACTTTTGACTATTTTGCGGGATGGAATTTTTTAAAGGGTGTATTAAAATAAAAAGTCCCTTTCCGTAAAGAAAGGGACGAATAAAATCCGTGGTACCACCCAAATTCAAACACTGTAGCGTGTTCCTCACAGGCCTCAAACAAAGCCCTGGCCTTTAACGCAGCCTTGCGTTCTGCCCTGGGGGAAAATCCCCGCGGACAGACAACTCCGGGATGAGCTATCCATACGAGGCCCGTCGCCGCCTTACACCAGCCGGCAGCTCTCTTTGCACGAGGCAATCGTATCTTATTCCCTTCACAGTCTTTCAGATGAGTCATTCAATTGTTACCACAATTATATGCACGGAAAATATTTTTGTCAAGGCTTTTTTGAAAAGAGCAATTTTTTGCTCTTTTTATCTGAATGCTTTTCTTTTGAAACAATGCGTTCTGCTTCTTTTTTTATTGAAGCAATCTGCTTCTTGGATTTTTTCATCAAACTTTCTATGTTAATTCAAAAGAGGGAAACCATTTCGGTGGTTTCCCTCTTTTCAGGGCATCAGGGTACCGGAGCCAATGCGGTTTGAAAAGGCCATCTCCACCGCTATCTGCGCAATACTCACGCGCCATGCGCCAGCATGGCTTGTTCGTTTTGCTTGCAATCGGCGGAGCTTTCTCTTTTCAAACTTCTGCGAACCAAATCAAGAGGCTTTTATAGGTTATGGCAAGGCAGAGGACGAACGAAGGCTTGCGCCTTCGGAGGACGATAACGAAGCCAGAGCCAGAAAAGCCCTTGATTTGGCGCATTGTTCCCGGCATCCTGATGCCCGTCCCCCTTCCGCCGACTTAAGGGAACCCAGAGTTCCCTTAAGAATCCTTCGGGGGTGCTTTAGAAACTGTGGTCGCTCCTCGTTTCATGTACCGTGTGTAGAAATGATAGTACGGGACCGCTGTGCGCCGCGCCTTCGCGCGGATTTCTTCATTGAATTAATTTCAGACTATTAAATGAGAACGCTTATGCTTGTTAGGGGGACTGATGATATCTACAGGTTACATAAAATAAACGTATGTATTATACTTTTCTCATGAGGTGATAAACATGGAAAATTTAAAAGACAGTGAGAGGGCGTTGAGGGTGATGTCAAAGAATTTTAAAATGCTTCGCTTGGGAAAAGGATTAACGATTATGCAGTTATCAAAGCTTACAGGAGTGAAACCTGTTGTGCTTAGGGAAATGGAGAACAGCACCGGGAATTTTGGTGTAGAATCTTTTATGACGGTATGCAGTTTCTATGGATTAAGGCCATCTGAAGTATTTCAACCGCTTGAAGAAAAGAAAGCAGACGAAAAAGAAAATGACCTGTAACCTGATAAAGCCGTACAAAGCACTTTACCCGCAAAGTTTCCGCACGCCAAGAAAATATCGCACTCACAAAGTACTCCGCGCGAAGGCGCGGCGCACAGCAGTCCCGTACTATAATTTCTACACGCCGCACATAAAACGAGGAACGGCTATGTTTTCTATAAAATGGGGATTGTAAGGGGCGCAGCCCCTTGCTCGGCTGGAAAGGGTCAAGGGAAAACCTGCGACGAGGTTTTCCCTTTTGATGGAGCATAGAAAGTTTTATGAAAGAAACCAAGAAGCAGAATGCTTCAAGAAAAAAGGAGGGGAACCGCCGAAAACGGTTTCCCTCTTTTGACAAAACATAATAAATTTGATGGAAAAAACCAAAAAACGAGACGTTTTAAACGTTATAAAAAAGAAGGAGGTGCTGAAAAACAGCGCCTCCTTCTTTTTAAAGCCGGTAAACTCCGGCAGCCTTACAAAGCTCCAATACAAGTGTTTCCACTGCCCGGTTGAGCGCGTCTCCTTCAAACATCGAATGGAACATGGCGTTCAGGTTCTCCTCAAAATTAGCGGGCAGGATTTCACACTGCGCCTTGCAAATCGCCATCATGCGTTTTTCTCCGGGATGCGTCATCTCGTTGAGCGCGAAAATAACATCAAAATAGCTCGCCAGAAATTCAGCCGTGCGGTGGTTGATACTCACCAAATCGCCGCGCGCTGCCGCTTTTTTAATCTGTAAATCGTAGGATGGCAGGACGCCGCTCAATAAGTTAAGGTTTTGTGTAATAATATTCCGCTTGAGCTGTTCCGGATAGGGGACGGTATACCGTTTCTTGAGCGCCGAAAGCCTTCCGTTCTTGTCAAAGACGATGTCACAGGTCAAAAGATTATGCCACATACAGGTGGTATAACCGTTTGCGCTTTGGCAATCGTCCACAACCGCGGAAATACCGCGTGCAAAATCGTCGAGCCCGCGGTAAATTAAATCGATGTCAATCCCGTTTTTGAGCGTACAGTTGTCCTCGTTCTCCCAATAGTGGTTGCCAATCTCCATCGCACCGCAATACTTCCGGAGGATTGCCTCCCTTGCGTCCAGCTCAACCGGGTTTGTTACGTACAAGTACATGTCGTAGTCGGACTTTGCGTCCGCCTTTCCTGTCGCGCGCGAGCCTCCGACAGCGAACGCCTCCACCTGCGGGAGCTCCTTGAAATCTTCAACCAATTTTTTTATCTCTTCATACATAATCAAGACACCGCCTTCTAATTTTAGCAAAGCGCCTTGAGCGCGGCTTTCAATTCCTCAGTCTTGTTGAGCTTCTCCCATTCCACGCCGAGCTCTTCGCGCCCCATATGGCCGTAGGCCGCCAGCGGGCGGTATTTCGTTTCGCGGAGCTTTAAACTGTCAATTATCGCGGCGGGGCGCAGGTCGAACACACGGTTCACAGCCTTTGCGAGCTGTTCGTTCGTATATTCAGACGTGCCGAACGCGTCCACCATGACGGATACGGGCTTTGCCACGCCGATGGCGTAGGCAAGCTGTACCTCGCACCTTTTGGCAAGACCAGCGCCGACGATGTTTTTCGCCACATGGCGCGCCGCGTACGCCGCACTGCGGTCTACCTTCGTCGGGTCCTTGCCGGAAAAGCATCCGCCGCCGTGGCGCCCGAAGCCGCCGTACGTGTCGACGATAATCTTCCTGCCCGTCAGTCCGCTGTCGCCGACCGGCCCGCCGATTACGAACCGGCCCGTCGGGTTAACGTAAATTTTTGTATCGTTATCAAGCAGGGAAGCCGGAATAACGGGCTTGATAACGTGCTCCACAATATCCTTGCGAATCTGCTCCAGGGAAGCCTCCTCGCCGTGCTGGGTCGATACCACGACCGCCTCCACGCGCTTGATTTCGTCTCCGTCGTACTCAACCGTAACCTGCGACTTCCCATCCGGGCGCAGGTAGGGGAGCGTGCCGTCCTTGCGCACCTGAGACAAACGCTTTGCAAGCTTGTGCGCAAGGGACGCGGAAAGCGGCATAAGCTCCGGCGTTTCGTCGCACGCGTAACCGAACATCATGCCCTGGTCGCCCGCGCCGTACAAATTATACGCGTCCTTCTCGCCCTGCTTTAATTCATAGCTTTCGTTAACGCCCATGGCGATGTCGGGCGACTGCGCGTCGATGGAGGTAAGAACCGCGCAGGTGCTGCCGTCAAAGCCGCAGGCGGGGTTGTCATAGCCGATGGAGCAGACGACGCCTCTTGCGATGGAGGCGATGTCGATATAGCAGTCAGTTGTGATTTCACCCATTACGTGTACCATGCCGGTCGTCGCCGTTACCTCGCAGGCGACATGCGCGTTTTTATCCTGTTCTAAAATTGCGTCGAGCACCGCGTCGGAAATCTGGTCGCACACCTTGTCGGGATGCCCCTCCGTTACGGATTCCGAAGTAAAAAAGTGTTTTGCCATAATCTATTCTTCCTTTCTGATTAAACATAAAAATCCGCTCCCGGCGTACCGAAAGCGGAATCAAAGCTCTCATCTTCCGGTTATACCGCAGGATTTGGCACCTTACAGAAACTGCAGGTTGCCGGACTTCACAGGGCCTGTCCCTCCGTCACTCTTGATAAGCAGATGTTATTAAATTTTCGTTTTTTATTATATCACGGCCGTGAGGATTGTCAAGCCACAAAATCTGGTTTTCCGGCACGCTTTGACATGTGTTGATAAAACCAAAGTTTTATCAAACTGACGGGCGCAGCAGCAAAAAGATGAGCCCAACGGCGAAGATAATCTGGCAGACGCCAATAAGCCCGCCGAACAGCATCGATTTCGGGCCTTCCTTTACAAGGTCGCGGAATTTCACGCGCATACCGATTGCCGCGAGGGCGATGATTTCAAACTGGCCGCTGATGGTCTTGGCCGTCGTGCCGACGACCTGCGGCAGAAAGCCGATGCTGGTGATAATACTCAAAAGGAAAAAGCCGATGATAAACCACGGTACGCCCGCCTTGACCTTGCCGTGCTCTCCCGTTTGTTTAGAGAAAAGCTTTTCCCCCTCGTTGGTGTTGAGCCTGGAGAAGACGAGCGCGACAAGCACAAGGAAAATGATACGGATGATTTTAAAAATGGTCGCCATATCGACCACTTCGGTGCTGACCATCTTCGCCGAGGCGATGACCTGCCCGATGGATTGCAGCGTACCGCCGATAAGCCCCGCGGTTTGCAGGGTTTCGTGGTTGTAAAGGAGCCCCGCAATCAGCGGCAGCAGTACCATCATAAACGTGCCTGTGACGTTGACGATTGTAATGGAAATACCCTTGTCCTTCGATTCAGCTTTGACGACGGGCGCGACCGTCGCAATCGCCGACGAGCCGCACACGGCGTTGCCCGCGCACATAAGCATGGTAAACTTCTTGCCAAAGCCGAGCTTTTTGCCGATTAAATACGCCGCCGTAATGGTCAGCGCCATCTGTAAAAGGATAAAGATAACGCCGGTGACGCCAACGCCCATAATGTCCGTTAAATTGAGCGTCAGGCCGGTCAGGACGATGGAATACTCCAGCAGGTTTTTTTCAGAGAACTTAGAGCCGGCGTTGAACACCTCGCGGTTTAAAAAGGTATTGCCCGCAAGAATGCCCAGCAGGATGGCAATCAGCGCCGAGCCGATGGACGGGATAAAATTGGCCAGGAACTGGGCGATTACCGCTATAACGGCGCAGACCAGAAAGCCCGGGATTATTTTTTTAACCGTTTGTAACGCATTTTGCAAGGAAAAGACCCTCTTCCGGTTGATTTTACGGCATATAGAATGAATTTATGCCGCTTGTTATTTTCCAAAAAGCATCATGAAAAAGGCGGCGGCAAGTACGCCGCAGCATACCCAGACAGCCGCTGCCCCGAACAGGCCGCACAGCAGCGTGCCGAGCGCCGCGCCCGCCAGGAAAACGAGGATAACCGCAAAATACCGCAGGGATTTTTTCCCCGCTTCCTTGTCTTTTGTTTCAAGGAAGGTAAACAGGAATTCCCCCGCGCTGCGCAGGTTGCCGGTACACATGGTAGACGCGTACGGCAGGCCGCTCGTTTTGCGGAAGCTGTTGAACTGCACGGAGCAGACAAATGAAATCGCGATATTCACCACAGCGTTTGGGACCGCCTGCGGCAGGAAGCCGATGACAAACAGCAGCGCGATTTCAATGAAAACGACAATGTGCTGCCACTCCACGAATTTCCGTGGGCTGAATTTCCGTTTCAGCAGCTCCGTAATCAGCACGCCCAGCAGGAACGCGAAAACCGGCGCGAGATATACAAGAAAGCCCGCCGGCTTGCCCTGCGCCAAATGGACGCCAAGCAGCACGAGATTGCCGGTCTGCGCGTTTGCGAATACGCCGCCCCGCAAAATATAAGTATAAGCGTCCAGAAAGCCGCCCACAAACGCAAGGCAAAGGCCGATATAAAGCGTTTCATGAACCGGGATATTGTAGATAAGCTTGCCCTTTTTCAAAAAGAACCCCTCTTTTTGCCGAAATGGCATGATATATAGTATACTGCGAATCAAAAATTTTGTACATCGTCCGGGCGTAAAAAAAGAGCGGCGCGCCCCGCTCTTTTTTGTTGCTTTAATTACATGGCACGGTATGTCAGCTATAGGTGTATAACTGCCTGTACGGGTTTTTCGTGTCGGGCTCCAAAACGTAAAAATCGTGTTGGAGGATTTCCTTCTTCTTCGCTTTAAACGCTTCGCAATAGTCGCTTATATATTCGTCGATTACGCTTAAATCCTCCTCCGTCGCGGGGCGCGCCGCCACCTGCTTTGGAAGGCTCCGCGGCAAATCCTGTTCCTTGCAGCGCAGGTAGATTTTGCCGCCGTGCATACCGGTTCCGCAAAAGTTGCCGACAATCGATTTAGAATCCGTATTGACGCCAAGCACGATAATCACGCCGCCCGCCTGGTATTCGCCTAAAAAGCTCCCGGCGGCCCCGCCGACAACGATGACCGGCAGCTTATCCTGATAGGCCTTCATGTGGATGCCCGTGCGGTAGCCGGTGTCGCCCTCAATCAGGATGCGCCCGCCGCGCATGGCGTAGCCTGCAGCGTCCCCGCATGAGCCGTGGACATAGATTTTGCCGCTGTTCATCGTGTCGCCCGTCGCCTCCTGGGTGTTCCCGTACACATGGATGGTGCAGCCGTTCAAATAACAGCCAAGGGCGTTTCCGGGCGTGCCGTTGATAACGATATCCTTCCCGGCAAGCGCGCTTGCGATATAGCGCTGTCCCGTACAGCTGTCGATTGTAACCTGCCGGTCGCCCGTTTCCCTTATCAGGCTGTTGAGCTTTTTAAAATGCATCAGGTCCGCCTGTACCTTCATAGCGTCATCCCTCCAAGCGTTTTGGCCCTTTCGCGTTTTGAAAAGGCCATCAACTGCGGTTTTTCCTTAATCAGTTCAAAGTCGATTGTGGAAAGGCTCTTTTTTTCACGGATGAGCGACGTGTAAATACCCGCGCGCTCCACATTGCCGACCATGATATAGCCCTTTAATAAATCGTCCTTTGTAACAAGCTTCTTATAATTCTGCGGATTTTTGTCCGCTACAATGTGCTCCCGCCCGTCGCAGCTCCCGGCGGTAATGACATGCAGCCCGAAAAAACCGATGGCGTTCATGGGGATTGCCTTTTCGTACAGGGCGTTACCGCCCGCCATGTTGATACCCGCGCATTCGCCCTGCATGTAGGCGTTCGGCAGCAGCGCCAGCACACGCTGCCCACCCGTCGTAATATCGTGGCTCTCGGCGCAGTCGCCCGCCGCGAAAATATCGGGAAGGGAAGTGCGGCATGCCTCGTCCGTTACGATTCCGCGCTGTACCCGCGCGCCGGCGTCCTGCAAAAGCTTTGTGTTCGGGCGCACGCCGACCGCAAGCACGAGCACGTCGAACGGGATTTTTTTGCCGCTTTCAAGCGCCGCCGTATTTTTGGTAAAGCTTTTTACGCTGTCATTAAGCGTAAATTCCACGCCGTGCTTTTCCATATGCTCCTGTACGATTTTGGAAGCCTCTTCATCCAGGATACTCGGCAAAACCCGGTCAGCCATATCGACCACATGGATGTGCCGGACCCTTTTTTTAATCCCTTCCGCGCACTTGAGCCCAATCAGGCCCGCGCCGATAATCAGCACGCGGCTGTCTTTATTGATTGCCTGTTCCAGCGCCTTTGCGTCGCCGAGCGACAGGAAGGTGAATTTGTTTTCCACCTTTTCAAGCCCCTCTATCGGCGGGACGAAGGGGGAGGAGCCTGTCGCAGCGAGCAGCCTGTCGTATGTTACCTTTTTTCCGCCGTCGAGCGTTACCTCTTTTTTTCCGCTGTCTATATAAACGGCCTTTTTGCCGAGTAGTGCCGTCACGTTGTTGTCCTTATAAAAATGATTGTCCCTGTATTTCATGCGTTCGCTGTCGGTCTTTCCAAGTAAGAGGTAAGAAATGAGTGGGCGGGAATAGGTATGGTAGGGCTCGCCGGAAATGATGGTGATTTTGCCCTTTTTATCGATTTGCCTGATTCCCTCCACACAGCCGACGGCCGCGGCGGAATTGCCGATGATGACATAGTCCATATTACCGCTCCTCCCATTCAATCGCTTTGTTCGGGCAGCCCTTCACGCAGGCGGGCGTGCCCCCGGCGTTCTTTACGCAAAGCTCGCACTTTTGCACCACACCGTCGTCCGACGGGGCGATACATCCATACGGGCAGGTGAGTACACAGGTATAGCAGCCCACGCATTTATCCTGGTTGACCTCGATGATACCGTTCTGTACAGACAGCGCGCCTGTAATACAGCTTTTGACGCACAGCGGCTCCTCGCAGTGGCGGCAGGAGACGGCAAAGCTGATGGATTTATGCTCTTCAATCCGGATGCGCGGGTTGATGGTGATATTTTTCAGCGCCTTTGCCATGTCGTCCTTGCCGGAATTCGCGAACGCGCAGTAATATTCGCAGAGATGGCAGCCCAGGCACCATTTTTCATTGACATAGATTCGTTTCATAGCTGCCCCTCCTTATTCGCCGGCATGCTTGATGCCGAGTATGTCGAGCTCCTTCTGCGTCAGGCCGATTCCCCTGAGCATCAAACGGTTGCCACGCAGGGCTTCGATGGAATTGATGCCCATGCCGCCCATCATTTCCTTGATTTCGTGGTCCCACGCCGTAACGAGGTTTACAAGGCGCTCACACCCAGTATCGGGGTTTAAGCGGCGCACAAGCTCCGGGCGCTGCGTCGCAATGCCCCAGTTGCATTTGCCGGTCTGGCAGCTGCGGCACAAATGGCAGCCGAGCGCCAGAAGCGCGCTTGTCGCAATGTATACGGCGTCCGCGCCGAGCGCGACGGCTTTGACGATATCCGCGCTGTTACGGATAGAGCCGCCGGCGACAATCGAGACGCTGCCGCGGATGCCCTCGTCCCGCAGGCGCTGGTCGACCGCCGCGAGCGCAAGCTCAACCGGAATGCCCACGTTGTCGCGGATTCTTGTCGGGGCGGCGCCCGTTCCGCCGCGGAAGCCGTCGATTGCGATAATATCCGCGCCTCCCCTTGCGATACCGCTTGCAATCGCCGCGACGTTGTGCACCGCGGCAATCTTAACGATAACCGGCTTTTTATAATCCGTCGCCTCTTTTAAGGAATAGACGAGCTGACGTAAATCCTCGATGGAATAGATATCATGATGCGGAGCGGGGGAGATAGCGTCGGAGCCCTCGGGAATCATGCGCGTTTTGGAGATGTCGCCCACAATTTTCGCGCCCGGCAGGTGTCCGCCGATGCCGGGTTTAGCTCCCTGGCCTATTTTGATTTCAATCGCCGCGCCCTGCTCTAAATATTCCTTATATACGCCGAAGCGCCCAGACGCTACCTGTACGATGGTGTTCTTCCCAAATTTATAGAAATCCTTGTGCAGGCCGCCCTCGCCCGTGTTGTAGAAGGTGCCGAGCTCCTTTGCCGCGCGCGCAAGGCTTTCGTGCGCGTTGTAGCTGATGGAGCCGTAGGACATGGCGGAAAACATGATGGGAACCTTTAGCTCAAGCTGCGGGCTGAGGTTGTTTTTGATACGGCCCTTTTCGTCGCGTTCCACCCGTTTGGGCTTTTTGCCGAGAAAGGTTTTCGTTTCCATCGGCTCGCGCAGTGGGTCGATGGACGGGTTTGTCACCTGGGAGGCGTTGATGAGCATTTTGTCCCAGTAAACCGGGTATTCCTGCGGGTTGCCCATAGAGGACAGCAGCACGCCGCCTGTGCCCGCCTGGCGGTAGACCTCGCTGATGGCGTCCTTCGTCCAGTTCTTGTTTTCCTTAAAGGTGTGGTCTGTCCTGACGATTTTCAGCGCCCTTGTCGGGCAAAGCGCGACACAGCGGTGGCAGACGACGCATTTCGATTCGTCCGCAAACATCATATCCAGTTCTTTATCATAATGGTGTACATTATTTGCGCACTGCCGTTCACATACGCGGCAGGCGATGCACCTTGTATGGTCGCGCACGACCTCATATTCGGGGTATAAAAAGTTGACCGGCATTATTTTGCACCTCCGTTTACAGTGACGACGACGGGCTCCCCGCCCTTAGGCGCCCAAATTTTGTCGAGCTCCGGCTCGATTACGCGGATAGCAGCTTCCTCGCTTGCAAGGTAAACCATATCGTTTTTTTCCCCGACGACCATGGAACGCAGCTTCAGCCTGTCATTTAAGGCCATCAGCCCTCCGGTAAAACCTACAAGGATAGAAAACGGGCCGGTTATCAAAAAGCTTGCGAAGGCGTTGCGCAGGTATGTCATGCGCTCACGCTGCGCCTTCGGCATCGTTTCGATTGTGCTCCAGAACGGCGCCGCCATCACGCAGGCCGCTTCCTCATAGGTAAGCCCCTGCCTGCGCACAAGGTAATCGATGATATAGGTAATCGCTTCTGTGTCGGTAAGCAGGGTGCAGCTGTAGCCCATCATCTCAATATAGCGGCGGTTTGCGTCGTAAGAGGAAATCTCCCCGTTATGTACGACCGAGCAGCCGAGCATCGCAAACGGATGCGCGCCGCCCCACCAGCCGGGGGTGTTCGTCGGATAACGCCCGTGCGCCGTCCAGCAATAGCCCTCATACTCCTCCAGACGGTAGAATACGCCCACGTCCTCCGGGTAACCGACCGCCTTGAACGCGCCCATGTTTTTCCCGCTTGAGAAGACATACGCGCCGTTTATATCTTTATTGATATGCATTACGCTTTTAAAGACGAATTCGTCCTCCGTCACCTGCATGGCCTCCACGCGGTAGGGCAGGGGCTTGACGAAGTAACGCCAGATAAGGGGCTCGCCGGTAATCGCCTTAAGCTTTCGGGTCGGCATTTTCGACATACTGACGATTTCAAAGCTGCCGCTGATATACTTATAACATTGCTCCTTTGAAAAGTCGTCGTCGTAAAATACATGGAAGGCGTAAAAATCCTTAAATTCCGGATATATACCATAAGCGGCAAAGCCTCCTCCCAGGCCGTTGCTCCTGTCGTGCATGACGGAAATCGATTTGATTATGCTTTCCCCGTTCATTTTCTTTCCGTCTTTTGAAATCATGCCCGAAATCGCGCAGCCGGACGGTATCCTTACCTGTCCCTCTCTCATAACGCTTCCTCCTTATTGATTCACTTATTCAGCCTGCTGCATATACTATCATATAGCAAGGGTAAAAATACAAGTACTGACAAGTTGTCCTTGCAGGTTTATTTTTAAATATTTCATAAATACCAAGTGATAGTTGCATAAGCAACGGTAAAAGCTTTATTTATTGAAATTAATATAATAAAAACCTGCATTTTTATCCGTAGCACATTATACTCCTGCAAAAAGACGCGTGTCAAGCATTTCTTTGCGTTTTATGAATTTAATTTGGATAAAATTTCATTGAATGTTAAATTTGACCGATTTTAATTGACAAACGGCGTTACAAATGCAAGTTTCTTATAAAATCCTGCATAATTCAAAAAAATCATTGACAAATGGAATTGGCTGGTATATACTCTAGGCATAACAGCAACGGCGCTGTAGGGATTTCCCCTGCGGCGCCGTTTCGTTTTACTAAAATATTTTTTTAGGGACAGGAGTTTTCAGTATGGCAAGTATTCCTGAGATTTTCGGCAGCATGGTATTCGATGATGTATCGATGAAGGAACGGCTTCCGAAGCAAACCTATAAGGCGCTGAAGAAGACCATCGAGCTTGGCGAGGCGCTTGACATCAATGTGGCAAACATTGTCGCCAACGCCATGAAGGACTGGGCGGTTGAAAAGGGAGCCACTCATTATACCCACTGGTTCCAGCCGATGACCGGTATAACAGCGGAAAAGCACGACAGCTTTATCAACCCGACCGACGACGGCAGGGCGATTATGGAGTTTTCCGGCAAGGAGCTTATTAAGGGCGAACCGGACGCATCGAGCTTTCCGTCCGGCGGGCTGCGTGCAACCTTTGAAGCCAGGGGCTATACCGCCTGGGACCCGACCTCTTACGCGTTCGTCAAGGACGATACCCTATGCATCCCTACCGCTTTCTGCTCCTATACGGGCGAGGCGCTCGACAAGAAGACGCCGCTGCTGCGTTCCATGGACCGTATCAGCACCGAAGCGCTGCGCATCCTCCGTTTATTCGGCGACGAGGAAACCACCAGGGTGCTGACCACCGTGGGAGCGGAGCAGGAATATTTTCTGATTGACAAGAAGCTCTATGAAAAACGCAAAGACTTGATTTATACAGGCCGGACGCTGTTCGGCGCGCGCGCCCCCAAGGGGCAGGAGCTGGAGGACCATTATTTCGGAACCATCAAGCCGCGCGTATCCGAATATATGAAGGACCTTGACCAGGAGCTCTGGAAGCTCGGCGTTTTTTCCAAGACCAAGCACAATGAGGTCGCGCCAGGGCAGCATGAGCTCGCCCCGATTTTTACCACCACGAACCTTGCGACCGACCATAACCAGCTTACTATGGAAATTATGCGGAAGGTCGCCAGAAGGCACGGCATGGTATGCCTGCTGCATGAAAAGCCGTTTGCGGGCGTAAACGGAAGCGGCAAGCACAACAACTGGTCCCTTTCCACCAATACGGGCAAAAACCTGCTCGACCCGGGCAAAACGCCGAAGGACAACGCGCAGTTCCTGCTGATTTTGATGGCTGTCATCAAGGCGGTCGACGAATACCAGGATTTGCTCCGCTTATCCGTCGCGAGCGCGGGCAATGACCACCGCCTGGGCGCGAACGAGGCGCCGCCCGCGATTATTTCGATGTTCCTCGGCGATGAGCTGACGGAGATTTTAGATTCCATTGAGAACAACTCGGAATATGCGAATAAGGGCTCTGTCAGGATGGAAATGGGCACCGTCGTTCTCCCGAACATCAAAAAGGACACGACAGACCGCAACCGTACCTCACCGTTTGCCTTTACCGGAAATAAGTTCGAGTTCCGTATGCTTGGCTCTGCGCTCAACATTGCCTGCCCGAATATCATGCTCAACACGATTGTTGCGGAGGCGTTCTGCGAGTTCGCCGACGAGCTTGAAAACGCTGAGGACATCAGGACGGCAGTGATGGACCTGATTAAAAGGGAGTACAAGGAACATAAAAGGATTATCTTCAACGGCAACAACTATTCCGACGAATGGGTCGTAGAAGCGAAGAAGAGGGGCCTTCTGAACCTTCGCACCATGCCGGAGGCCATGCGCTACTACATCGCGGATAAGAACATCGCGCTGTTTATCAAAAACAGCATTTTCACCGAGTCGGAGGTTCATTCCCGCTATGAAATCCAGCTTGAAAACTATACCAAGGTACTCAATATCGAGGCGCTTACCATGCTCGACATGGCAAAGAAGGATATTCTTCCGGGCGTTTCGTCTTATGTAAAAGAGCTGACCGAGACGGCCAACGCCAAAAAAGCGCTTTGCGCCGATATTCATTGCGACGCGGAAATCGATTTGGTCAAAAAGCTGTCTTCGCTCACCGCATGCTTCTCAAAGAAGATAGCGGCCCTCGAGCAGGCGCTGCTTGGCACCAAAGAGGTGGAGGGCGTGCAGGAGCTCGCGGATTATTATAAGGACCATGTGTTCGCTGCCATGCAGGAGCTGCGCGCGGTAGCAGACGAGATGGAAATCAACACCTCGTCCAAATACTGGCCTTATCCGTCTTACGGGCAGCTGCTGTTCGGCGTATACGACTAAACCTTTCTTAGTACGCAGGTATTAAGAAAATCGCTGGGATTCCGGCGTTCAATATAGACACAACGGCGTGTTTTCATACCGGAGCCGGGGAGCAAAGCCCCGCGGACGGTTTGGAGGCACGCCGATTTTATTTTCGGGGAGGAATTGGTATGTTTCCAAACATGGAATTTTCTGCTGTCAACACAATATGGGTTTTGGTAGGCGCTGCGTTGGTTTTCTTTATGCAGGCTGGCTTTGCAATGGTGGAGACGGGCTTCACCAGGGCAAAGAACGCCGGCAATATCATCATGAAAAACCTGATGGACTTTGCAATCGGTACGCCGCTTTATTGGCTGGCGGGCTTTGGAATTATGTTCGGCACCTCGAACCTCTATTTCGGCGGGTTTGATTTCTTCGGGCTTTCCGGTGATTATTCGTCGGTGCTCCCCGACGGCGTGCCGCTCTTTGCCTTCATGATATTCCAGACAGTTTTCTGCGCGACTGCCGCCACAATTGTATCCGGCGCGATGGCGGAACGTACAAAGTTCAGCGCGTACTGTATTTATTCAGCGGCTATCAGCCTGATAATCTACCCGATTTCCGGCCACTGGATTTGGGGCGGCGGCTGGCTTGCGGGGCTCGGTTTCCATGACTTTGCGGGCTCGACGGCTGTTCATATGGTCGGCGGCGTTGCGGCTTTGGTCGGCGCGAAAATACTCGGCCCCCGTATCGGAAAATACGGCGGGGACGGCAAACCGAAGGCAATACCCGGCCACAGCCTCACACTCGGCGCGCTCGGCGTGTTTATCCTCTGGTTCTGCTGGTTCGGTTTCAACGGCGGCTCTACCGTTTCTATGGAAGGCCCGGCAATTTTCAACGCAGGCCTCGTATTCTTTACGACGAACCTATGCGCGGCGGTCGCTGCCGTCACCGTTATGGCGATTACCTGGATTCGGTATAAAAAGCCCGACGTATCCATGACGCTCAACGGCGCGCTTGCTGGCCTTGTCGCCATTACGGCAGGCTGCGACACGGTCGACCCGTGGGCGGCGGCAATTACCGGTATCCTTTCCGGCTTTGCGGTCGTGTTCGGCATTGAATTTATCGACAAGGTCTGTAAGATAGACGACCCGGTCGGCGCGGTAGGCGTCCATGGTATCTGCGGCGCGCTCGGCACACTCTGCGTAGGGCTGTTTTCAAACGGCTACGGCACGGGTGATAAAAAGGGCCTGTTCCTCGGCGACGGCTTTGAGGTGCTCGGTACGCAGGCAATCGGCGTGTTCACGGTTATGGCGTATGTCGCAGTTGTCATGGCAGCCGTATTCCTTATCATCAAGCACACGGTGGGGCTGCGTGTCTCAAAAGAAGAAGAGACGGTCGGCCTCGATATTATGGAGCACGGCCTTGTCAGCAGCTATGCGGACTTTATGCCCACGGTCGTCAGCAGCGCGTCCCTTGACGACCCGTCCATGAGCGTAATGGGTGATGTTTCCGTAATGGACGCCGTACCCGTGCAGGTTGCGACGACCGGCGGTGTTCCAGCCTCCGACGTGAAGCTTACAAAAATCGACATCCTGCTCAAGCAGAGCAAGCTCGAAGACCTCAAATCCGCAATGGATACCATTGGTATTACCGGCATGACGGTCACACAGGTACTCGGCTGCGGTGTACAGAAGGGCAGGGCGGAATATTACCGCGGCGTTCCTGTCGAAATGAACCTCCTGCCGAAGATGCAGGTAGAAATCGTCGTCAGCAGGATTCCGGTACAGACGGTTATCGACGCGGCAATCAAGGCGCTTTACACCGGACACATCGGCGACGGAAAAATTTTCGTTTACAACGTGGAGGACGTGATTAAGGTCCGCACGGGAGAAAGGGGCTACGCCGCCTTGCAGGACGTGGAATAACAAAGCCTGTCTCTATTTATATACATATAGGAAGCTTCGTTCGTGTTAATATGCGCGGACGGGGCTTTCCATTATAAAGTGAATTTTATGAGGGATGATAGTATAGCGTGAATTATAAGAATATTAACTACTTTGACGTCAACCCAGTCAAAACGAAAGCGGCTTATGAAAATAAAACGACCCCGCAGAGAAACCTCTGCGGGGCCGTTTTTCTAAATGGTTTATTTTAGGTAAGTGCCGTTTGTTCCAATCTTGCCGTCGATTCCCGTAAAGCCGTTTGAAGAGAGCACATAAGCCCTCATGTTGCCCCGGCCGGGAGCGGAGATGGAAAGCGTGCCGTTCGTCACGTTCTTTACGTCGCCCGTTACAGCATCGACATACCTGCCGTTGGGAATGTTCGTAAAGTTCGCGGAGCCTGTCACGCTGACGCAGACAAAGCTGTCAACGCCGTCGCCTGTGTAGCGGCGCTTATAAGCCATATCGCCCGATACATTGTCTGTAGAATACTGGCCCTTCTGGAGCGCGGGGATTGCGCGTCTAATCTGGTTGAGCCTCTGGATATGCTTTGCAAGCGGGTAGTTGAGCGTGTCGGCTACCTTGCCGCTCGCGGTGTATTCGCTGAAATCGGTTGCGGAAACATTGCCCTCGAGGTGGTCGCCGAAGTAAGCGCGTCCTGTGGAGCTAAGCGGCGCGTTCGGGCCGACGTCGATAACCTGGCCCTTCTGGAATTCAATCTCACTGCCGTAATAGAGGCAGGGAATTCCGCGGAAGGTAAAGATTAGGTTCAGATTTTCCGCCCAGGCCTGCGTACCGGAATTAAAACGCGTCGTCTGGCTGGAGTCGGGGCCGTAGTCGTGAGAATCGACATACATGACGTTCCATGTGGAATCGTTGATATACCGGTCCTCCGCAAGGCCTGCGCGGTAAGCTTCCTGCGCGGAATCGAAGTTCCAGTGCATCGAGAAATCGATGACGCCTGTGCCGTTCGATTTGCTGTAATCGGGCGTATGGTAGTTGTTGCCCTTTAAGAAAGCATTGTCGCTCGTTTCGACATTCTGCGTGTTATTGTGCGCGTCATAATGCGCGTAAGCGTTTTCATAGTTGGATTCCCAATCCGTCGTGCTCCAGTTGTTCTTCCACTGGCTTTCTGTTTCCGCCCAGGTGAAGAACGGGGGGGAGCTGGAGGGGATGTTGTGGTTCCATACGTCGCGGACGCGCGCGCAGACCTCGCCGAAGATGTAGAAATTATCTACCTTATTGAATACCGGGAAGTATGCGGAGTTGAGCGTCCAGCGGTTGATGTGCTTCTCTGTGTCGAGACGGAAAGCGTCGACGCCCATATTGACGTATTCCATATAGGAGTTCGTCAGGAAGGTCGCGACCTCCTGATTTTCCGTGTTGATGTCGACGCAGTCGCCCGCCATCTGGCCGGTCTGCTCGATTTTGCTTTCATATCCCATGTCGGGGGAATGATGGTAATAATCCTTGACGTCGTGGTCCTTGCCGTCGGTATTCTTCATGATGGAAAGCCTTGCCTGGTACTGGGCTCCCGGCTGAAGCGAATCATAATTCGGATAGGATTTTGCAAATTCGCTGCCCTCAATCGGAACCATGCTGGAGATGTCGGCCAAATCCTGCACGGATTCATACTTTTTCTCGAACATAGGGGCAAGGAACGCCTCACCAAAGTTGCCCGTGTGGTTCCACACGACGTCCTGTACAATCTTCATGCCCTTTTCATGCACCGCGTCGATTAGCTCCTGGAATGTCGCGCCCTCCGACTCATAACGCACGTCCACCGTGTTGAAGTCGAACGCGTGGTAGCCGTGGTAGTCGTAGCCGC